>JBDHHZ010000200.1:0-5710 GCA_039589115.1 Gemmatimonadota bacterium | reverse complement strand
ACAGCTCATCTTCTGGATCGTGGTGGTGAGCGCGATGCTGTCGATCGCTGGCGTCCTCCTGTCGTGGGGGCGACCCGCTGTGCGGATTTGGCCGCCACCTCGCGCAGGCTCGTGGCAGGTGTATCTGAGCTGGATCTTCATCGAGATCACAATGGTGGGGCCGCTCGTCCTGGGTGTCCTTGACTGGGATGGCTGGGGCGTTCCGGGCTGGGCACGACTTGTAGCCGGTCTCATGCTCGTGCCGTCGGGCTTCGGCGTCGGGCTCGCAGCGATGCGACGGTTGACGGTCGCTGCCAGCTTCGGATTGCAGGGTTCGCTGGTAACGAGCGGGCTCTACCGCCACTCGCGGAACCCGCAGTGCGTCGGGTTCATTGTGGGCTACCTCGGCTTCGGGCTTCTGTGCAATTCGCTCCTGGCGCTGGTCGCCGCCGTGCTCTTGGCCGTGGAGCTGGGTCTGTCGCCCTTCGCGGAGGAGCCATGGCTGCGAGAGCGATTCGGGCCGGAGTATGAAGAGTACTCCAGGCAAGTTCCGCGCTTCTTCGGCGTCCCCAGACGGTCCCGCTTGGCGGACTGAGCTGATTTGCACGATTGCTGAAATTGCGGACGCCGGGGAACTACGTGACGGCGGTGGTGCTGGGGGCGCTGCGAAGGGGCGAGAAGTGAAGCCGACGCCAGCCCGCCAGGCCGAGCACCCTGAATCAGGAGAGGGCGTTCGTCGCCATTCCGGGATTGTACACGGGCCACGGGGGTGGGGAGTTCGGCCCCGCGGTACGATTGCGACCGCGCTCGGCCCGCCCACGACGCCGGGCGCTCACGAGAGGATCGGTCATGCACACCGGATCGAGCCGAGTCCGCACGGTCGCCGCATCCATCCTGGCGTTCACCATCCTCTCCTGCGGGGGCCATCGCATCGAGCTGCGCGGCGCTCGCGCCGTGCAGCAGAACGTCGAGACCTACCAGCGCGCCCTGATCGCCCGGGGCGTCACGGGCGGGAGCGTGGCGGGGGTCTTCCGGGGCGAGGAGACGCTGGCCTACTCCATCGTGAACTCGGGCCGCGCCGGCGACACACCGATCACGGCGGACACCATCTTCCCGATCTGGTCGATGTCCAAACCGATCACCATCGCGGCCATGATGATCCTGCACGAGAGGGGGCTCTACGAGATCGACGACCCGGTCTCCAAGTACGTCCCCGTCTTCTCGGACCTGCGCTGCAAGGACGACGAAGGGCAGGTATGCCGCTGCCGGAACGAGCTGCTGGTTGTCCATCTCCTCACGCACCGGAGCGGCTACGGCTACTACGACCAGGTGGAGGGCCCGAGCCACATGGACCCCTGGGAGGATCTGGGGCACTTCGTGCGGGTCGTCGCCGCGCATCCCGTCGAGTTCGAGCCCGGGACGGAGTACCTCTACGGCCTCAACCAGGCGATCCTGGGCCGCCTGGTCGAAGTCCTCTCGGGCCAGGAGTTCTTCGTCTTCCTGAGCGAGAACATCTTCGAACCGCTTGGAATGACCAACACGAAGTTCGACCTGTCACCCGAGGACCGCAAGCGATTCCAGGTTCTGTTCAAGAAGCCCGATTACGAGCCGACCAACGCGGTCGGCATCAAGTTCGACGAGGGCACTTCGTTCTTCACCAACGACCACGACGAGCTCACCTACGCGCCGGGCACGAAGGCCCAGCTCGGAGGCGAGGGCCTGGTCAGCACCTTCGGCGACTACCGGCACTTCTGCGACATGCTGCTGGGGAAGGGCATGTACCGGGGCAAGCGGATCCTCGAATCACGCGTGGGCTGTGGCTCAGTGCAGCCCCCGTCCTCGCACCGCCAGCCCGGCGAGGCCGGTGGCGAGGAGGAGGGCGGTGGTGGGTTCGGGGACGACGATCAGCTGCGTGATCTGGGTCCCCCAGCCGTCGCTGAACTCAGCCCACTCCTGGAAGGTCCAAAAGACACGGGTGTTCTCGGGGTCCACCACGGTCGTGCTGTAGTCGCCCCAGCGGTTTCGACCGATGCCGTCGACGACTTCGTACTCGGACTCGCCTGCCTTGAGGAGGACCAGTTCGCCGAAGGCCGTCACCCCGTTGAGCGTTTCGCCGACGACCGCATAGGCGCTGGCGAACTCGTCCTCGCTGACACCGGTGAAGCCGATCACCACCTGGTCGAACTCGTTCACAGCAATCGAGGGATAGATCAGGTTGAGCCCGGGCTCCGCGATCGCGCCAGACTGGATCACCGACTGCGCGTCGGGATCGAACTGCAACCACTGGGCGGTCGTCGTGCCGTCGAAATTGTTCACCATGCGCACGCCCCAGAGCGACCCGTTCTGGAGCACCAAGTTCGACGTGAAACCATCGTCTGCTCCGAGGCTCCCGACGTCGAGAGGCAGGCTCGTCCCCGGTTGCTCGGCGTCCGTGGGTGAGCCTCCTGCGACCGGATCCACGAGCAGGAAGCCTGCGGCGCCGGTCCGGCCGAGGGACGGGCTGCCTGCCGGGTCCTCCACGGTAGGCAGCTGGACCACACCAGGCACGCCGGACCTGCTCACCATGTAGGCGGTTCCGCCGGTGTCATCGAGGTCCGCCGTGAGCTGCGGCGAGAAGCTGACCTGGTCGAAGGGTATGTTCTGAAACTCGGTTCGGTTCGCAATGGTAGGCGTTGGTGACAGCAAGTCCGGCTTCGGCAGCACTACGACGTTGCTGAACTCGGGCTCGTCGCTCACATTCCCGAAGATGTTGGCCGCGAGGTAGACCGCGTCGCCGTTGAAGCCGAGCCTCGGAAAGTCGACCCAGGTGGTGTCCGTGGAATCGCCGTCGATGGTGAAGCCGGTCCAGCTGGCCGTCGGATCCGCGGAATCGGAGACGGCGAAGAGATAGCGGCTGTCCGGCGAGAAGGAGTTGTCGGTCTCGACGGCATACCAGCGCTGGATGAAGGGGTCGTAGACGACCCGGGGATCGAAGGAGCCCGACGAAGCGACGCCGGCACGCTGCCAGAACTGGCTCGACGACTGGGCCTGCACCTCGGTGCCATCTGTCTTCAGGAACACCTTGAACTGATCGTTGATGAAGTGAACGACGTGTTCCTCGCCGACGGCACCCATAACATCGGCTGGACCCGACCCGCGTGCCGCGGTGAAGTTCAGGCCGATCTCAACGGGCACACCGGAGGCAGCGGAAGCCCCCAACAGGAGGACGACCAAGGTGAGCGGGCGCAGGGCCAGGTGCGTCGAGTGGGGAAGAACCATGGATCATCTCCCTTAGGGAGATGTGGCAGCTGAGCCGGTAGGAATGGCGAGGCCAGGAAGATAAAGGATCGAGGTGAGGCGTTGTGCCCCAGGGCTTGAGGCCCCGGGCAGCCGGGTTCGGCGCGATAGGCGCTTCTAGCTTTCGTTCTCAGACCCGCCTCCGCGCCGCCAGCCCGGCGAGGCCGGTGGCGATCAGCAGGGCGGGCCGCTGCCGGTGGCCGAAAAGGCCGACAGGGCTTCCAAACGGTCTGCAAGGTCGGGATCAAGCTACTTGAACTTCATGCCGTCCTTGCGACCTTTGCGCAGGAATGCCAGCTCAGACTTCTCCGCGTCGATTATGGCTTGCGCCTTCTCGTCGGTGTGACGTTCCTCGGTAGCTAGATCAACGTACATTTCCATACCGAATGCACCGTCGAGATCATTGACGATGCGCTGTTTCCACTGGCGGCGGAAGACCTGGGTCGTGATGCGACGGGTGACACGAGGCTGGGACATGAGGCGGTCAGCGATCTCGTAGGCGCGCTCGATCAGCTTTTCCTTGGGTACCAGCTCGCTGACCAGACCCCAGTCCAGAGCCGTCTTGGCATCGATCGCCTTGCCCATCCACATGGCGTACGATGCGCGACGGATGCCCATCAGTTCGATGAAACAGCTATGGATGCCGTCACCGGGGACCAGGCCGAAACCGTAGTGATCATCCAGGATGATCGCGTCGTCAGAGGCGATCACAATGTCCATCATCAGACCGATTTCAGTGTGAAAACCGAAACCCGGAAACGCACAGATCGTCGGGAACTCGACGTCGTGGATCAGAGAGATCAGCATTTGACGACCGTCATAGAACATGTTCTCGTAAGTCGCGCGCTTTGGGTTACCACCCATGGCCGGCTCTTCGATCTCGGCCCAGCTAGCGGTGTCGAAACCACGCATCCAGTTTTCGCCCTTGGCCGTGAAGATGAGCACCTCATTCCCCGGATCAGAGCCGATGGTGCGGAATAGTTGCCAGATGGCACGGTGCAGCTGAGCGTTCCACTGAACTTCGCCACCCAGCGTGTGCATGCAGACGTAGAGGACGCCGTCTTCACGGCGCTCCATCTCGAAGTGCTCTCTGAATCGCTCCCTGTAATCCTCGAATTCGGGCGTGGGTATCCAGTCGGTCAGCGATTTCTGGGATTCCTGGCTCGACATGGGTCGTCTCCGATTTGTCGCCATGGGTTGAGTCGTTCGGGCGAGGTGGGGCCCATTGCAACATGTCGGCAAGCGGCGGGTCAATGTCGCGGGAAGGGACACCGTGCACGGTGACCGTCTCCGGGCTCCGCTTCTACGCTCCCCACGCCAGCGCAGAAGGCCGCCGCAGCAAGCGATCGCCCCGAGCCCGGTGCCCGCCAGGGCCACCCGGGAGTCGGTTCATTCGGTGGACGCCTCTCCAGGCCGGTTCGACGACAGGGCGCCCCCCGGGAGATCTCGATTTCGGCATCGCTGCGGGAGTGCAATACGGCGTCGAGAGCGCGCGGGGGGGGGTCGGAAGGGAGGTAGAGGGCGCCGTCTAGCGGCGCCGGCGTCGCCCGAACCCGGCCAGACCCAGCAGGCCCAGGCCTGCCAGCGTCACGGTGCCCGGCTCGGGCGCGGCGACCAGCTCGACGTGCACGTCGTCGATCCAGGTCGAGCCGGTGCCCGTGGTGTGCAGGGCGCGAATCCGGATCTGCTCGATCTCATGGGCCGCCAGGGTCGAGCCGGTGCGGATCAGGCGGTGCATCGACGAAAGGCTACGGTAGCTCGTTGGAATCTCCATCGGTATCGGCGCCCTCGCTACGGGCTTCATGAATAGTCCGGGCTAGTCTAAGTCGAACAAGCGGGCTTCAACCGACGGCGCCTGCTGTGACATGCCTGAGCAGACGTCCCGCCACGGCGGTCGCGCGGGGGCTGACCGTTGCGCACTGGGCGAGTGCCTCGACAGGAAGGGCGATAGTGCTTACGAGGATTGCGGTGGTCACTGCGTTGTGTCCAAGGTCGGTTTGGGGTGTGGTTGAAGGCAGCGACGGGGCGCTCGCGCTCGACAAACTGCAGAATCCGCCTTGACTCAAAATGCCTGCTTCCATTGCTCGGTATCCACGAACCAACGCTCCTCATGAATCTTGTCGCCGCGAAATCGAAATAGTACGGCAAGCTGCGACGCTTCCACCTTCGTTGACTTCCATGAGCAGATTGTCACAACTTCATTTCCGCCTTCTATATGTCGCAGCGCCTCTATTTCGAAACCAGCTGGCACCGCAGCACTCAAATTCTCCACCGCAGCACGAAAATCCGGGATGCCCTTAATCAGGTCTGCTTGGCCGGGCATGATGAAAATCATGTCCTGTGTGTAATCCGCGACCAAGGCGTCCATATCACCTGCCGCAACCGCATCCCAGCCGCGTTGAACAATTTCCGAGAGTGTCATAGTGAAGTTCCCTCTTCATTCGTCGCATTGGCG
>JBDHHZ010000199.1:0-5957 GCA_039589115.1 Gemmatimonadota bacterium | reverse complement strand
CTCGATCCAGCCGCGACCCTCCATCCGGCAGAGGATCGGGTAGATCGAGGAGATCCGAAACCGCAGACGGCCGCCCGAGCGCTGCTCGATCAGCTTGCCGATCTCGTAGCCGTGTCGCGACGTGTCTTGCAGGAGGGAAAGGAGGAGGAGCTCGAGGCTACCCTTCTTGAGTGCCGGGCTGAACAAAGAGGCCTCCCGGGGTATGGTGCGTTCCTATATGTTTCGTTCAAGTATATATGCGCGACAGCCGTGCGTCCAGATCCTCTTGTTACGAGCCTTGCGCCTCTACAAGCGTCGCACTACATTGCCTTGCGATGCAGTGCAAAGGCAAGGGGAGGACTATGGAATCGCAGATCACAGTGCGGATTCCCGAGGAGCTGGTGGAGCGGTTGGATCGCACCGCCGCCCTGCGTGGGGTGCGGCGCTCACAACTGGTGCGGGAGGCGATCCGCGCCTACCTGGAGCAACCCCTCGATAGCCGACCGGGCGCTCGCCCCTTCGACCGGGTGCGCGACCTGGCGGGGGTGGTCTACGGCGGCCCGCCAGACCTGGGGGCGCGACACCGCGAGTACCTGAAGGAGATCTTCGGTGGCGGCTGAGCGCGCCTTGCTGGACACGGGCGCGCTGGTGGCCTTCCTGCATCGGGATGACGATGCGCACGAAGCCTGCGGTGCGGCGCTGCGAGAATTCCGGGGCACGCTGCTGAGCACCGAGGCGGTCCTTACCGAGAGCGTGTACATGCTGGGCCGGGTGAGCGGCGGCGCCGAGGCCTGCCTCGAGTTCTTCATCCGCGGTGGCGCTGTGCTGGTCCCGTCCTCCCGTGCTTCGCTGACCCGCAGCAAGGAGGTGATGCGGAAGTACGCGGACGTTCCCGCGGACTTCGCTGACGCGACGTTGGTGGCGCTGGCCGAGGAGATGCGCGCCTTCACGATCTATACGCTGGATCGCCGCGGGTTCTCCGCCTATCGCGGCGATGGTGGTGAATCGTTCGAGATCCGGCCGTAGGCCGTCGTCGATGGAGAGCTCTCAGCCCTCCGTGCGTCGGTCACGGCGATTCTCGGCGAACTTCCCGAAACTGGCCCGCCGGCCGCGCCGTAGTGGCCGTAGGTCAAAGCCCCTCGTGCACGTGCTGTCCGTACGCAACCCCACCTCGGCTGTGACTGTCTAATACAGCGAATAACGAAGCGGCCTTTCCACCCCGGCAGGAGTCGCCCGCGATGCTCGCATCTACGCTCTCCGATCTGCGGTTCGCGCTGCGCTCGATGGCGCGGAGTCCACTCTTCTATCTGATCCTGATCGGCATCCTTGGCATCGGCCTGGGCGCCAACGCCGCCATGTTCAGCGTTGTCGACTCGGTGCTGCTGGAGCCATTGCCGTACCCGGAGGCGGACCGTCTTGTCTGGCTGTGGGGCCGCACGCCGGAGGGCAGGAACAACACGGTATCGGCGGTGGACTACTTGGATTACCGGGAGCGGGCCACGACGCTGGAGGAACTGGCCGCCTTCCTGGTCTGGCCCGAGCGTTTCGTGACCACGGGCGGCGACGAGCCGGAAGTGCTGATGGGTGCGGCGGCGTCTAGCAACTTCTTCCGAACGCTGGGCACGGAGCCGGTGGTCGGCCGTGGGTTCCTGCTCGACGATGAAGACCCGGGCTCGGGCAACCCGGTGGTGCTTAGCCATGCGGTCTGGCAGAGCCGGTTCGGCGGCGACCCGGATATCGTGGGCCGGACGATCGGACTGGAGGGCGGGGTCTACGAGGTCGTCGGCGTGATGCCGGCTGGCTTCGCTTTCCCGGAATGGGCGCAGCTGTGGCGGCCGATGAGGTGGAGCGAGCGACAGGCGCAGGGGCGTGGCAACAACAACTTCCGTGCCTTCGGCAGGCTGGCGCCGGACGCGACGATCGAGCGTGCCAACGCGGAGCTGGTTGCGCTCGCCGCCGGGATCGCCGAGGAGTTCCCCGAAAGCAACCAGGGCTGGTCGGTCGCGCTGGTTCCGATGCAGGACGTGTTCGTCGGCGGTGTGCGCGCTCTGCTCTGGCTGTTGCAGGGCGCCGTCGGTCTCGTTCTGCTGATCGCCTGCGCCAACGTGGCGGCGCTGCTGCTCGCCCGCGCCGTCGGTCGTCACGGCGAGATGGCGGTGCGGTTGGCGCTGGGCGCGTCGCGCCGGCGTGTCGCGCGCCTCTTGCTGACCGAGAGCGTGGTTCTCGCGCTGCTCGGTGGCGCGCTCGGGCTGGGCGTCGCTTATGGCGCGCTGAGGGCGTTGGCGGTCTTGGGCGGCGACTCGCTGCCGCGGCTGGCCGGCGTCGAGCTGGACGGCACGGCGCTCGTCTTCATGCTCGTCGCCTCGCTGGCCACCGGACTCCTCTTCGGTCTCGTGCCCGCCGTCCGGGCGCCGCAGCTGCAGCTGGTGGACGCGCTCAAGGAAGGCCGCCGCGGCGTGCGTGGAGCCGGCGGTATGCGGTTGCAGGGCGGCCTGGTGGTAGGGCAGGTGGCGCTGTCGCTCCTGCTGCTCATCGGCGCGGGCCTTCTGATCAGGAGCTTCGTCGCGCTCCAGCAGGAGGAGCTCGGCTTTCAGCCCCATGGGGTTGTCACGGCGCGGCTCCGCCTGCCGCAGGTCGTCTACAGTGGGGAGGAGCGCGACCCGCAGATCTTCTACGAGGGAGCGCTGGAGCGGCTGCGCGCGTTGCCCGGCGTCGATGCGGCTAGCCTCATCGATCGGCTGCCGGTGGTGGGCGGCTTCGGTCCCTGGAACTATGTGCACCCGGACACGCGGCCGCCCGCCACGCCGGCGGACCGGTTGAGCGGGGTGCGGCGCGTCGTCGCGCCCGGCTACTTCGAGATGATGGGCATACCGCTCATCCGCGGCCGCGACTTCCAGTCGACCGATGTCGCGGACGCCCCGCTGGTCGGCATCATCAACCGCAGCATGGCGGAGGAGTTCTTCCCCGGCGAGGATCCCATCGGCCGGTCCGTCGTCTTTCCATGGGACCCGCCGCTCCCCTTCGAGGTGGTCGGCGTTGTCGGCGACGTGCCGCTCGGACCCGTACAGACCGACACCCGCAACACGATGTACTTCAACCAGTGGCAGTTCGGCGGGTTGAGCACCTTCGTCGCTGTCCGTGCCCAGGGTGAGGCGCTACCCTCGGCGGCGGCGCTCACCGCTGCCATCCGCGAAGTGGATCCCAGCGTTCCCGTCTCCAGCGTGCGTCCGATGGCCGACGTGGTCGCGGGATCGATGGCCGGGGACCGGTTCCGTACTCTGTTGCTGGGTGCCTTCGCCGCCGTCGCCATGCTGCTCGCCGCACTCGGGCTCTACGGCGTGCTGGCCCAGCTGGTCGGCCGGCGGACCCACGAGCTGGGCGTCCGCATCGCGCTCGGCGCCGACCGCACGAACATCCTGGGCTGGGTCATCGGGCACGGAATGAAGCTGACGGGCTTCGGCCTGGCGCTGGGCATGGCCGGTGCTGCCGCAACCACTCGCTTCGCCCAGGGGATGCTGTACGGGGTCGAGCCGCTGGACCTGATCACGTTCGCCGGCACCGCCGCGATCCTGGGGCTGGTCGCCCTGGCGGCGGCGCTGATCCCCGCCTGGCGTGCGACACGGGTCGATCCGGTGGAGAGTCTGCGGGCGGAGTAGAATAGCGTGCGCTCTTGCCGATGTAGTCTCATGAGACTACATTATTGAACATGAAGGCCGTCGGCGTTCGCGAGCTCAAGGCTCACCTGAGTCGTTACCTGCGCGAGGTGCAGGCTGGTGAGGTCATCCTGGTCACCGATCGTGGCCGCGTCGTCGCGGAATTGAGGGTGCCCGGTCCCACAACGGTAGCCGAGTCCGACGCCGACCGGGCCCTGCGGCGTCTGGCCGAGACTGGTGGGCTGCTGATCGGGGAGCCCCACGATCCGCACGGGTATCGGGCGTCACCGGTGCGAGCGCCCGCCGGCACCGCCAAGGCGCTACTCGCCGAGGAGCGCGAAGAGCGGTGATCGCTTATGCCGAGAGCAGTGCGGTACTCACTTGGCTACTAGGCGAGCCTCGGGAAGCGGAGGTGCGCCAGCACCTGGCTGATGCGGAGCGTGTGGTCGCGTCGACCGTCACACGGGTGGAGTGCGCCCGCGCCTTGGCCCGGGGGGTCATCACCGAGCGTCTCGGTCCCGCCGATGAGCTGGCCGCGCTCCAGCTACTCGACATCGTTTCGACTTCCTGGGTGACCCTCGACATGACAGGCCGGGTGCTCGATCGCGCTCGAGCCCGCTTCCCGCACGAGCCGGTGCGCACTCTGGATGCTCTCCATCTGGCGACGGCTCTGATGTTCCAGGAAGCGCACGGGGTGCTGACGATGGTCTCACTGGACGACCGGATCCGCGAGAACGCATCACGGTTGGGTCTCTCAGTCGCGCCATAGCTCTACAGACCGGTTGCAGGCTTCAGACAGCTGATGGTCCGTAGGTTCGGTCCAGCGCCTCGCGCCAGCGTGCCTCCGGCGCGAGCTTCACGGCTTCGACCAGCCCGAGGTTGACGAGTAGAAGCGCCAGCAGCCGGTGCCGCTCCTCCGGCGAATCCGCTGGCGCGATCAGGTAGCCGGAGAGGAGTTCGAGCTTCTCGGGCGTCAAAGCCTGGTACTGGTCGAAAGTGATGGGTCGGGATTCCAACTCGGGTACCGGCAGATCCACGTCATACCTCCAGCCGCGCATGTGGGCGAGCAGTCTGACCTCCGCTGCAGGCCATCCTACGCCACGGCGTCAACAATACGTCAAGCACCTCGACGGCCAGGTGCCGGACGCCCGCTGGCGCACCTCAGGGTCTCTTCGAGGAGGTGAAGTCCGAGGTACAGGTGTGCCCGGAGGACGGGTTATATGGGGCCAGACGATCGCTTCTTCGAGCTGCCGGAGAACCAGCTTCGCCAGCCCGTAGGCTCGCTGGGGTCCTTGGACTTGAGCTTCTTCAGCTTGTCGACCCCTTTGGGACGCTCGCGGCCGGAAGCGGTGGCGAACAGGCGACGGTAGGTCTCATCCTGGTACAGCGGAGCCGCGCGCTTCTTGAACTCGAACCACATACGCTGGACCTCCCTTGCTTCGCAGGGCATCCCTCGTCGAGCCGAGCTTACGGTCGACACGGTGACTGGGCTGGAGTGATTTGGGCTCTTCGAAGCTAGTACCTCAGGCCCGGGATCGACAAGTCCTTCATTCTACGACCGCGCCGCGCCTTGCGGATCTGTTGACGAATCGGGGCTAGCGTGTGCTGAGGCGACTACGGCGAGCGCCATTGACATGCGGGGCATAATCAGATAATCTGATTATATGAGCAAGCACCGTATCCTCAGCGTCACCGAGGCCGCCCGGAACTTCTCCGATCTGGTGAACCGGGTCTTCTACCGTGGCGAGAGCGCCATCTTGATCCGCAACGGAATCCCTGTGGCCCGGCTCGTCCCTCCGGAGCCTTCGACCGCGTCCGCCGAGGAGCTGGCCCGGCGGTGGGAGACTCTGCCGCATCTTCCCCCGGCTGACGCAGACCGGCTGGCCGCGGAGCTGGATGAGGCCCGCCGGAACGTGCCTCCCGCGGTGCCACGATGGGAGTGATCCTCGACACCACGGTCCTGATCGAGGCGGAGCGGAGGCGGAGCGTGGGCGCTTCGACATGCCCGGGTTCCTCGAGTCGCTGGGTGATGAGGGCGTGGCCCTGGCCGCGGTAACGGCCGGCGAGCTGCTGTTCGGCTTCGAGCAGGCTGGCGATCCCGAGATCAGGGTGCGACGGGGAGTCTTCGTCGAAGCCATCCTCGAGACGATCCCGACGATTCACTTCGGGTTGGCGGAGGCTCGCCGCCTTGCCGAGCTGTGGGCGGAGCTGGCGAAACAAGGCGAGTTGATCGGACCCTACGACATGCTGGTCGCGGCGACGGCGCTGGCCAGCGACTTCACGCTGGCGACGCTCAACCGGCGCGAATTCGAGCGGGTGCCGGGC
>JBDHHZ010000198.1:0-5758 GCA_039589115.1 Gemmatimonadota bacterium | reverse complement strand
CGAGGTCCCTGAGAATCCGCTCGTTCCCTTCGGGGGGATGAAGGTGATGTTTCTATACAAGAAGAGCGGTGAGATCGACCGCCTGGTCGTACCCTTCGAGCCCAACGTGGATGATATCGTTTTCGCCCGAATTCCCGCGCCATAGCGACGAGCGCTGGGAGGGTTTCTGAGACTGCCACACCTGGGGAGACTGGCTCTCAAGCTGGGGGTGACGACGCTGATCGTCGGCGTCGCCCTGGCCGTCTGGCTGCGATGGACACTCGCCTTCGATGCGCCGGAGGAGTTTTTCCGCCAGAAGGGAGAGTTGAGCGCGGCACAGGTCGAGCCCGCCGGCGGCGACTCGCTGTACGAGGCCTATCGGGTGACACTTGCCAGCAGCGCCGGCTATCAAGTGCGTGGCCACCTCAGGGTGCCGCGCCGTGAGGGGCGCTGGCCGGCGGTGATCGTCATCGGCGGTGTGAGGACCGGTCGCATGGCCGCGGAGCTCTTCACGCCGGAGTCGCCGTACGTGATACTTGGCCTCGACTATCCCTGGGACGGGCCGATCAGTCCGACCTGGTGGCAGTTCCTGGTTCGCGTGCTCGCCGTCCGGAAAGCGATGCTGCTGACGCCATCCGCGGTGATGTTGGGCATCGACTATCTGGAAACGCGATCCGACGTCGATTCTTCCGGTGTTGTGCTGGCGGGTGCGAGCTTCGGGGCTCAGCTAATTACGGTGGTGGGTGCCCTCGATCAGCGGGCGGGGCCCGTTCTCGTCATCTACGGCGGAGGCGATTACGCCGCCATCCTGAGCGCCAACCTCCGGGACAAGCCGGGTTGGCTGCGAGAAGGCCTGGCGCGGGCCGGTGCCTGGCTGCTGGAGCCTATCGAGCCGCTCAACTACGCGGACAAAGTGTCGCCGCGTCCCATCATCATCATCAACGGGCTGCGGGACGAGAGGGTCCCGCGCCATAGCGTGGATACGCTGTACTCGACGGCGCGGGAGCCCAAGCAGCTCATCTGGCTGGACGAGGGTCACATCAGCTCGAGAGATGAGGAACAGCTGGGGCGAGTTCTTCAGGCGGCCGTTCAGGCTCTGGCCGACGTAACAACTGCAGATCGCTAGCAATATGCACAGCCCGCCGGTTGCCAGCTTGGTTGAGGAGCCCCTTCCTAAATCGTTGTAGTTTCATCATATTGGAGATCCGGCTGCTCCGTAGTTCCGCCCGCGGAGTGTCCGTCCTCCCCCTGTCCGAGCGGTGCTTTGTGGCGTCCACCTGGGTGGTCGGTGGGCACGTAAGTACTGTCTTTTTCCCTGATTGAATACGGTTATCGCACCTTGGCGAGTCAAATACCTGATCTGCGCCTGATGAGCGAGCCAGCGACTCGAGTCCTGCTGATCGAGGACGATCCCAGGGACAGCCGCTTGGTCACCGAAATGCTGGGTGCGGCCCGTGGCGCGTCCTTCACGGTCCAGCACGCCGAGTTTCTGGCCGAGGGGCTCGCTTTCCTCGCGGACGACGGCGCCGATGTCGTCCTTCTGGACCTCGGGCTTCCCGACAGCGAAGGGCTGGAGACGTTCGACCGCGTGCACAAGGAAGCACCGGCCGTTCCAATCGTTGTGCTGAGCGCCGTCGATGACGAAGTAATGGCGATGGAGGCGGCGCGGCGCGGCGCACAGGACTACCTGGTCAAAGGCCGGGTGGATGCTCATGCACTCGCCCGGGCTCTGCGCTACGGCGTCGAGCGCGCCCGTGCCGAGGCGGCGCTAAGCGAGAGTCAACGAGCGCTGTCGACGCTGCTATCCAACCTCCCAGGCATGGCCTACCGCTGCGCGAACAACGAGCACTGGACGATGGAGTTTGTGAGCGGCGGCTGCGTGGATCTCACGGGATACCAGCCGGGTGAGCTGACAAGCGACAAGGCCGTCTCGTACGGCCAGTTGGTGCACCCTGACGACTGGAAGCAGGGTTGGGATCAGGTACAGAGGGCCATCAAGGAGGATCGGCCGTTCCAGCTCACCTACCGAATCAGAACGGCATCAGGAGAGGAGAAGTCGGTCTGGGAGCAGGGAGTTGCGGTCCGCTCGCCGAGTGGTGAGATCGTGGCGCTTGAGGGCTTCATCATCGACACGAGCGAGCGCAGGCGCGCGGAGCAGGCGAGCAAGCTTCTGGCGACGGCCGTGGAGCAGGGCGCCGAAGCGCTGGTCATCACCGACCTCGATGGGACGATTCAGTACATTAACCCCTCGTTCGAGCGGATCACCGGATACACGCGGGAAGACGCCGTCGGCAAGACACCGGCGATCCTGAAGAGTGGCAAGCACGACGACTCGTTCTACGAGGAGATGTGGAAGACGCTGAGCCGCGGAGAGGTATGGACGGGGCATTTCATAAATCGTAGGAAAGACGGCACGCTTTATCGTCAGAATGCCACCATATCGCCGGTACGGGATGTCTCCGGCGAGATAATCAGCTACGTCTGTGCCGCGCGCGACGTGACACGTGAACGCGAGCTGGAGGATCAGCTTCGGCAGTCGCAGAAGATGGAGGCGATAGGTCAATTAGCCGGCGGGATCGCCCACGACTTCAACAACCTGCTGACGGCCATCATGGGCAACAGCGAGTTGCTGTTGCATGGGATGGACATCAACGATCCGAGGCGCGAAGACCTCGAGGAGATCAGAAAGGCCGGGACGCGTGCGGCGGCATTGACCAGGCAACTTCTGGCCTTCAGTCGTCGACAGGTTCTGGAGCCGATGCCACTGAACCTCAACGAGGTGGTTGGAAGTGTCAGTAAGATGATCGAGCGCCTGATCGGTGAGAACGTAGAGCTGGTGACCACCCTGGAGCCCTTCCTGGGTCAGGTCAATGCCGATCCCGGCCAGATCGAGCAGGTTGTGCTCAACCTGGCCGTAAATGCGCGCGACGCGATGCCTGTCGGCGGCAAGTTGCTGGTCGAGACAGCGAACGCCGAGCTCGATAACGAGTACGTAAGTATCCATGCGCCGGTGGAGCCCGGGCAATACGTGATGCTGGCGGTCAGCGACACCGGTGCCGGGATGGACGAGGAGACGAAGTCCCGGATCTTCGAGCCGTTCTTCACGACCAAGGAGGCGGGAAAGGGAACGGGATTGGGTCTCTCCACGGTCTACGGGATTGTCAAACAGAGCAACGGCTACATCTGGGTGTACAGCGAGCCGGGGAAGGGAACATCCTTCAAAGTCTACCTGCCTCTGGCCGAGGAACTGGAGATGCCCGTCGTCGCTGAGGACCGCGCGCCACAGGAGGCCTCGGCTCGGGCCGTCATGGGCAATGAGACGGCGCTGCTGGTAGAAGACGATGAATCCGTCCGTGCCGTCGTCCGCAGAACGTTGGAGGGTAACGGGTACACCGTTCTCGAGGCGCACGGCGCCGGCGAGGCTGTGCGCCTAGCGGAGCAGTATGTAGGCCCGATCCACTTTCTGATCACCGACCTCATCATGCCGGAAACCAGCGGGCGCGATCTGGCCCAGACCGTCGCCGCACTGCGAACCGGCATCAAGGTCCTCTACATGTCCGGCTATAGCGATAACGCAGTGCTTCGGCATGGGATGTTGAGTCCGGACATGGATTTCATTGCGAAGCCCTTCACTCAAGAGAAGCTGCTAGAAAAGGTGCGCCAGATCTTGGCGGCCCCAACCCCGAACTGGTGACATTGAAAAGTCGACCGTTAGGCCCTGGCGCCCCAGACGTCTCCGTCATCGGTTTCGGCGGAATGCCGCTCTCCACCGATGGCCGCCCCGAACGGAATCAGGCTATTGAAGTACTGCATGCGGCCCTGGACGCCGGAATGACGCTGATCGACACCGCCGATGTCTATTGCCTCGACGACGATGATATCGGACACAACGAGCGCCTGATCGCGAAGGCGCTCGCTGGTTGGCAAGGGGACCGCGACTCGGTGGTCGTCGCAACCAAAGGTGGTTCGACCCGGCCGGGCGGTCGCTGGGAACGGAACGGCCGGCCGGAGCACATAAGGGCCGCATGCGAGCGTTCTCTGACGGCGCTGGGCGTCGACCGCATCGACCTCTACCAGTTCCATGCCCCCGATCCTGATGTCTCCTTCGAGGACAGCGTCGGCGCCTTCGCCGATCTTCAGAGGGAAGGGAAGGTCCGCTGGGTCGGGCTATCGAACGTATCGGTGGCCGAGATCGAGCAGGCCCAGAAGATCGTACAGGTCATTACTGTGCAGAACCGGCTGAGCCCGTTCTTTCGAGAGGCGCTGGAGACTAACCTAGTTAAGTACTGTGAAGACAAAGGCATAGGGTTCTTGGCCTACAGTCCTGTCGGGGGTGGGCGGCTTAACAAAAAGCTCCCCGACCACCGGGTCCTCCTGCCGATAGCCCGGCGCCACTCCTCCTCTCCCCACGCTGTCGTCCTGGCGTGGGTCCTGGCGCGTTCGCCTTGCGTGATCGTTATTCCGGGCGCCCGGACTGTCGAGCACACGCTCGATTCGGTGGCCAGCGCGGGTCTCGCTCTGAGCGAGGCGGAGCTGAATGAGATAGAGGGGGCCGACTTCTCGACGGCTTGAAGCTTCCCGACCGTCAGCTCATCGTCTGTGGAGGAACCACTCCGAGCGGGGTGATGCCACCGTCTCGCCATCCATCTGCACTGCTAGACTCAGTGCGCTTGCTCCACCTGCCTGGAAGTAGCGAACGCTAACCGGGTGGTAGCCTGCCTGCAGAGCGACGGATCCGATCTTCTCGAGGGGGACGTGATATCCGTCGTTGTCGATCACTACCTGGTTACCGATCACGAGCTCACTGCCATCGTCGGACGTCAGGTAGAATGTGTAGACGGCGGATTCGGGAACGCGGATGTATCCGCTGAACTCGAGACCGAACTGCTCGGCGCGCTCGAGTCCGACGAAACCCACACCTGCTGCAATCCCCTCGCGGACCGGCGATTGGCCTTGCAGCCGATCGACCGAGGAGACCCGTGCCTCGTAGTATGCGTACCGCAGGCCGGAGTCCAGCTCGTCAGCGTCTACATCGACAGCAGGACGCAGCGAGGTCCTGCTGTAACGTGCCGCCCGGGCCGAGCTCGTCTTTCCGCTGGGCAGGAAGGCTCGCGCTCTGACTTCGGTGTCGGCGGAGCTGACCGGTAGTCCGAAGGGGGCCGCGTAGACGAGTGAATTCGCGGTTGGGTCGGTTCCGTCCGTCGTGTAGCGGATCACCGCTTCGGGAATGGGCGAAGAAAGCGAGAGAGTGATATGATCGGCCAAGGTGATCCCATCGTGCTCTAGTCCCCTGACATGCGGAACACGGTAGTTCACACGCTGGCCATCGAGCAGCTGGAACTGGGACGGCAGCGCCGACACGAAGCGAGTCCAATCGCGTGCTTCTCTCGCCGACCACACGACCTCCGACAGAGCGAGCATTCGGGGAAAGACCATGTACTCTACGTACTCCGACGTCTTCATGTACTCGGTCCAGACGTTCCCTTGGGCGCCCAGCACGTGCTCCGCCTCCTCGGCCGTCAGTTCCTCCGGGACGGGCTCGAATTCGTACACCTTCTCCAACGGCGTGAATCCGCCGATCGCCAGGGGCTCGAAGCGCCGGTCGCCCTGATAGTAATCGAAGTAGACGTGGCTGGTCGGGGTCATGATTACGTCGTGTCCCTGTTTGGCGGCTTCGATGCCGCCACTCGTGCCACGCCACGACATCACGGTGGCCTGTGGTGCCAGCCCGCCCTCGAGGATTTCGTCCCAACCGATCAGTCGCCTCCCGTGCTCCAAC
>JBDHHZ010000197.1:0-5820 GCA_039589115.1 Gemmatimonadota bacterium | reverse complement strand
GAATACGTCCTCTATTGGATGACCGGCTTCCGGCGCGTCGGCTTCAACTTCAGTCTGCAGCGCGCCGTCGAGTGGGCTCAGCAGCTCGAGAAGCCGCTGGTCGTACTGGAGGCGTTGCGTTGCGACTACCCGTGGGCGAGCGATCGCCTGCACCGGTTCGTGCTGGACGGCATGGCAGCCAACGCCCGGCGAATCGGCGGGACCACCGCAACCCACTTCGCGTACATCGAAGGCCGGCGGGGCGAGGGTCGCGGGCTATTGAAGGCGCTGGCTTCACAGGCCTGCGTGGTGGTGACGGACGATTACCCCGCCTTCTTCCTGCCGCGCATGGTCGCCGCGGCCGCGCGTCAGGTGCCGGTGCTTCTCGAGAGGGTGGACTCGAACGGCCTGCTTCCCTTGCGCGCCGCCGAACGCGTCTTCGCGACGGCGTACTCGTTCAGGCGGTTTCTACAGAAGAACCTCCCAGAGCACCTCTCGGCAGAGCCGCGCCCAGATCCGCTGAAAGGCGTGCGGCTACAGCGGCTCGAAGCGCTGCCGGCCGACATCCTGTCGCGATGGCCAAACTCCATCGCAACTCTATCGGCGGACCCGAAGCTAAGTCTCGCCGACCTGCCAATCGACCATGCGGTGGGGGAGGCCGAACTGAGTGGCGGGGAATCCGCGGCCTCAGAGGTCCTCCGCCGGTTCTTGGACGAGCGACTTTCGGGCTACGCCGGAGATCGTAATCACCCCGACGAGGGTGCGACGAGCGGCCTCTCCCCTTACCTCCACTTCGGTCACGTTTCCAGCCACCAGATCTTCTCGGAACTGATGGGGAGGGAAGACTGGGACACCGACCGCCTAGCTGGCGCGGCGAACGGAAAGCGCAGCGGTTGGTGGGGCGTGAGCGAGAGCGGCGAGGCGCTGCTCGACCAGCTGATCACCTGGCGCGAGCTCGGCTTCAACATGAGCGCGCAGCACGACGACTACGACCGCTACGAGTCGCTGCCCGCCTGGGCGCAGAAGACGCTGGCCGAGCACGCCGGCGACCCGCGGCCGTACCTGTACACGCTCGAGGAGCTTGAAGGCGCCCGCACCCACGACCGGATCTGGAACGCGGCGCAGACAGAGCTCGTGCGCGAGGGCCGCCTGCACAACTACATGCGGATGCTTTGGGGGAAGAAGATCCTCGAATGGAGTCCGCAACCGCAGGACGCGCTGCGGGTTATGATCGAGCTCAACAACAAGTATGCCCTGGATGGTCGTGACCCGAACTCGTACAGCGGCATCTTCTGGTGCCTGGGTCGCTACGACCGTCCCTGGGGACCCGAGCGCCCGATCTTCGGCAAGATTCGCTACATGAGCTCCGAGAATACGGCGCGGAAGCTTCGACTCTCCGCCTACCTCGAGCGCTACGCGGCGCCGTGAGTACCTTGAAGCACCAACTGGCCGGCGGGCCGTCGCTCAGGCGACTTTAGCGGAGCCGCTCGATTCGGCCCCCATCGCCCGCACCATTCCTCGCAGCATGCCGCTGAAGACCAGCTTGTGGATGGGATAGAGCCCATACCAGTAGAGCAGGCCCGCCAAACCCAGAGGATCGAATATCGCCGTCTGACGCACGGTCGAACCATGCTCGGTGCCACGGACCTCGAACTGCAGCCAGGCACGGCCAGGCAGTTTCATCTCCGCGTAGAGCCTCAGCAGTGCGTCGGGCTCGAAGGTCTCGACGCGCCAGAAGTCGACCGTGTCGCCCGGGGCAAGCTGTTCGGGGTCGCGCCGTCCGCGCCGCACACCGACCCCGCCGACCAGGAGATCGAGAAAGCCCCGCACACGCCATAGTGGATCGCCGAAGTACCACCCGACACTACCGCCTATCCTGCGAATCGGGCGGAACGCCTCCGCGGGCGACACGGGAACGGAAGCCGAGCGCGAGTCGACGATGCGCGACTCATACTTGGCGCCCCCCCAACTGCTCGTCGCGCCCGAGGAGAGGGCATCGGACCAGCGCGTCTCGGCAAGCTCGCGATCCTCGTTCGCCAGTGCGCGCTCGATCGCCTCGCGAATGCCGCGCGGCCGCACAGCGAACGCGCCTGAGGCCGCTTCGTCGCCCACCACCGTCGCGTTTTTGACGCTGTCGATCAACTCGCGGCCTACCCGCGCATACAGCGGGGTAACGAGCCCCAGCCACAGGCTCGAGAGCCGCGGACTCAACACGGGCACACGGATCATCAAGCGTTTGAGGCGGCGCTGCCGCGCGTACTCCTTCATGATCTCCATGTACGAGACACGGTCGGCCCCGCCGATCTCGTATATCGCGCTACCCGCGATCTCCGCATCCAGCGCCGCCACCAGGTAAGAGATCAGATCCTCGATGGCCAAGGGCTGCGCCCGCTCGCTGACCCAGCGTGGTGTGATCATGACCGGCAGCTTCTCCACCAGCGCCCGGATCATCTCGAACGACAGACTGCCCGACCCGATGATTATCGACGCCCGATACTCGATCGTCGCCACACCAGACTCCCGCAGCACGCGACCCACCTCGTGCCGACTGCGCAGATGCGTCGATAGGCCCGGCCCGCGCCCCAACCCGCCTAGGTAGACGATCCGCCCAACTTCAGCCTCCCGCGAAGCCGTCGCGAAGTTCTCCGCCGCCCGCCGGTCCTCCTCCTCGAAGTCTCCTCGCGAGCCCATCGAGTGGATGAGGTAATAGGCGACGTCCACATCCCTCAGCGCCCCGCGCAATGAATCGAGATCCAGCACGTCGCCCTGCATGACCTCCGTCGACCGGCCCACCCGCGGACTCAGAAACTCCGGCCGCCGGGCCAGGCAGCGTACAACCTCGCCGCGCCGCTCCAGGGCCTTCAGCAAGCGGCCCCCTACATAGCCACTTGCACCTGTCAACAAGATTCTCCGCCTTCCTGCGGTAGCCTCTGTCATCTCTGCTCCAGCTATTCCTCGCGGCCCCGTCACGGCCATGTACAGGCCGGTGAGGGGATGCGGCCATTTTTGTCCAGTTATTGTCCAGAGATATAGCGGCCGATTTGGTCGAAGTCAACCCTCCGGCCCCACCTGTAGCTTGAAAATAGCTAGACAAGAGACTAGTCTGTGCTGGTTATCCCCTACGCTGCCGAGCCCCTGGGTGAGGGCAAGGATGAAGAACGAGGGCTAAATGAGCGATTGGCCGAAGCCAGTGGTGGTCCTGAGCCGCTGCCTGGAACTGGAGCCCGTGCGCTACAACGGGCAGGTGATCCCTTACGAGTTCGTGCGTGAGCTGGAGCCCTGGGTGACCTACGTCCCGGTGTGCCCCGAGCTGGAGATCGGCCTGGGCGTGCCGCGTGACCCGATCCGGATCGTGGAGGTAGACGGGGAGGCCAGACTACTACAGCCGGACACCGGTCGGGATTTGAGCGAGGCGATGCGGGAGTTCTCCGAATCATTCCTCGGCTCGCTGGGCGAGGTTGACGGTTTCTTACTGAAGAACCGCTCGCCGTCGTGTGGGTTTAGCGACGTGAAGATCTACCAGGGGCTCGAGAAGTCGGCGTCGTCGCGGCGGGGCTCGGGCTTCTTCGGTGGGCCGGTCCTCGAGCACTATCCTGGGCTCGCCGTGGAAGACGAGGGACGCTTGCGGAACTATCGCATCCGGGACCATTTCCTGACGAAGCTCTTTGCACTCGCCCGCTTTCGCGCCGTCAAGCGAACGAACGCGATGCGGGAGCTGGTTCGCTTTCAGGCGGAGAACAAGCTGATGCTGATGGCCTATAGCCAGAAAGAGCTGCGTGCCCTGGGCCGCATCGTCGCCAACCACGAGAAGCTCCTCTTCGATGAAGTGGCCGGGGCCTACGAGGAGCATTTCCAGCTGGCGCTTGCCCGACCGCCGCGTTCCAACTCTGTGATCAACGTCTTCGAGCACGCGGCCGGTTACTTCTCGAAAGGACTGTCGAAGGGGGAGAAGGCTTACTACCGATCGATGTTGAAGAAGTACCGCGAAGGTCAGGTGCCGGTGAGCGCGGTGAGCTCGGTCCTGCGCGCCTGGATCGTCAGGTTCGAGGAGGAGTATCTGCTACCACAGACCTTCTTCGAGCCGTATCCGGCAGAGTTGATGAGCCTCAGCGATTCGGGGAAAGGCAGAGAGGCCTGAAAGTCTCAACTGAGTTGGGCGAGTATCGAGCGAAGCTCGTCCATGCTGGAGAGCTGGACGGCCTCGATCTCGTCGAGCACCTTCTTCAACGACGGCACCGCCGCCCCTCCGACCAACAACGGCGCGTTCGCAGCCAGTTGCCTGCGCAGCTCCCTGAGCTCGCTCTCGACGACCGCGGCATCCGGCGCGTGAACGATGCTGAGCGCCACCGCATCGGCGCTCGTCTCGCGTGCCGCGGCGGCGATGTCGGCAGCCGGCAGATCGCGTCCCAGGTACGTCACACGCCAACCTGCGGCGGCGGCGGTCGCCGCCGCGAAGAGCGCTCCGAATTCGTGGGCCTGATGCACCGGCGTCGCAACCACCAGGCTCAGCACCGAGCTGGGTGGCTCGGCCGCTTCGATCACCCTGCCCATCACACGCAGCAGGACCGCCGATGCCAGATGCTCGTTCGCCGGACTGACCTCACCGTGGCTCCACAGCTCACCGACCCGGCGCATCATTGGCGCCGCTACCTGCTCGATGAAGGTCGAGGCGCTCAGCGTGACTATGGCCCGGCCGAGGACCGCCTCCAGCTCGCGCGCGTCGAGACTGGCGACCGCGGCTAGCGCCTCCCTCAGGTGAACTTCCGCCGCCTGGACGGTCTCGACGTCCGGCTCCACGCCGACGACGGCTTCCTCACGCTCGTCTTCCTTCACCAGCGCGGCCAGCTCCTCGGTAGCTAGCCCGGCGATCTGACTGATCCGCCGCCCGGCGCCGGTCGCACGTCGCAACAGCCGCAGGCGCTCGATGTCTTCGTCAGAGTAGAGTCGCCGCCCGCCCTCCGAGCGGCCGGGCTCGACCACCCTATAGCGCTTCTCCCAGGCCCGCAGCACGTCGGCCGTGAGACCGGTGCGCCGGACGACGACCTGGATCGGATGGCGTTTGCCGCCGGTGTCGTTTCGTTTATCTGCCATATCGCTAGCAGTCTAGCCTTGTTGTCGCGCCTCTGTCAACATCGAACATTGACATCCCGTCGACACGCCCCTCGGGCAGCGCCGGTTGCATACTGTGTTATCTTGCAGGCTATGTCCGGCTTAGGCATCTCGCTCGGTCTGCTGATCGGTCTGTCGATGGGGCTGCTCGGCGGCGGTGGCTCCATACTCGCGGTCCCGATCTTCGTCTACTTGCTGGGTTTCGACCCCAAGGCGTCGATCGCCATGAGCCTAGCCGTCGTGGGGACGACGAGCGTCGCCGGGGCGATCGGGCACTGGCGGATCGGCAACGTGCACGTTCGGGTGGCGCTGATCTTCGGCGCCGTCGCGATGGCGGGCACGTACCTTGGTGCGCGCCTGTCGGTCTTCTTCAGCGGGGCAGCACAGTTGGCGCTCTTCGCGCTGGTCATGATAGCTGCCGCCTACTTCATGCTTCTCGGCCGCGTTCCGGGGTTGAGCGCGACGAAGGAGGAGCGGCACCTGGGTGACCGCTCGAAGCTGCCGGTCGCCCTCATCGTACTGGAGGGGATCGCCGTCGGCGTGCTGACCGGGCTCGTGGGTGTGGGCGGTGGGTTTCTCATCGTGCCGGCGCTGGTGCTGCTGGTCAGGATACCGATGAAGCAGGCGGTGGGCACGTCGCTGGCCGTGATCGCCATGAAGTCGGCCGCCGGTTTCCTCGGATACGTCGGGCAGGTAGAGATCGCCTGGGAATTCATGGCGATCTTCACCGCG
>JBDHHZ010000196.1:0-5827 GCA_039589115.1 Gemmatimonadota bacterium | reverse complement strand
TTGAAGCGCATGGGCAAGTCCACCGGTCTGCCGGTTCCCGACTTGATGGAGACCGCGATCCAGTCCATGGGGCTTCGCGATGTGGCGCCGTTCGATCCCGAGGAGAAAGTCCTCGGCATGCCGCGCGTGGAAGGGCCGCTGGTTCTGCGCCAGACCTTCGATTTCGTCGACGAGGTCTCGCGAGACACGCCGGCTCCCGGCGGCGGCTCGGTGGCCGCGCTGGCCGGCGCGCTGGGCGGCGCGCTGGCCGCCATGGTGGCCAACCTATCGGCGGGCAAAGGGGGATTCGACCAGCACTACGAGACCCTGTGCTCGATCGCCGACAGGGCCCAGCAGGTTAAAGACCACCTGGTGCGCGGCGTGGACGAAGATACCCAGGCATTCGATTCAGTGATCGATGCCATGCGAATGCCCAAGGACACCGAGGCCGAACGGGCCGAGCGTGCCAGGGCCATGGAGGAGGGATACAAGGCCGCCACGTTGGTCCCACTGGCGACGGTGGAGCGTTGTCGCGACGCGCTGCAGCTGTGCCGGGAGATGGCGGAGCTGGCCGACCCGGAGATGGTGAGCGATGTGGGGACCGGCGCGCACATGGCGCAGGCCGGTGCTCACGCCGCCGCCTACAACGTTCGCATCAACCTGCGGCATATCTCTGATGCGGGCTTTAATGAAGAGATGAAGAAACAGGTGAGGTCTCTACTGGCGCAGTGCGCGGAGCTGGCGTCGGCGACGGTCGCTGCAGTCGAGGGAGTACTTGGGTAGCCGGGCTACGGTATGCAGTGTGCAGTATGCAGTGTGCGGTGCCTCGATGGCAGGCTACTGCACACCGCTCACCGCATACCGCACACCGAACCCTGGCTGGCGCAAATGCTGTCTTGTGTCTAGCTTACAAGGTTAGCCGGCCGCCCCCAAATCCCCGCCGCACATGTGCCAGACGGTTCAAGCATCGTATACAGGATCGAACACTTTATAGGCGGAACTACTAATGCCACGTCGTCCAACTCTCGAAGCCATCATCCTGATAGCTGCCCTGCTGGCGGACGCCGCCGTTCTCTATTTCGGAGCCGAGCCAGCGGCACGACTCAGTCTCGGCCTGCTCTTGCTCGCACCGATAGTGTGGGCATCCGCTCGCCTCGGCGTTGTCGAGCTGGTGACTCAGACGCCGTCCGACCGCGTCCATAAGCGGCGCTTCGTGCGACTGCGAGCGCAGGTCCAACAGCTTCTCGATGAGATTCGCCGCCTCAACTGGATGGCGGTGGATGTGGAGCGCGGTTTTCGGAGCCGAGAGGCCGCGCGTGGTGAGATGGACAACATCGAGATACGGCTCAAGGATCTGATCGAAGAGATTCGTGGCACCGCGGGCAAGATGGCCGAATCTACAGAAGCCGCGGCCGGCGAGAACGAGGAGGCCGAGACGGGTTGATCTTCGCTGGATCGCTAGCCGTCGCGCGCGAGTGACGGGCTCCGGCGAATGAGACTCTCACCGATCCACGGATCCAGTCCACCATGAGTCCCAGCATACTGGACATCTTCGCCGTCGATGCCCGCAAGTACGTGGGTCGACTCCGCGATGCTATCGACGCGGAGGGTGACTCGAATGTGGACGCCGTTCGCCGGGCCGCTCGCCGCCTCCACCATGCCGCGGTGCTTGCCAACCACGAGCCAGTGATCGTCGCCGCTGGCGCTCTACAGAAGACATCCGTCCAGGTTATCGCCGGGAAGAGGGAGTGGACGGGCGAGCTGAGCGTCTCGATCGCGTCAACTATACTGGAGCTGGATGCGGTCGTCGCGGCCCTTCCGGACGGCGACGCCGATGCCGAAGCGCGACTGCTTCGTGCGGCGGAGGCGCTGGTCGGCGACCTTACGCCTGCGGAGCCGGCGGCGGAGGGTGGTGTCGACCCGGAAGCCGCCACGCTTGAGGTCGATATCGACGAAGGCGAACGGGTGCTGATCGGCTTGATCGCGGACTTGGGAGACGCGGTCGAGCGACTGGAGAACGACCCCCGGGACCGCGAGCCTTTGAAGGCGATGCTCCGGAAGATCCGCCGCCTACGCGAGCTGGAGCTGATCGACGTACTCTCGCCGGAGGACAAAGCACTTAGCGCTGTGGAGGAGTTGATCCTTCAGATCGCCGACCTGAACGCGACCGTCGGGCCGGGCTATTTGACCGTCTTCCGTCACGCTCGCGAAGTGCTCGAAGACCTACGCGCTGGAGGGGAAAACGCGCCTTCCGTCACACAGGTGGGAGGCAGGGCGGTCGAGGTCGATCGCCTCAAGGAAAGCGTGATGGAGAAGGTGCGCCGGGCGCGGCAGGTCGTCTGGGTCAGCGATCTCTTCTTCCCGGATGGGCCGCACATGGTCGCCTGCCCGGCGGCTGACGAGGTCGGCGGGTCTCCGGAACAGTACTTCCTGAATGAGGCGACGCAGAGACTCGAACGCAGCGAGAATCTCCGAAACACGATGCTCGAGTCTAACACCGAGCAGATGCGTCTTGCTGGCGAGTCGCTGGCACAGACGCTGCGTCACCTGCGTGAGAGAGCGGCGGCGTTCAACCACATGACGATGGGGCGTGTCACGCGCCGGGCGGCCGCAGCGTTGCGCGCCCAACTCGTACGACCACCGGCACAGCTGACCGCTCTGGCCACTGGATTCGGCCCCGTCTTCGCCGGTTTGCGGACCTACCTGGAGTCGAACGACGAGGCGGAGCGGGCTGGGGCGCTGAGCGAGGCGGAGGCGGCGCTCCACCGGGCCATCGTCGGTGGAGAGGTGGTTGTACCCGCGATAGAGGAAGCGGAGTTTGATCCCGATGAGGCGCTAAAGCGGGCGCTGGCACTGAGGACGCGCATCGACGACAGACTGCAGCGCTTCTCCGGTCCGGAAGCCGATGAGTTGCGGGATGACCTCGAGGAGCTGTTCGATCTCATCGCGCAATACGTCTCCCTCGCGGCGGACCATCACTGAGCCTGCCGTAGCCTCTTCCGGGGACCGGATGGCCTCGAGCCCTAGATTTCGATGTTGGGGGTTTCGAGGAAGGTCGCTCTCAGGTTCGCCGCGCGGTCTTTCGGCGTGTGAGACCTGAGGATCATGATTTCTTCTTTTTGGTCTTCTTCTTCTTCTTGGCCTTCTTCTTTTTCTTCTTCTTGGCGTCTTCCTCCTCTTTGTCTTCCTCGGGCTCCTCTTCGACCTCGTCCTCGTCCTCGTCCTCGTCGGCTTGGGGACTGGTATCTTCCGAGTCGGCCTCTTCTTCTACTTCGTCCTCGTCCAAATCGTAGTCAACGCCGGCGATGCGCGCGGCTTCCGCCTTGGCCTCCAGGTCGTCCAACATCTTGTCGGTACTATCGACCTCGTCGACCTCATCGTCTTCCGCCGGGGCGCTCACGGTGACGGCCGGCTCTTCATCTTCTTCGCGCTTCGCCTTCGGCATCACGACCTTAGGTTGGGCGACTTTGCCCGGTCGTGTGTCGTGGTCCTCTATTGGAGTGGGCACGCCCGCGGACTTGCGGGCTTCATCGACGATGTCGCGCATCACCGCGGCCAGGCGGTCCAACTCGGCGTGTGCATGGCGTGGGGCGAGCTTTCCCTCGCGCCCCTCGATGGCGATGCGGTTCATATGCCGGACGTTATCGAGGAGTCGTTCGGT
This sequence comes from Gemmatimonadota bacterium, assembly GCA_039589115.1. Lineage (GTDB taxonomy): Bacteria > Gemmatimonadota > Gemmatimonadetes > Palauibacterales > KS3-K002. The sequence goes on along the minus strand of JBDHHZ010000196.1, from coordinate 2,187 downwards.
GGTGGAGCGAAGCCGGCCGTACTTGCGGCGATCGAGTCCTTGCTTCTGCCCCCGGAGTTCATCGAGAAGTGGGTTCTCGATCCGCTCCTCTTCGCGGGACTGCGCCATGATAAAGGTGACGATGAAGATGGCTGCGGCGGCAACGGCTCGAATCACCGGATTGTTGAAGGCCAATACAACCAGAGCCAGGAACAACCCTCCAGCCCCAACCACGACCCAATTCGTGCCTGTTTCCTGCTGGGCCATCGTCAACGCCTCCGGCGCGAATGCTGTTTCGGTCGGTGCCCTCTGTCCGGCAGCGGAAATCTACTTAGGATGCACTCTCGGGGGCGGCGGCGCTAGTGCTCGGGCCGGGGTTTGCGCCGGCCGCGCCGATCGGCAGATTATGAAGTGGTGGGGAACAGGCCAGCAGGGGTACCGGAGAGCAAGATGGGCAAGCCGTCCTTAGAGGAAGATCGGGTCATCCGTGTGGCGCTGTGCCAGCGCAACATGACCGTCGGTGACATCGACGGGAACATCAAGAAGATCAGGGCCAGCCTGACGCAGGTGCGCGAGGCCGGTGCAGACATTGTGCTCTTCCCCGAGATGGCCGTCACGGGTTACCCGCCGGAAGACTTGCTGCTGCAACCACATTTCGCCGAAGAAGCGGAGGCGGCGCTGCGCGGTCTGGCGTCCAGCGTCCGTGACGTGGTGGCGGTGATCGGCTTCCCGGAGCTGCACGACGACCTGTTCAACGCCGCCGCCGTCGTCACGGGTGGTGAAATCGCCGGCACCTATCGGAAGCGCTACCTGCCGAACTACGGCCCCTTCGATGAGCAGAGGTACTTCGCGCCTGGCGATGACGCGCTCGTGCTCGATATGGACGGTGTGAGAGTCGGCGTGACGATCTGCGAGGATCTCTGGTACCCTGGCGGCCCGGCTCAGTGGTCGGTCATCGACGGTAACGCCGATGTGCTGGTCAGCATCTCCGCCTCGCCGTACCACCGGGCAAAAGGAGTACAGCGCGAGCAGATGCTGGCCACTCGCTGCGAGGACTACGGCTGCTACCTTGCCTTCTGCAACACGGTCGGTGGGCAGGACGAGTTGATCTTTGACGGCCATAGTGTGGTGATCGACCCGCGCGGCGTGGTGCTGGGCCGCTGCAAGCAGTTCGAAGACGACACTCTCATCGTCGACCTCGACTTGAGGGGCGTCTCGCGCCGCCGACTCCATGACCCGCGCTGGCGGCAGCGACATGAGGATGCGGCGGATCGTGTGCGCGTCGTCTCCGTGCCGCGACCGCGAAGGAAGAAGCCGGAGCTCGACCCACGCCCGCCGGTGGCGCTGCTCGATATCGAGGCCGAGGTCTACAAAGCGCTGCTCTTAGGGACTTCCGACTACTTCCGCAAGAACGGCTTCGAGCACGCCGTCCTCGGTCTCTCGGGTGGCATCGACTCGGCACTCGCGCTGGCCGTCGCGGTGGATGCACTCGGTTTCGATGCCGTCACCGCCGTATCAATGCCGTCACGCTACACCGCGCCGGAAAACCGCGAGGACGCCGCCGAATGTGCGCGGCTCTTCGGCGTCGAATTCCTCGAGATCCCAATCGACGGTGTCTATGGCTGCTACCTGGAATCGCTCAGCCAAGCCTTCGAGGGTACCGAAGAGAACGTTGCCGAGGAGAACATCCAGGCGCGTATCCGTGGCAACTTGCTGATGGCTCTCTCCAACAAATTCGGCTGGCTCGTCCTCGCCACCGGGAACAAGAGCGAGATGAGCGTTGGCTACGCCACGCTCTACGGCGACATGGCCGGCGGCTTCGCCGTCCTCAAAGACGTGCCAAAGACCTGGGTGTACCGCCTGGCTCGCTGGCGGAACCGCGAGCAGGAGGTGATCCCACCGAGGGTCATAGATAAGCCGCCTTCCGCCGAGCTGCGCGAAGGTCAGCTGGACACCGATACCCTGCCGCCCTATGAGGTGCTAGACCCGATCCTCGAGGCCTACGTCGAAGAAGACCGTAGCCCGGAAGAGATCGAAAAGTTGGGCTTCGATCGCGCCGTCATCCAAAGCGTGGTCGAGATGATCGACCGGGCCGAGTACAAGCGCCGCCAGGCGCCCCCCGGCATCCGCATTTCGCCGCGCGCCTTCGGCAAAGACCGCCGGCTCCCGATAACCAACCGCTATCGGCCAGCGCGCGGCGAGGACTGA
>JBDHHZ010000195.1:0-16003 GCA_039589115.1 Gemmatimonadota bacterium | reverse complement strand
GGAGATCGTTCGCGACGTCACCGCCAGCCTGTCGAGCGAAGAGATCTTCGACATGCTCGTGCGGCGCGTGTCGCGGCTGTTCCAGATCCGCCGCTGCTCGATGATCCTGATCAAGGAGGGCGGCGAGCGTGGTACGGTGGTCGCCGCTCACGACGACCCGAGCATCAGCGCCCTGGCCATCGATTTGACGCGCTATCCAGAGATTCGCCAGGCCGTCGAGACCGGCTCGCCGGTCCTGGTGAAGAACCTCAAGGGCTCGGCCCTGTTCGAGCAGATCCGGCCGCTCTGGGAAACCGAGCAGATCGACGTCGATATCCAATCCATCGTCGCCATCCCCTTCACCTTCGACAAGACGCGCTCCGGCGTCTTCTTCCTCCGCTCCAGCCCCGACGAGCCGGTGTTGGATGAGGAGTCGGTGCGGATTACTTCGGCGATCGCCCAGGGCGCGGTTCGCGCGCTGAACCGGGCGGCCATGTTCGAGAGCGTGCTCTCGCATCAGGAGCAATTAGAGATCCTGGCGAAGACGGATGAACTGACCGGGTGTCTCTCGCGACGCTACCTGATGGAGCGGTTGGAGAACGAGCTCGAGCGTGCCGTGCGTTACGAGCGGCTGTTGGGCGTCGTGATGTTCGATATCGACGACTTCAAGCGTCTCAACGATACCCACGGCCACACCACCGGCGACGCAGCGCTCCGCTCCATCGGCGAGGTGTTGCGCCGGTCGCTGCGAACTGCCGACTTCGTGGGCCGCTACGGCGGCGACGAATTCCTGCTCGTGCTGCCGGAGACGAGCGCCCAAGGGACACACCAGCTGGCTGAACGGATCCGCAACGGTGTCGATCGCCGGGAGTTCGAACTGCGAGGCGGCACGCTGCGATTGACGATCAGCGGCGGCGTCGCGGGCTTCCCGGAAGCGGACGTTGTGACGCCCGAGGACCTGATCGACCGCGCCGACAAAGCGCTCTACAAGGCGAAGGCGGCCGGCCGCAACAAAGTGCTCGCCTACAGCGGCGAGCTGGAGGAGGAGAAGAGCAGTAGTCAGAAAGAGCCGTAGTCTGTCGTCGGTAGCCGGTATCCAGTAGCCAGTGGCCGGTAATTCCGAACGGCCGACTGGTCACCGACCACCGGCCACCGACTACCGGCCACCGCCCACCGGCTATCGCCCACCGACTACCGACTACCGAGATGACTCCCCCGAATCTTCCCAACTCGACCCTCACGGCCGTTCCCGGCATCGCCGTCGGACACGCGACCGACTCGGATGCGGCCACCGGCTGTACGGTCGTACTCGGCCCCTTTCGCGCCGCCGTCGATGTCCGTGGTCTGGCTAGCGGAACTCGCCAGTTCGATTCACTGTCACCCGATCATCTCGCGCCTCAGGTGGACGCGCTCACCCTCACCGGCGGGTCGGCCTACGGGCTCGCCGCCGCGGACGGCGTAGCGCGCTGGCTGGAGGAGCAGGGCCGTGGCTTCGAGACGGACGCCGGTCGTGTGGCGATCGTGCCGAGCGCGGTGATCTTCGACCTGGGTAGGGGTCGTGCTGACAGCTGGCCCGACGCCGAGATGGGTCGGGCCGCCTGCGCGGCGGCCGGGAGCGAGCCGGTGGCGGAAGGCGAGGTCGGGGTCGGTGCCGGCGCCTCGGTCGGGAAGCTATTCGGCGCGGCCCGCGGCATGCCCGCCGGGCTGGGGAGCTATGCCACGCAGCTCGAGGGCCATACGGTAGCCGCACTGACCGTGGTGAACGCCTTCGGCGACGTCTTGGACGAGCGCGGTGCCATCGTTGCCGGAGCGCGGGGCGCCGACGGCGATTTCGTGGACACGGCGGCCTATCTAAGGGAGCACGGCCCGCCGGCCAGGTTCACCGCTCATCCCGGCACCAACACGACGCTGGCCGTGGTGGCGACCGACATACCGCTGAGCCGGCTCGACCTGCAGGCGGTGGCTCGGCAGGCGATGAACGCTCTGGTCCGCCATATCTCACCGGTGAACACCCAATTCGACGGCGACCTCGTGTTCGCCTGCTCCACTGGCCCCGATCCCAGAGACATGCCGCCGGCCCAACTGCTCCGCGTCGGCCTGTGGGCCGAGTGGACGCTGGCCCGGGCGATCCTCAGGGCTGTTGGGTTGCGGGAGCCTAGCGATTGATCACCTTCGTCACCACATTACAGGGTTTGGTGTAATTGTGGAGGGGGTGAAAGGGAGGATGGAGTTGGAGAAGGCCGCGGCCCCGCCAAAGGTGCTGGTTTTCTTCGATATCGACGGCACCCTGCTGCTCACCGATGGTGCGGGGCGCGTCGCCATACGCGCCGCTCTGGAGACGGTCTACGGCACGAGCGGTCACCTCGACGCCTACGTTTTTCACGGCAAGACCGATCCGCAGATCGTCGTCGAGCTGATGTGCGGCGCCGGCCTGGAAGAGTCGGAGGTGCGGCTGCGAATGGCGGAGGTGTGGCCCGTCTATCTCGAGGTCCTAGAGCGGGAGCTCGAGGTGCGGCGGGCGGCTGACCGCATCACACTGCTTCCCGGTGTCGTGGTGTTGTTGCAGGCGCTGGGAGAGAAGGAAGGCGTATCGTTGGGGTTGCTCACCGGAAACATCGAGGAGGGTGCGAGGCTGAAGCTCGCGGCGGCGGGCGTGGCCTCGGACTTTTTGGTGGGTGCTTACGGCTCTGACTCCGAGGACCGCGCAGAGGTCGCGCGCGTCGCACAGGAGCGAAGTCGCGTTGACGGTACCGCCGCGCCCGCGATGATAGTAGTGGGAGATACACCGGAAGATGTCGCTTGCGCGCGGGCGGTCAACGCGGCCGCCATCGCGGTGGCGACAGGCCGACACAGTGTGAGCGAACTGGAAGAGACCGGGGCCGATGCCGTTTTCGAGGACTTCAACGACACGAAAGAAGTCGTGGATCGCATATTGTCGCTTTCGGGGATGACGGTTGGGAAGGGCAGGGGTCGATGACCTACGAAGGCAACTTCGACGTAGTGATCGAGGGTGTAGGGTCGGAGCGCAACGCTAAGGTGATGGCGGCTCCCGAGGGGCTCTACGTTAACCAGCACCAGGTCCCCTACTCCACTCTGCTGGGCGTGGCGCTACGGGGCTCGATCCTGCTGGTGGTGGGCACTCAGGTGGCAATGGCGCTTCGTGGCAGCCATGAAGGGCTGGCCACGCTTGCCGCGGAGCTGCGGATCCGGGCCGACCTGGATCACCTGGCGATGACCGACCGCCAGGCGCTCGAAGGTGAGCGCGTGGTGTTCGCGACGCCTGTGGCGCTGTCGGGCCTAATGGACATGGAGCGCTTCAAGGGGATGGCGTTGGCCGTCGTCACCGATCAGGCGCTGCACGTGTTCGAGCGGGGCGGCCGCCACGTACGGGCGCCTTGGGATCGGATCACCAAGGTAGATGTGACCACGGCCAAGTTTGGGCGACTGCTGAGGATAGGCAGCGGGGCCACGCGGCTGGAGATCCTCTACCTGACCGATGCCCAGATCCAGACGATTCGTGGACTGGCGTCCCGGCACTCCAGCGCCGTACTGGGCGTTACCGAGGACGATGCGAAGATGGATTTCGGGGCGCCGGAGGTGGCGGACGTGCCCGCGGTGCCGGCACCGGCCGGCGAGGACCTGGCGCGTCGCTTCTCGATCCCGGAGTTCGAGGCCTCGCTGGGTGCGATCGGCAGCGGCTCCGATCGACCCTTGGGCGCGACGATCGATCGACTGCAGATGTCATCTCTGCTGCCGGTCGGTTTCCTCGAGGAACATCTGCGGGAGCTACGCGGCATCTACGACAGCGCTTTGCTGAAGGCGAAGCGCGAGGCCGCCGCGTCCAGGGAGCTAGCCGCCGCCGCCAAGGCGCTGGACGGCCGGGGGATCTGGGATGCCGTGCTCGAGAACGTCGGCGTCGTAACCGATGCGACGGTCCGCGCCTTCGAGCGACAGACGAGGCGCGTCGCCGCCAACCGCCGGATTCCCTGGCGCAAGGCGCGTGGCAAGTTCATGCCGTCGCCGAAGGAGGTGGCGGGTCTCAGACAGCGACTGACCCGCGGCGTTGCTTCTCTCGAGAGGCCGCTAACCGCGGTCTCGCAGTCGGCGGAAGCGTTGAAGCCGGCGGCCCAGGCGGGCCAGGCGGAGCTCAAGGAGGCCTACAATAGCTGGCACGCGAGCCTGCAGGAGCTGGATCAGGCTTACGCCACGGGATGGGCGGGGCTGAGCCGCGAGGTCGTGAGCGTTTGGCAGGACGTCTTCCTGCCGAAGCTGACCCGGCTGGGCGGCGAGCGCCGGCGCCTGCTGCCGCGCCCGGTGAAGATCACCTTCTACTTCTTCGTGTTCCTCATCGTGGCGTTCGTGGCCTATCTGTACTTCACGGGTCAATTGAGTCAGGTGATACAATTCGAGTAGAGGAGATTCTCTGAATGGCCAGTTCGCAGTCGAAATTCTATGGCATACTCGGCGTGATACTCATCGCTGGCGCGGGGTTGATTGCATTTGTCGTGATCAAGAACAGGAATCCGGACGCCATTGCGACGACCGAATACTCGTCGCTCACCACCTCCAGTAGCGAGATGGTCTCCGGCGAGGTTGGCGTCGCGCGCGGCCAGGAGGATGCGCCCGTGCTGATCGAAGAATACGCGGACTATCTGTGCGGCGCTTGCGGCATGGTGGCGACCCTCACCATTCCGCAGGTTCTCCGTGACTACGTCGACACAGGTGCGGCCCGCTTCATCTTCTACGACTACCCGCTCAATCCCGGTTCCCCGGCCGAGCTCGCCGCGCAGGCCGCCCGCTGCGCCGGCGACCAGAACGCTTTCTGGGCCATGCACAAGGTACTCATGGGTCGGCAGCGCGAATGGGGTACGGCGCGCAACGTGTCCCGCATGTTCCGCGAGTACGCGGATGCGCTGGGGCTGGATGGAACGGCGGTCGAGGACTGCGTCGAGTCGGGCGTGCACGACGCGGTAGTGCAGGCCAGCGGGGAGCGCGCTCGTCAGCTGGGACTGAATCAAACACCGACATTCTTCATTAACGGGCAACCGGTCGTCGGGGCGATGGGCTACGATCGGATGGCGGCGATGATAGAGGAAGAGCTGGCCAAGCAGCAGGCGTCGCAGCCGAGTGGCGAGGGCGACGAGGATCGATGAACCGTCGGCGGGCGATCGCGATCCTGGCGCTGCTGGGCGCCCTCGACGCCGCCTACCTGCTGCTCGCCAAACTCGGGATCACGGGCCCTGTGGCGTGCTCCATCTCGCGCGGCTGCGAGATGGTGAACATGTCGGAGTACTCGGTCTTTCTCGGTTTCCCCGTGTCGGCTATCGGGCTCGCCGGGTACCTGGCCATTCTGCTGTTGGCGATCGCCGGGACCCTGCCGCGCTGGGTCCTGGAGCGCTGGCCCGACCTGTTGCTCACTCTTCTCTCGGGCATCGCGCTCGTCTTCACGCTCTACCTCACGTACGCGGAGCTGTTCGTACTGCACGCCATCTGTCAGTGGTGTGTCGCATCGCAGGTGATAGTGATCGCGATATTCGTCTTGGCGGTGGTTGGGTTACGCCGGGCGCGGTGAGCGGATTCAATATCCAATATCCCACACTCAAGAGCCAACCCCCAAGGACCGACCCAAGCCCCAAGTGCCTATCATCAATGGCCTAGGTTCATCCGAAGCTGAGTATGTGGTGATTGGATATCGGACCTTGTCGCTTGGGCTTTTCCTTGGCTCTTGGATACTGAGTGTGGGATATTGGATATTGAAGACAGTTTCTTCAGTTCGGCGCCCAGAACCCCTCGAGCGCCTGCCCGTCCGGTGACTGGCGCAGCTTCTCGAAGGCGCGATTGCGGATCTGCCGGATACGCTCACGCGTGACGCCGAGTAGCGAGCCGATCTCCTCCAGCGTCATCTCTTCGCCGTCGTCCAGCCCGTAATAGAGGACCAGGATCTTACGCTCGCGCTCCGTCAGGTACTTCTTGAACATGTCCTGCAGGAACTGGCGGCGTGCCTGGAACTCGATCTCGTCCTGGATGTCCTCGGTCTCCATCCCCGAGAACCGCTCGCCGAACGACGCGCTGTCGCGGTCGGTGCGATCGAGCGGCGCATCCAGGCTGAGCTCCGCCGAGGCCACGCGTCGCAGCGCCCGGATCGTCTGCACCGGCTCGCCCATGCGATCGGCGATCTCGCGATCGGTGGGCGTGCGACCCAGCTGCTGCGTCAGCGCCGTCTCGGTGCGCGACAGCTTCACCAGATTCGAGTTCTGGTTCAGCGGAATCCGCACCGACCGCGTCTGCTCGGCCAGAGCCTGCAGCACCGTCTGGCGGATCCACCAGACGGCATAGGAGATGAACTTCACTCCCTTGTCCGGGTCGAACTTCTTCACAGCCTTGAGCAGGCCCTCGTTTCCGATACAGACCAGCTCGGCCAGGTTCAACCCGCGGCCCTGGTATTTCTTCACGTACGAGATGACGAAACGCAGGTTCGCGGTGACGAGACGCTCGGCCGATTTGCGGTCGCCGGCTCGCGCGCGCCGAGCGATCTCCCGCTCCGTCGCTGCATTTTCGATGAGGGGGTACTTCTCGACGTCGTGAAGATACTGGTCGAACGAGTCTAAAGCCTTGGAGCTAAAGAACATGCTCACTCCGAACCGACTCGAGAGTCGAAGTTCCCAGAAGAAAAAAGCGAGCACCGCGTCGCGGCCTCGCTGTAGATGCACCACCCCGCCCGAGCGCCATGCGCCTCGCCAACCAGCCGCCCTATAGAGTTACCGGCGGCGGAAACGAACGACGTCAAGAGATTGGTAAGCAAGACCGTCTATTATATACCGAATCCCTGAATTCGTAAACCCCGAAGATAAGGCGAAAAACGGGCGTTGTTAGCCCCGCCTAAAGCTATAACCCTTTCGCTGACTGAGAGTTGGGACCCTTCGGCTCCGATCGGGTGGCCGCTCAGCCCTCCACGTCAGTCAAGATGGCGGGGCCTGGCGGCGCGTCGGGGCACAGGCAGAGGGCGTAGGGCGTGGCGGCGTCCACTTCGACGGTCTCGACCAGCGCGCCATGGTCGGCGCGGCCGGGGCCCGGCTCCAGACGGATCAGCGAGGTCCGGAATCCGCGGCGGTGAGCGAAGAGGGGTGTGCGGTCCTGGGCGACCACTATGCGGCCCCGGATGTAGGGCCAGCGCGGCCCGTACCTGGCCAGGGTGACGCGCGCCGACCGCAGGCGCGAGATGGGGGTCTCGAGCTCGTCCTCGACGACGCGGCGCAGCCAGCCGGGCATCCCACGCTCACCGGTGTCCCAGCGGTGCAGGCGGTCGGGCCGGCTGAGGATGGCGAATAATCCGCGGACGGCCAGGGAAGCGGCGCCCCAGAGACGCGGCGCCCAGGGGAGCGGAGCGAGCAACAGTGCGAGAGCGGCGGCGGCGGCGAAGACGGGCGCCGACCAGGCCAGCGTCCCCATGCCCGCGGCCAGAGCGAGCTGAACGGCCGCGAAGCCGCCCGCCCGAGGGGCGGGCCCGGCGGTTCGGCCGGCTGTGTGGACGGCCAGGCACGACGTGTGGACGGCGAAGGCGACGGCGAGCGCTGACAGCGCAGCGGCCCACTGGGTTCCGCGCGGGGCATCGGCCAGAGCCGCGGAGACGAAGAGCGCCGCGGCGGGAGCCCGGACCAAGGTGTGCAGGGCGTTCCAGACCAGATCGAGGAATCGGTAGCGTGTGACGAGCGCCTCGACGGCCATCAGCCCCAGTAGCGCGATCCAGACGGCGGGCGTGGCGAGCCCCGTCAGCGCCTCGGGCAGCTGGATGAGGCCGAGGTACGCCGCGATGCCCGGTAGCGCGAGCGCCGCATAGACGCTCAGCCCCATGGCGGCTGCGGTGGCGAAGAGGGCGAGCAGCAACTCTACGGAATCGGCGTTCATGCTCCTAGCCCCCGGCCGCCTCGATCGCCGCGACGATCGCCGCTCGCAGCTCCTCGTAGGAGCCCAGCTCGGTGAGGGACTGGCCATCCAGAACGATCGTCGGAGTGCCCGTGGCCCCGTACCCCAGCGCCTCTCGCAGGTCTTCCTCCACCGCCGCGTTGGTCTCCGCGGCGACTAGGCAGGCGGCGAACGCCTCGCCGTCCAGGCCCAGGTTCTCGGCGTAGCCGACCCAGAGCGAGTTGGGCGCCGCCGCGCCCGACCATTCCGGCTGCCGGACGTACAGGTAGTCGTGATAAGCCCAAAAGGCGCCCGCCCGCCCGGCGCAATGCGCGGCCTTCGCTGTGGCGACGGCGTTCGCATGGATCGGTGCGAGGGGGAAGTAGACGTAGCGTATCCTGACCAGGCCGCGATCAACGAACTCGGAGACGATCGCAGGTAGCGCGGCGAGTGCGAAGTTGCGGCAGTAGGGACACTCGAAGTCGGAATAGATCGCAAGCTCGACCGGCGCGTCGGGCGCACCGCGGACACGGTAGCTGGCCTCCTGGGCCGAGAGCAATCCCGGGACGAGGAGCAGGGCTAGGGTGAGTTGTGTGCGCAAGTGTTCTCTTGGTATTTCAATATCCAGTATCCGACACTCAAGATCCCAATTCCAAGTGGCAGATCAAGCGTGTATGATCAATAGTCAATTGCCAGTGACAAGTCACCTGTGCATGGCTATTGGACATCGGCCATTGATCTCTTGCCATCGAAAGGCGCGTCAGCGCCGTCTGACCTGATAGTCGAGTGTCGAATGTAGGATATTGGATATTGAGTTCTCTCACTCTCTCAGTTGCCTTACTCGCTTCAGATCGTACTCGCGTACTATATCAGTCGGCCAGTCCCCACCCGACACCTGCCCGATCAACCGCTCCAGTTCCTCCTTCGCGCGCTGCGCCGTCCCGGCATCGATCCACTGGCGGTCCACCGCTTCGTCGAACTCGTCCTGGTCGAGCACCTGGAAGCGGCCGTCCGGTTCGACCCATAGATCGAGGCAGAGGTCGTACATTCGCCAGACCGCGCCGTCCGTCTCCACCGGAGCGATGAGGTTCACGTAGTAGCCGGTGAAGCTTCCGTCCTTCAAATGGAAGAGCCCCAGGTCGTACCATGCTCCGGGGAAGACGAACCAGACGAGCGGGGCGCCCGGCTCGTATATCACCTTGTCCCCGACCAGGCGCGGCGCGGTCACTGTGGAGGGCTCGTGGAGAGTGACCTTGTACTCGGGCTCGTCGACCACCAGGTCCTGAACGAAGATGTCCAGCTGGTAGGGCGGCCGCCGGTAATGGATCTCGACTTGTCGCATCAGGAGTCGAAGAACGACGTCCTGGCCAGCAGTCCAGGAGCCGGCTCGAACCGGGCAGCCACGCTTTCCGCGTAGTGGCGCAGGCGCTGGACCACTTGCTGGAGGCCGACGGAATCGGCGTAGCGCAGCAGGCCGCCGCGGAACGGCGGGAATCCGGTCCCCATGATCATGGCGACGTCGAGCGCAGCGGCCGAGTCGACGACCTCGTCGTCCAGGATGCGCACCGCCTCGTTGACCATGCTGAAGACCATCCGCTCTTCGGCTTCGGCGGAACTTGGCGGCTCGCCTTCGGCTGCCTGGCGGAGCACGTTCTGGATCTCTGGGTCAAGGCTCTTCGGCTCCGAGTCCTCGTAGCGGTAGAACCCGCGGCCGCCCTTTCGCCCGCTCACGCCGGTGGCCAGCACCTTTAGCATGACGGGTGCCGGGCTGAAGCGCTCTCCGAAGGCCGTCTCCATGGTCTGGCCGACCTCCGCTACCACATCGAGCCCGATCTCGTCCAGCAGGCGCAGTGGGCCGACCGGCATGCCGAACTGAGACATGACCCGGTCGAGTCGCTCCACCGACATCCCGGATTGCAGCAGATGACCCACCTCGGTCAGGTAGGCGGCCAAGACACGGTTGACGACGAAGCCGGGTGTATCCTTGACCACGACGGGCGTCTTGCCGAGCCGGGCGGCCAGGTCGAAGGCCGTGGCCAGCGTATCGTCGGACGTCTTGGCGCCGCGTACCACCTCGATCAGCGGCATGCGATACGGCGGGTTGAAGAAGTGCAGCCCGCAGACGCGCTCCGGCTGGCTGAGGTGGTTCTGCAGCTCTGAGATCGACAGGGCCGATGTGTTGCTGGCGATCACCGCTGTTGCCGGGATGTTCTCCTCCAACTGCTCGAAGACCCTGCGCTTCACGTCCATCAGCTCGAGAACCGCCTCGACCACCACGTCTACTCTGTCGAAGCCATCGTAGCTCGTGCCGCCGCGCAGGCAGCCCGCCCGCTCCTTCAGCCCCTCCGCCGACCAGCCGGCGCGTCCCGCCGCCTTCTCGAGCAGCGAGCGGGCCCGCTTCACGCCGGCCTGTACCCGGTCGCGGTCCAGGTCTACAACCCGGACCGGTATTCTCTGATATGCGAACAGCTCGGCGATCCCCGCTCCCATCACGCCGGCGCCCACCACGCCGGCTCGCTTCACCCGGGCGGCCTCGCCGTTGGGCCGTGCCTTGCGCACGTCCTCGGTGAGCCGGAAGACCGCGATCAGGTTCTTGCACTCGGGGGTGACCGCCAAGTTCCCGAAGGTCTCGGCCTCCCGGATCTGCGCGTGCTCCGGGGCCCTGGCGAGCCCGGCGACCGTCACCTCCAGCGCCTTCGGCTGTGCGGGGTAGTGGCCCTTGGTGCGGGCGAGCAAGTTTACCCTTGTCATCCTCAGGATCAGCCAGCGCGCCGCGGCACCATCCTTCACCAGGCGCGCCAGCGCCGAGCGCCGCTTGCGCCGCAGAGACTTCCCTCTGCTCAACCGGGCGGCCAGCGCGACGGCGTCCTCTTCGAAGCCTCCGGGCTCCAAGATCCGGTCCACCAGGCCCAGCGCCGCCGGCAGGCCGATGAGGCGCGGCAGCCGGACGGTGCCGCCCATCCCGGGTATGAGGCCGAGGCGCGTCTCCGGGAGCCCGAGCCGGGTCTTGGGGTGCGCGCTGGCTACCCGGTAGTTGCAGGCGAGGACCAGCTCCAGGCCACCGCCCACGCAGCTGCCGTTGATCGCCGCCAGCGTCGGCACCGGCAGCCGCTCCAAGCGCTGCAATATCGCCTGGCCCTTTCGCGACATCTCGGTCGCCTGCGCCGCCGACTCGATCGCTGCCAGCTCGTCTACGTCGGCGCCCGCAATGAAGTTGTCACGCTTGCCGCTGCGTAGCAGCAGAGCACCGACCCGACCGCGACTCGCCGATTCTTCCACCGATGCCAGCAGTTCGTCGAGGTGGAGCATCACCTCGGTCGTCAGCAGATTGACCTTGGAGTCGGGCCGGTCGAAGGTGAGTATGGCGAGGCCATCCCGAACATCGAGTTGGAGATCGGGCACTGCGTGACTCATCGGTTGGCCTCCTGTAGCGGGCGGCGCCAGCGGGGCGCCGCCCGGCTGAACCAGGTCCTAGAAGATGGGACGGACCTCGGCGTTGGAGTTGCTCAGCTCCAGCGTGTCCGCGCCACCTGCCGACTGGTATGGCAAGTTCCAGTATAGCTCATCGAAGACAAGCTCGGTGCGCGTGTGGATCCACCAGGTGCCACGCGGTACCAGGAAATGGGCCCAGCCGTCGACGGTGGTCGTGTCCACCAGCTCCTCGCCCAGCATCTCCGTCAGACTATCGACGATATCGTCGTAGGCGTCGAAAGCCATGTCGCCCCAGGCCATCAGCACCGCGTTGAGCGAGTCGGCACGCGCCCCGTAGGCCCCCTGCAGCTCGTCGAATCGAGTGAAGTACCGGTCCTTCAGCCGCTCGAGTCGTCTGACCTGTTCGTCGAGGTCCTCGAACCGCAGGAACGCCCGGGCGTACGCGGTGCTCGAGCGGTCCATCGCCTGCATCCGCTCCCTCAGTGCCAGCAGCTCCGCCCGCGACTCGCTCCACTGTGTCTCGGCCTCCGTCCAGCGCGTCCGGGCGGCCGATACCGAGTCACGCAGCTCGATCAGGTCCGCCGGGGGCTGCGGCTCGGGCTCTGACGCCTGCGCGGCCAGCAGCTCGAAGATCGAGTCGCGGTCGTACGGCAGCATCCGGATGATCAGCTGCGGCTGGCCCGCCACCTCGCCGTCGGCCGCCTCCGAAACGGCGCGTACCGCCAGCTGGGTCGAGCGGCTGCAGGCCGAGAACGCAACCAGCGCAGCAAGGCCCAGGACCCAATGCTTGTTCATTGAGCTCTCCCAGATTAAAGTGTGTGACCGCTGAATCGGACAAGCTAGGACGGACTTTACCAGTTTTCAAGCACCGTGGGCGAACCGCCGGCGGGCCAGCGGATGGGCCCGGACTCCGGCGCAGCGGCCGCAGATCACGGTGCCGAAGAGCGGACATATGCCCCGGACCCTCGCAAAAGGCCGGCCCCCGAGGCCGCGTCGCGCACAAGTGCCCCGTGCCTCCACCGGGCCGTTGGGCCGCTTCGCGCTGCTGCTGCCGCTGCTGCTGCCGGCGGCACTGCTGGGCGGCTGTGGCTACAGCGAGATCCAGGAGCTGGACGAGCAGGCGGGCACCGCGCGGGCCGATATCGAGGTCCAGCTGCTGCGACGGGCCGAACTGGTGCCCGCCCTGGTCGAGACGGTCCAGCGCTTCGGCAGCTTCGACGAGTTCGTCATCGAGGCGGTGGCCGACTCGAGGGTCGGGCTGGTGGCTGCGGTCAGGTCGGGCGACATGTCGAGGATTGGGGCGGCCAGCGCGGCGCTGTCCAGCGCTCTCGACCAACTGCTGGCCGGTGCGGCAGCCTACTACGACAATCTGGCTGCGGATCCCGGATTCCAGCGCCTGCGCTCTCAGCTCGACGGTACGGAGGAACAGATCGTCCTGGCGGGATCTCTCTACAACGATGCGGTCCGCCGGTACAACGAGTACATAGGCGCCTTTCCTCAGCTCGTCACCGCGAAGATCATCGGCGCCGATATGCGCGAGCCGTTCGAGCCGCAGGGTAATCCGGTCTCACCGTCGTCTGCCGACGAGTGAGTCTATCCCAGGATCCTCTTCACCAACTCGAGCCCGATCAGCGCGATCAGCGGGGAAAGATCGATGCCCCCGGTATCCGGTAGCGCCTTCTTGATGGGCTCGAGCACCGGGTCGGTCAACCTCTTTAGCAGGTCGATGGCCGGGTGATCGGAATCGGGGGAGGCGAACCAGGATGAGATGGCTCGCAGCAGGATGAGCCCTTCGTAGAGCGTGATGAGGGTTACGAGAAGTCCGATCATTCTTACGTCTCCCACCGCCTCGATGGCCTTGAGTGTCCGCTGGTAGAGGACACTACGGGGGCGAATGAGAGCCGGTTTCAGCCAGGCGGCCGGGCACTTCTTGGACGCGCCGGGCGTTCTTCCGCTGTCATGCGCGGCCATCAACACCCCGAGCTAGAGAACCAGGGGAAGGGAGTAGCGATGCAGGCTCAGGAGGAGAGACGGCAACTCGTACGATACCTGTTCTTCAAGCTGGACCCGACGTGGCGCCGGCTTGGCACGGACAAGCAGATAGAGCAGAAGACCGAGCTCGCCGAGACGATCCAGGGCTTCCAGGCCAGGTGCCTCCTCCGCTCCTATAGCCTGATGGGCACGCGGGGCGAAGTGGACCTGATGCTGTGGCAGGCGACGGAGGATCTCGAGACGCTGCAGGCGCTGGAGACGGCGATCTTCTCGACGCGCCTGGGTGCCTACCTAATGACGCCGTACAGCTACCTGGCGATGACGAAGCGCTCGATCTACGAGTTCCCGGACGACCCAGGAATCGACGAGCGGATCACCGTGCGGCCCCAGGATTCGCGCTACCTGTTTCTCTACCCGTTCGTGAAGACGCGACCCTGGTACAAGCTGTCGCAGGAGCAGCGCCAGGATATGATGAGCGAGCATGTCCGCGTCGGCCGCAAGTACCCGGACATCCGGATCAACACATCGTACTCGTTCGGTCTCGACGACCAGGAGTTCATGGTGGCGTTCGAAGGCGATGATCCCGGCGAGTTCCTCGACCTGGTGATGGAGCTGCGGGAGAGCGACGCATCGGCCTACACCCTGCAGGATACGCCCATCTTCACCTGCATCCAGATGTCGCTCTGGGATGCCCTCGATTCGCTGGGCGGTGCCTCGGTCTCCGAGCTGGCGCGCGCCACGGAGCGCGACGCCGAAGGCTTCGTCGCTGCGGCCCTGCTCAGCGAGCTCCCGCCCGGCAGCTCCAAGCGGGTCTACAATGGTGCCGACGCCATCGCGCTCTTCAACGTGAACGGCACGATCCACGCGGTCAGCGATCGCTGCACCCACGGGCGTGCCTCGCTCTCCGAAGGCTCGGTCGGAAGCGACGCCTGCACGCTGAACTGTCCCTGGCACGGCGGCCAGTTCGACATTCGGACGGGAGAAGGAACCGGTGGACCGGTTCGCTTGGGAATAAAGAAGTATCGGGTGAAGATCGACGGGGAGCGTATTCTGGTAGGTTGAACTGGCAATTGTCGGAGTAGATCGGAGACTGTCGAGCTTGATTCGGTGATTCGGTGATTCGGT
This sequence comes from Gemmatimonadota bacterium, assembly GCA_039589115.1. Classification (GTDB taxonomy): domain Bacteria; phylum Gemmatimonadota; class Gemmatimonadetes; order Palauibacterales; family KS3-K002. The sequence goes on along the minus strand of JBDHHZ010000195.1, from coordinate 1,573 downwards.
GATCCGGGGAAATCAGAAGTATCCCGCAGCGATGCGTTCTGCACTTCCCCGAATTCCCGAACCCCCGAATCACCGAATCGCCTTCGAGAATTCCCGGTAGACTTCAGCTTGGAGGAAAGAAAAAGAGCGGGCAACGCCCGCTCTTCTTTTTTTCCGGACTTCTAACGAATGGCTATTCCACAATCACCTGGTGGAGGCGATAGTCTTCCGGGTTGACCGCCCGGCCGTTCACCAGCACCTCGTAGTGGACGTGCGGGCCTTTGGCCAGGCCGCTGCTCCCGACCAGCGCGATCGTATCGCCGCGCCGCACCTGGTCGCCCACCTGGGCCTTCAGGTTCTTCTCGTTGTGGGCGTAGCGAGTCTTGACGCCGTTACCGTGATTGATCTCGACCGTCCAACCGAAACCCGGCCGCCAGCCCGCGTACGTGACCGTGCCGTCCGCGGTCGCCACGACCGGCGTGCCACGTCTGGCCGAGATGTCGATCCCTTCATGGGGGCGGCGAATGTTGAGGAGTGGGTGCCAGCGGCTGCGGCTGAAGGAGGAGCTTAACCATCCGTTCGTCGGGTCGATCGATGGGAAGCTGGTCAGCTCGGCTCGGTGCGTCTCCATCGCCCGCGACGCCTCGTCCAGGCTTACCTGCAGCAGATTCGACTGCCGCAGGAGCCGGTTCAGCTCGCCGGTCGTGTTGAACACCTGCCCACCCAACTCGCTGTCGAGCTCCAAGAGCGGCTCGTTCTCGATCGAGCCCGTGCCGGGCCCGCCGATACCCACCTGCCGCACGTCGGCATCGATCTCGGGGAGACCGGCCAGCAGCCGGAAACGGCGATCCCTGTCGGTGATTGCCGTCAACGACGACGATAGCTGGTCCACCGTCTCCTGCATCCGCGCCACGTCCGCCACTAATAGCGCATTCTCACGCTCCAGCGTCGAGGTCCTCGCTAGGTCCCCGAGCTTCAGCACGAGTGCGCCCGAAGCCACCAGGATGAACAGGAGAGCAGCGGCGATCCCCGCGACTGCGAAGCGAACGCTACGCTGCGATACTCGGAGCGTTTGCGCCGGCTGCGACGGGTCGGTGATCACTAGGAACGTCAGGCGGTGTCGTTCCATTCGCGCTCTGGTCAGAGAAGCCAGTATAGAAAAAACTTCCACCGGCCTCAACGTGATAGCCACCCCATCAGGCGACGTAAATCTACCTGCGGGGTTACGGCCTTCCGATGGAGGAGGGGGCGGCCGCCACATTAACAGCTTGTGCGACGGCTGTCAAGCTACCGCTCCGCACTCAGAGTGTGCAACATTTGTTCCCACCTTAGGCGATGCAACTTAACTACTTGTTATAACACAGCTTAAGTGATCTTTGAGCGGCCAAAAAAGGCCCATTTTTCGGCAATATTTGACCATTTGCGGGGAAACTTTGCGCTGCCGCCCGCCCCGGCTGCGGCCCACAGGTTGCGCGCCGGAAGCGGCCCCGGCAGGTTCTTGTCGGTAGGCGGTGGCCGGGTGCCAGTGGCCGGTGGCCGGTGGTCGGTAGCCGGTGGAACCGGGTTGGCCGTTGCTTGCCGGACCCTTTTCAAA
>JBDHHZ010000194.1:0-5924 GCA_039589115.1 Gemmatimonadota bacterium | reverse complement strand
TACAGATGAGCCCGGCGCTGCTGTGGAGAGCGCAGACCCAAACGCGCGCTTAAGCACCGATGCCCTACTGACGATGATGCCGTACTGAACGGCCGAGCAGGAGTAGGAGGATGAGAAGGAACGGGAGTACGAGTAGGAGTAGGATCACTGCGGCGATCGTCTTGAGCGCGCTAGTCGTGGCCGGTTGTGCGGAGTACTGGCAGCCGATCCCTCAGAATAGTGGGACGGAGGCTGAGTTCAGGGGGATGAGCGCTGCAAGCGAGACGGTCGTCTGGGCGAGTGGACGGAACGGCTGGTTTGCCCGCACCACGGACGGTGGTGAGACCTGGAGGGTGGACACGGTGCCCGGAGCGACGGAGCTGTTCTTCATCGATGTGCACGCAGTGGACGAGAATACCGCGTACCTGCTGGGGACTCACTTCGAGGGCGGGCTGGCCCGGATCTACAAGACGCTGGACGGCGGATCGAGCTGGACGCTGCAGTACAGCGATAGCGCGACCGGCGTCTTCTTCGACGGCATGGCGTTTTGGGACGGCGCGCACGGGGTCGCGTTCAGCGATCCGGTAGATGGCAGCTTCCTCATCGTCACGACGCACGACGGGGAGACCTGGAACCGGGTACCGCCCGAGAACATCGCGCCGCCGTTGCCCGGCGAAGCGGGTTTCGCGGCGAGCGGTACGGCGATCGCGACGTACGGGAGCGAGCTCGCCTGGTTCGGCACGGGCGGCGGCAGCGCCGCCCGGGTCTACCGCACAGCCGACCGCGGCCGCACCTGGTCGGCCGCCGAGACTCCCATCCCCGGGAGCTCCACGTCGGGCATCTTCGGGATCTCTTTCTCCGACGCTATGAAGGGCGTCGCGGTGGGTGGCGACTACACGAAGCGGCAGGAGCCCAGCGAGAACGTCATACGGACCTCCGACGGCGGCCTGACCTGGACGGTCGCCGGCTCATCGCTCCCGGCAGGCGTGCGCTACGGCGCGACGTACGTCCCCGGCACCTCCGGCAGAGCGCTACTGGCGGCCGGGCCTTCCGGCTGGGGCTACTCCCGAGACGGCGGCGCCACCTGGACCGCGATCGATACCCTGGGATACAACGCTCTCGCTGCCGCCCCTTCCGGGGGCACGGCTTGGGCCGCCGGTGTGGAGGGCCGAATCGCCAGGCTTCCCGTGCCGAAACGCTGACCCGCGCCGCCGGCGACGAGCCGCCCGGCGTCTCTCACTCATCCGTATCGGGTCCTCTGTACACATCGAGGTAGGCCTCGAGCAGCTGCGAGCGCAGGTCGCCGGGGTGCCGGCGCCGGGTCGGGGCGACCTCGTCGAAGAAGCTCTCCGCCTCTGCGACCTGGCCGATGCGCAGCAAGGCGACCACCCCGCCGTCGATCAGCTCGTCACCCGATAAATAGCCGTTCCGGTGCGCCTCTCCCTCGAGCAGCGACCGGGCGGCGGCGGCGGCTTCCTCGAAATACCACCCGGCGAGTCCGTGGCGGAACGCTACGAGGTCGCGCACGACGCCAGGCGCATCGTGCCGCTCCATGAACTCGATGGCGCGACCGTAGAACTCCTCGTCCGCGTAGCCAGCCGTACCGGCGTGCAGGTCGTGCTCGACCGACCTGAAGTCGCTCAGCCAGGGGCGCCAGTCCTGCGGCGCCTGATTCCCGGCCAGCGTGCGACGCCATTGGGCCCGGCGGTACTCGGCGGCGTGCACCCAGGCGGCCATCCCTGTGGAATCTTCATCGGCGTACTGGACACCGTCGTGCAGCGCCGTGGCGATGGCCAGGCTCCGCATCCGCGTGATCCCCAGCACGGGCGGCTCGCCTTCCAGCCGCGGTACCCGGCGTTGGTTGAAGAAGGGAGCGGTGATGTCGAACAGCTCCGACTGAAACGCCAGAAAGCCGCCCGCCGTGTTCGCCATGTAGCGAGCCCGCTCGGCCAGCAGGTCGAGCACCGGGTAGAAGTCGGAGTTCGCTCCTTCCGAACCGTCGAGCAGCGGCGCCAGCGCTCGCCGGTGCGTGACCCGCGTGGCTTCCATGGCGGCCGGTGTCAGCCGCACGTTGTGGCAGAGGTCCTGCCCCAACACTGGGCTGTCGAAGATGGACCAGTCCGGCGCCGGCAGCTGCGGCGCCAAGCTCGCCACGACCAGCATATCCGTCGTCTGGGTCAGGAAGATTTCGTAGGACTCGAAGTTCTGATGGACGGCCGCCAGGATCGATAGGACCAACGCATCGTCCATCTCGTACAGGTGCAGCCACTGCCCGAATACACCGTTCTCCGACAGGTAGCCCCTGATGTGCGAGTAGAACTCGGTACCGAACAGGCTGGAGATTCCGCTGACCCACGGGTTGGACGGCTCGGAGAATATCAGGTCGTACTTCTGCGGCGACGAGGCGAAGTAGGTCTTGGCATCCTCGATGACGATGGACGAGCGCGGGTCCTCGAACACGCGCCGGTTCGCCGGGCTGAACGCCCGCGACCCGCGTATCATCTCCGGCTCGATCTCGACCGTGTTGAGGCGCTCGAGCACCGGGCTGGCCAGCAGGAAGTGCGACGACATCCCTGAGCCCTGGCCGATCACGGCGGCGACCCTGGCCTGCGGCGCGTGCGCCAGTGTAATCAGCGGGGCGAGCGCCTGGGTGGCCGCGTCGCTGCCGAGCGGCCGCCGCTCCGTCGTGTCGGTGCAGGCGTCGAACCAGTAGGAGGCGAGCGATGCGTCGGTCTTGCCGTTCGTGCGGATATCGATGTCGCCGCTGTCCACCATGCGCCGCACCGCAACGGTAGCCGTGCGGCCGTCCTTGTAATAGAGGCTCTCCACGTCGCCCAGCTCGATCATCGAACCGTATCGATACACCCCGCTGGTCAGCAGTCGCAGGTCGAAGTCCTTGGTGGCCACGCCGACGATGAAGAAGAAGATGGTAAAGGCGATGCCACCGTAGGCCAGGCGCTTCGCCAGCTCGCTGCGCCGCACATCGGCGAACAGGATGGCCGCGCCCAGCGCCATGTCCAGCGTTGCGCCACCGACGATCAGGCCCTTCAGCCCGATCAACGGCATCAGGACGAAGCCGGCCAGCGCGACGCCCAGTATGGCTCCGAGCGTGTTGATCCCGTAAACGCCGCCGATCGATCGCTCGCCGGCGCCGGCGACCAGCAGCGTCCGCGTGATCAACGGCAGGGTCATCCCGGCGCAGAAGGAGGCCGGGAACATGATCGCCAGGCAGATCCCGTATCGCGCTACCGTGTAGCCGATGTAGCCCGCGTCCGACCGGGCGAACGTATGCAGCAGGTCGGCCGTCCAGTAGAACGAGGCGCCGTACAGGCCCAGAGTCGCCAGCGCGCAGAGCCCCATGGCGAGCTGCACGATCCCCAGCGCTCGTAGCGGGTTCCGCCAGCGATCGGCGCGCCGCCGCACCCAGAACGAGCCCAAGGCGAGGCCGAGGATGAAGGCGGAGAGCATCAGCTCGAAGGAGTGCGTGGCGCTACCCAACACCAGCGCCAGCATACGCAGCCAGCCGATCTCGTAGACGAACGAGGCCACCGCCGTCCCGAAAGCGACGGCAAGGAGCAGGCGGACCAGCTGCTCCCGCGAGAGAGACGGAGCTTCCGCGGCAGACGGCCGCACCTCCGCCGTCTCCATCTGCAGCTTCTCTTCCGCCGGATAACGGCCGACCACACCCATGGCGATGATGGCGACCAGCAGGTTCGTCATCGCGGCGGCCAGCAGCGTGCCCGGCAGACCGGCCAGCGCCAGCAGGAAAAACCCGGCGACCAGTACGCCGATCGCCGCGCCGAAGCTGTTGGCGAAATAGAGGACGGCGAGCGTGCGGCCCGTCTGCGCGCCGGGTCGCCGCAGGACGCCGGCGGCCATGAGCGGGAAGGTCGCGCCCAGCAGAATCGACTGCGGCAAGATGAGCAGGGCGGCGAGCGTCCACTTGAAGGCGCCCAGGAATATCGTGCCGGTGAGGGCAGGGAAGACGACGGCGTATGCGAAGCCGGTCAGGCCCTGGAATATCTCATGGAAGAAGACGCCGATCACGCCGACCGCGACCTCCGCCACGATGTACCACTTGAGCGGGTCGCGCAGGCGTTCGGAGCGCGAGCCGGCGAGCAGTGCGCCCAGCGCCATCCCGCCCAGGAAGATGGCGATCACTAGAACCTGCGCGTACGCGCTGTGTCCCAGGAACAGCGCCAGGTAGCGCGACCAGATCATCTCGTAGACGAGTCCGGCCGCTCCCGAGAGCGTGAACACCACGTAAAGGACGAGCCGCATGGGTCCCCTTTTGTCGGTTCGTTCGGGCACACCGCTGCCCGGCGGTAGGTGGCGAGTACTTGTCGGGGATCAGCAGGGGGAGGGAGAGGGCAAATTCAGGCTATGCGAAGATACCGGACGGGGAACGTAGAGTCAACTCAATTCAGAACTTACAGAGATAGAGTTGGGACCTGAGGAAGCTCTCCGGGAATTCTCGAAGGTGATTCGGTGAGTCGGGGATTCGGGGGGCCGGGGAAGTTCAGATGTCTCGGAGGGTCGCTTGCGTAGGCGGGCTCCTGTTGCCGCGCTAGGGAGGCTGCAGAGGGGGGCTCGAGCGGACATTTGGAGCGCCCCGGCCCGTGCAGCGTCATGGCCCGAGCGCCGCGCGACATGAAGCGAGGCCCCCCTCTGCACCCGACCCGACCACGCGCTCGACCCACCCATCAGAGCCCGACCGGCGCTCCTCGCTGCGCCTGCTGGCGCGCGATCGTGACCTGCTGGCTGACCAGTCGCGTGCGGTCCTGCGAGTCGCAGTTGGGCGACATCAGGTTACCCTCGAGCGTGCACGCCACGTGTCCCAGGCCGAGCGAGTGGCCGAGCTCATGCGCCAGGATCCTGCGGCCAGAGCCCGTCGGCGCCTGAGCGCCCACGGGTCCAAACTCGGGGAAGATCACGGCCCCGAAACCGTCCAGGTAGAGTCCGCCGGCGAAGTTGCCGAAGTCTCCGACGACGAACACGTCCCAACCGCCGGGCGAAAGCTGATCCTTCGGGAAGATCGACGTCATGATATCCAGCGTGAGCGGAATCTCGCCGCGCAGCGCCCGCTCGTACGTAGCGCCGTTCTGCCCCTGCTCGCGCCTGATCGACTCCACGCTCCAGGTAACCGCCGCCTGCTCCCAGACCTCGTTCACGCCCTCCATAATCGTCATCACGTCGGCGTCGCTGAACGTGGAGTTGAGCGCGGCGTGCTCGTCGGACTGAAGCAAGTGAATCCTGACGCTGAGCGAGATGCTCTCGAGATCCGAGGGCTCGGTGAGCGAGCCCGGCGTCCCCGCGTCGGTGCACGCGAAGACTGCAAAGGCTGTAACGATCACAGCTGCGCGGTGTGAATGTATGCGCTTCATCATCGTCGAGATTCTCCCGAGCCCTTATGGTTTCGCTGTTCTGGAAACAACGGCAAGGGACGCGGCAGTTCCCGGTCGTTGGGATTGGGGGAGGTCGGGTCGGGAGGTCGGCCGGCGCAGGCCCAGCCTGACCATCCAGTAGACCGGCTGCTCGAACGGCCGGGTCTCGTAGTGGCCGGTGAATTCGAGATCCTCTTCCCCGTCCTGCTCGAGCGTCAGCCCGCTGGGCAGGCTGAAGGCGGTGCCGCCGAAGACCTCGACCGAGAACCGGGTTTGTGCGCGCGCCGAGCTGGGAAACACGATCGCGAGGGCGATCGCCGATACTATCAGCAGCCGGACTATGCCGTTCATCTCTCTATTCTAAGCGTGAGTATCTCGTGGGGCGCGAGGGCGACAGGGCCGCTGAGAGGCTCGAGCGCGCGGTCCCAGAAGTCGCTGCGATAGACGGTGTACGACCCGCCGGCCGGCTGTAGCAGCGCGACCTCGTCCTCCAGCTCGCCGGGGTTGTAGAGTCGAACGATCAAGGCCGCGCCATCCTCCACGGCCTTGAGCGACGTCACG
>JBDHHZ010000193.1:0-11580 GCA_039589115.1 Gemmatimonadota bacterium | reverse complement strand
TCCCCGAGGATTTTCGCAGCTTGCCACGCCCTTCTTCGCCCACCTGTGCCAAGGCATCCACTACATGCCCTTCTCACTCGAAACCATCTCCAATACTCTCAAGAGACCCGCAGCGCTACTACACTACAAGCCCCTCGCGCCTCACACGCTCACTCACACTCGGCTCACTCACTCTTTCACTTCAATTGTCAAATAGCGGAATGCGGCTCGCGAACGTGCCGCATGCTCTTCTTTATTGATAGCGTTCTAAGGTATCAATCAGCGTCGGGACGGTCAAGATAACCGCGTACCTCTTCCGCGCTGATCGCCCGGCCCGATCCCTGGCCCTCCTTGAGCAGCCAGAAGAGGAGGCGGTCTCGATCGCCGCGAGGCAGGCGGCGTAGCCAGTCGTCTTCGCCGGCCGGCGGCCACTGGAGCCAGACGGCGAGGACCCAGGCGAGGATGGCGGTGAAGGCGATCACCTGGGTGACGGGCTGGCTGGGCACGTACAGAGCGACGAGGCCCTTGACCCCCTCGCCGAGCGCCCTGAGGTCCAGCAAGGGAGTGCTGGGTAGCTCGGTTCGGGCCCAGATGAAGGGCAGTACCGAGTACTTGAGGGCAGCCAGGGCCAGGGAGACCAGACCCAGCGTCAGCATGACCCGGGTACGGTGGGCCCCATAGCTGGCGTTCCACGCTACATATAATAGGACGCCGATGACGATCCACTGGAGGAGCCCGGGCGGCGGAAGCAGCAGGGCTACGAGCTGAGCCGTGGCGGCCGCCGCACAGACGAGCACGACGACGCCCCAATTCCCCCGCGGCCAGGAGAGGACTCCGGTGTTCAGCAGAACGTAGAGAACCAGGAGGGCGGCCAGCCCGTCGACCAGCCCGAACAGCCGGTACTCGACTCCGGTCCAGTCCACCCAGAGCCCGCCGAGGGCGAAGGCCAATATGAAGAGGGCGCTGACACCGAATGCGGCGCCAGGGGTCCAGGTCCGAGAGCTGCGCGCGCTCACTCCTCACACCTCCCCGCAGGCGGCCGCTCGAGCTCTTCCTCCAGCTCCTCGAGAAAGGCGTTGATCGCTACGCGCCGCCGCGTCGGCGCCAGCCCGACCACGCAAGCGGCAACCCGTTCCGCCGCTTCCAGCGACTCCTCGTCCCGGCCCAGGCCGAAGGCTGCGCCCCGGCCGCGCTCCATGTAGTAACCGCCCAGCTCCAGATACGCGTCGGACAGTCGATCGTTGGCCGCCAGGGCCTCCCTCGGACCCGGGGCAGCCTCCCCTGCCCGGGCATAGGCCCGGGCCCCGGCCCAGCGGAACGCCACGGCAAGGCTGTCGGCTCCTATGCCCTCGGCCCGAATGGCACGCCTGAGGTTCCGCTCGCCGCTCCGCAAGTGGGGCTCAAAGGCGTCACCATCGACCAGCAGCACCAGACGATCGAGGAAGTCCTGCGGGGTCTGTGGCTCGGTAACATAGGCCGCCGCCACGGCCAGGCTCATGAGGATGAGACCGGCGGCCGCCGCAACGTGCCGCCACATGGCGCCGTCACGCAGTCGCTTGGGAATTCGCACCGTACGAGCTCTCTTCATTCACCAACAGTATTGAACCCGGATCCTGCGTTGCACGCCTGAAAAGATATGATAGCCCCGCATCGGGTGATTGGCGCCGCCCCGATCCCGGCCGGGAGGAGCCGGGGGACCGACTAGCGAAGTCGGTTTCAGCGACCCGGCTCCGACCCGCCGGAAATGCTACCTCCCTAGGGTCACACTGTTCCTTCAATATCCAATATCCGACACTCAGTAACCGCTGATCAAATGGATCCTCAACGGTCAGGGTCGAAATCCAAGGACCAATGACCGATGTTCATAGCCAATGACCATTGGTCATCGGGCGTCGGTCATTGCCCGCTGGGCTTTTCCTTGGCAACTGGTTATCGAGTGTGGGATATTGACTACTGATTCTCTCCCAGGAGCAGCTCCGACCCCTCGAGACCCCCCACAATCCAGGGCGTCTGGGCGGTCTCGTCTCCATTTCACAGCGAATTGCAGGATCCGGGTTGAGTGGACCGCGTTCGCTACGCCAGTAATCTTATCGTATGTTGTATGGATCTGTCACGTGCAAAAAAAACCCCGGGAGGCCGTGTGCCAGGCTGGCGCCGACTCCCGCCAAGTCAGACGCGAAATAAAGCTCAGTCACACAGACCTACCCCGGGGCCATCTATCTGAGCCGGGGTCATTCGATCACAGCGCCCGCTGACCTCCCCCCTATGTCCTTGCCTATTATGTCGAAATAAGCGGACTGACCTGCAATCGAACGACCACCGGCATCATCTTTCACACATCAAGTACTGCCCACACACATCCATTCTCTTTTCAAGACCGGGCTCCCTTCCCTGCACCGCCCATTCCGGCCCGGCGGCCATCCCAAGGGCAAGCCGTGTGCCTAACTGGCCTCGCGAAGCTAAACATATATCCCACAACTTCTTGCAACCCCGAGCCCCGGCCGCGGGGCTCCGGTAAACTTGGCCCTTTCGGTCAGGTTGACTGCGAAACCAAGGACATTTTGACCGAAACCCCTTGTCACCGAACCCTCCTGGCGGTAACTTACTGTCACCCCCCTCGCTACTCCCCTCCTTGCCAGCGATAGGGAGCGTCGTCTAGCCATCGGCACCAATTCAGCAAGCGAAGAGTTGACGCGCCGTATCGGCGACATGGTCGTCGGTCGGGCTGACTGTGATCTATCTTACGTCCTGTCCGCCCTCGGCGATGAGATCGGTCTACGGTCCGCCCTCTGGTTGAGCGCTGAGGGGGCGATCCAGCTCCTCTCCACCCATCCGGTCGAAGGTCTAGATACCGCTGGGCTCGCCGGGCAGCTGGCGGGGTGGATGGGGACGCTGAGCCAGCCTCAGCGGCGCCGGCTTCCGGAGGACGGCCCATCCCTATCGCCGGCGAGTCGATCGCAGCTGATCTGGCCGATGGATCTCGAGGACTCGGATCGAGCGATTTGGGTGGTGGAATCGGAGGGGGACGAGGTCGGGGAGGTCACGGAGATAGCGCAGCTGCTGCGGGTGGCCGTGACCCTGATGCGCGCCCGGCAGCGGCAGACCTACCACGAGGCGCAGCTCGCCGACCTCAGATCGGCGCAGGAGCTGATGGGCCACATCGTGGACGCGCTTCCGGTGGGACTCTACGTCGTGGACAAGGGCTACCAGATAGTCGCCTGGAACCGAAAGCGGGAGACGGGCACGCAAGGTGTGGCGCGGGAGGACGCGATCGGCAGGTCGGTCTTCGAGGTGCTGTACAGGCAGCCGCGGGAGCGGTTGAGCGAGGAGCTGCAGGAGGTCTTCGATACCGACGACATCCAGCGGTACGAGGTGGAGTCGACCGCCTCAGGTGAGCGCCGCTTCTACCGGCTGACCAAGGTCCCGATGCACGTTTCGGGCACCGATGAAGTGACCCACGTCATCACGGTGGGCGAGGACGTCACGGAACAGAAGCGGATCAGCGAGCGGATCTTGCATGCCGAGAAGCTGGCGGCGCTGGGTCAGATGGCGGCGGGTGTCATGCACGAGATCAACAACCCGCTGGCGACGATCACGGCCTGTGTCGAGGCAGTGCAGGAGGTCGCGGAAGAGCAATCAGAGCAGGCCGAGCTGTTGTCGATGATCGAGACCGAGGTCGACCGCTGCAAGAGAATCGCGCGCGACTTGCTCGCCTTCAGCCGGCCGCCACCCAGCGAGAAGGGTCCGGTCGACGTACAGGAGACGGTCGAGGAAACGCTGAAGCTTCTCCAGCATCATGACCGCTTCAAGAAGATCCGCGTACAGCGCGAATACGTCTACGATCTGCCGCTGGTTTGGGCGAACTCGGAGCGTCTGATACAAGTGTTCGTCGCGCTCGCGCTCAACTCGCTGGACGCGATGGAAGACGACGGCGAGTTGCGAGTGCGGACCGAGGCGGTGGACCAGTCCGAGAGCGAGGTCGGGATCTCCTTCATCGATACCGGCTGCGGCATACCGCAAGTGGAGTTTCCGAAGATCTTCGAGCCGTTCTACACATCGAAGCTGCCTGGCAAGGGAACGGGTCTGGGACTGTCGATATGCTACGGGATAATACAGGAGCACGGCGGCCGAATCGAGGTGGATTCGACCATCGGTCTGGGCAGCAACTTCCGCGTGGTCCTTCCGGCCTTTCGGCCGGAAGCTACGGAAGAGACATAGAGAGCCAGCATCAAGTGGCCGGGGGGATGGATCGTGGGTGAAACGTCGATCAGGATACTCCTAGCGGAGGATGAACGGAACCTCTCGCGGATTCTGGAGACACAGTTGCGCAAGAAGGGGTTCGACGTCGAGGTGGCTTACGACGGCGCCGCCGCAGTAGAGCTGCTCAAAGACAACGATTTCGACGTAGCGCTGGTAGACCTGGTGATGCCGGAGTTGGACGGCATCGGAGTGCTGCGCGAAGCTGTAGCGCTCGACGCCCCGCCTGAGGTCGTGATCGTCACCGGCAACGGCACGGTGGAGACGGCGATCGCGGCGATGAAGCTGGGCGCCTACGATTACGTGACGAAGCCCTGCCGCGTGGCCGAGCTCGAGATGCTGGTGCGACGCGCCCACGAGAAGCGGCGGCTGGCGCAAGAGAACGTGCGCCTGCAGACGCGGCTGGAGCGACACGAGGAGTTCCCGGAGATCGTGACGGCCAGCTCCTTGATGCAAGAGGTTCTCGAGCTCTCGCGTAAGGTCGCCGCATCGAACAGCGCCGTATTGATCTACGGTGAGAGCGGCACGGGCAAAGAGCTAGTGGCGCGTGCCGTGCATCGGCTGTCTCCACGCGCCGAGGGTCCGCTCACCGACATCAACTGCGCCGCCATCCAGGAGAACCTGCTCGAGTCGGAGCTGTTCGGGCACGAGCGTGGCGCGTTCACCGGCGCGATGACGAGGAAGCTGGGGCTGTTCGAGCTGGCCGACGGCGGTACGCTGTTCATGGACGAGATCGGCGAGCTGGCGCCGCGCCTACAGTCGAAGCTGTTGAGGGCGCTGGAAAACGGTGAGTTCTTCCGCGTGGGCGGCACACAGAAGGTGAGCACCGACATCCGGCTGGTCGCCGCCACCAACAAGGAACTGGACACCGAGGTGGCGGAAGGCAAGTTCCGGGAGGACCTCTACTACCGGATCAACACGCTCACCATCTTCATCCCGCCGCTGCGCGACCGCCCCGAGGACATCCCCGTATTGGCTCGCCATTTCCTCAAGCAGCAGGCGACGGCCAACCCTCCGGAGCTGACCAGCGACGCCCTGGAGATCCTCACGCAATACAGCTGGCCGGGTAACGTGCGAGAGCTCAGGAACGTCATGGAGCGCCTGGCCCTGCTGCGCGCCGGCGAAGAGATCTGCATCGAGGATCTGCCGCGTGACCTCGCAGGGGGCCGCCGGGCGGAAGGTGCTGGCGCCTCGATGCTCGGCCAGGACGTATCACTGGAGGACATCGAGCGGGCACACATCGAGGCGATTCTCAGAAGGGAGAACTGGCAGGGTAGGACGGCGGACACGCTGGGGATCTCGGCGAAGACGCTCTATCGGAAGATACGCACTTACAGTTTGGAGAGACCGATTTAGCCGGTGGCCGGTAAAGCCGGTGGCCGGTGGCCGGTAGTCGGTGGCCAACATGAAAGGCCAGAGGGGCACCAACTTCGCCCTCTGGCCATTTTCAATTGAGAATTACCGGCTACCGGCTACTGGCTACCGACCACCGGTTCTACCGGCTACTGGCTACCGACCACCGGTTCTACCGGCTACCGATTCCTCCGCTTCCTCACTCAGAACCGAAACGACGTCGTCCTTCACCTGCACGAAGCCGCCAGAAACGTCAAAGCGCCGGGTGCCCGTCTCGGTGACGATCTTCAGCGTTCCCTGGCCGAGGAGCGCCATCAAGGGAGCATGCCCCGGCAGAACGCCCAGCTCGCCGTCGAAGGCCGGGACGACGAGGAACTTGGCCAGCCCCTCGAACACCTTCCGCTCCGGCGAGATGACGGAGAGGTTGAACGTTCGACCGCTTCCAGGGATCGCCATCGTCAGCTCGCGAACGTCTTGGCCTTGTCGACGACTTCGTTGATGTCGCCGACCATGTAGAACGCCTGCTCGGGAAGCTCGTCGAACTCGCCGTTTGTCACGCGCTCGAACGACTCGATCGTGTCCTCCAGTTTCACGTAGCGTCCCTGAGTGCCGGTGAACTGCTCGGCGACGAAGAACGGCTGCGAGAGGAAGCGCTCGATACGGCGAGCACGGTTGACTACGACCTTGTCTTCCTCGGACAGCTCATCCATCCCGAGGATCGCGATGATGTCCTGCAGGTCCTTGTAGCGCTGCAGGATCTCCTGAACGCGGGTGGCCACATTGTAGTGGCGCTCCCCCAGATACTGGGGGTCGAGAATACGGCTGGTGGAATCGAGCGGGTCGACGGCCGGGTAGATGCCAAGCTCCACAATGCGCCGCGAGAGGACCGTGCTCGCATCCAGGTGGGCAAACGTGGTTGCCGGGCCCGGGTCGGTCAGGTCGTCGGCGGGCACGTAAATCGCCTGCACCGAAGTGATCGATCCCTTGCGGGTCGAGGTGATACGCTCCTCCAGCTCGCCCACGTCGGTAGCAAGGGTGGGCTGGTAGCCGACCGCCGAGGGCATGCGCCCCAGCAGAGCCGAAACCTCGTTACCCGCCTGCACGAACCGGTAGATGTTGTCGATGAAGACCAGAACGTCCTGCCCCTCGACGTCGCGGAAGTACTCGGCGACGGTCAAGCCGGTGAGGCCGACGCGGAATCGCGCGCCCGGCGGCTCGTTCATCTGGCCGTAGATCAGCGCGGCGCTGCTCTTGTCCGGGTCGCCCGGTGTGATGACGCCCGCCTCGCTCATCTCCAACCACAGGTCGTTCCCCTCACGCGTCCGCTCTCCCACACCGCAGAACACCGAGCGACCTCCATGCTCGGTTGCGATGTTGTGGATCAGCTCCATGATGACGACCGTCTTACCGACGCCGGCGCCACCGTACAGCCCCGTCTTACCACCCTTCTGGTAGGGTGCGATCAGATCGACGACCTTGATGCCGGTCTCGAAGATCTCGGTCGTCACAGCTAGGTTCTCCAGCTCGACCGGCTTGCGGTGGATCGGCCAGCGCTCGGTAACCTCGACCGGGCCCTGCTCGTCCACCGGCTCACCCAGCACGTTGAGGATCCGACCCAGCGTCACGTGGCCGACCGGAGTCGAGATCGGCCCGCCGGTATCGATCGTCTTCATGCCGCGGACGATCCCGTCGGTGGTGTCCATGGCGACGGTCCGCACCTGGCTGCGGCCGATGTGCTGCTGGACCTCGCATACGACCTTGATGGGCGTCTCACCGTCGCCCTCGATCCGAACGGCCGAATAGATCTCGGGCAATTTCTCCGGCTCGAACTCGACGTCGACGACCGGACCGATGACCTGCACTACCCTACCAATGTTCTCAGCCATTGTCTTCCGTTTCTAGTCTTGCTAACCCTTCGCCGCCTCAGCGCCACCCGTGATCTCAGTCAGCTCCTGGGTGATCTGAGACTGGCGCGCACGATTGTACTCTCGCGTCAGTGTTGTTATGAGGTCGTCCGCGTTGTCGGTCGCATTCTTCATCGCCGTCCGCCGCGCTCCCTGCTCCGCCGCCGCCGACTCGACCAGAGCCCGGTAGACGGAGTTCCGGACGTAGAGCGGTAGGACGAAGGTCAAGATCTGCTCTGCGGACGGCTCGAACAGGTAATGTGTCGAGCGAGCCTCACCTGGCTCGACCTGTGAGCCGACCGGAAGGATGCGAGTCCGGACCGGAGGTGTGGACATCGCGCTCTTGAATTGAGCGTAGACCACATCTATCGCATCGATCTCTCCCGACTCGAAGCGTGGGATGAGAGGGTCGATGATCGAGTGGGCGTCTTCCATGCTCGGTCGGTCCGTGATGTCCCGACGCTCGCTGGCCAGCGGCTCCTTCCTGAAGCGGAAGAAGTTGATCCCCTTCTTTCCGATGACGTGGAACTCAACGTCGACCCCGTCCCCGCGGAGCTCGCCCAGAACGCCGCGCGCTTTGCGGATCAGGTTGACGTTGAAACCACCGGCCAGCCCACGGTTGCTGGTTATCAGGATCAGGGCGGAGCGGCGCACTTGTTCGGGCTGTCGTAGGATCGGGTATTTCTCGGCGAACTCCGGGGTGAAGAGGCCGGAAATGACCTCGGAGAGCTTGGCGGCAAACGGTCGCGCCGCGTGGACCCGCTCTTGGGCGCGGCGCAGCTTGGACGCCGCCACCATCTCCATGGTGTGCGTAATCTGGCGTGTGCTCTCGACCGAGCGAATCCGCCGCCTGATATCACGCGCCTTCTGCATATGATCCTATCCCGTATCCGCCGTCTCGAGCCCGGCTCTTCTACTACGCACCGGCAAGCGCAGGTTCACTCTTACGCTTGTGGGCCGAGAACTGCTCCTTGAAGTCCGCGATCGCCTTCGCCAACAGCTCCTCATTCTCCTTCGTTATCTGACCTTCGCTGCGGATCGATGCACCGACTTCTGGATGCCTGCCCTTCATGAAGGTGAAGAAACCGGCCTCCCACTCCTTGATGTCGGCCACATCGACGTCGTCGAGGTGTCCGTTGGTGCCGGCGAAGATGACCATGACCTGTTCCTCGACGGGCAGCGGCTGGTACTGACCCTGCTTCAGCACCTCGACCATGCGCTCGCCTCTGGCTAGCTGATTCTGCGTCGCCTTATCGAGCTCGGCGGCGAACTGAGCGAACGCCTCCAGCTCTCGGTACTGGGCGAGGTCCAGACGCAGGCGCCCGGCTACCTGTCTCATCGCCTTGAGCTGCGCGGAGCCTCCGACACGTGAAACCGAAATGCCCACGTTCATCGCGGGCCGCACGCCGGCATAGAACAGGTCGTTCTCCAGGTAGATCTGACCGTCCGTGATGGAGATCACGTTGGTCGGGATGTAGGCGGCGACGTCGCCGGCCTGGGTCTCGATGATCGGCAGGGCGGTCAGCGAGCCGCCCGGCTTCTCGATTTCCGGGTGCCGCTTGAGGATCTCTGCGTCCTCGGTGATCTTGGCCGCCCGTTCCAGGAGCCTGGAGTGGTTGTAGAAGATGTCGCCGGGATAGGCTTCACGTCCCGGCGGCCTCCGCAGCACCAGCGAGAGCTGACGGTATGCCTGCGCCTGTTTGGAGAGGTCGTCGTAGATACACAGTGTGTGACGTCCCTCCTTGTACATGAAATACTCGGCCATCGTGCAGCCGCCGTAAGGTGCCATGTACTGAAGCGTCGCCGGATCGCTGGCGTTGGCGGCCACGATGATCGTGTAGTCCATCGCCCCTTCCTGCTCCAGCCGGTTGATCAGCGAGGCGATGGTGGATGCCTTCTGGCCAACGCCGACATAGACGCAGATCACGTCGCCGCCGCGCTGGTTAATGATCGTGTCGATGGCTATCGCGGTCTTGCCCGTGCTGCGGTCGCCGATGATCAGCTCGCGCTGGCCGCGACCGATAGGCGTCATCGAGTCTATCGATTTCAGCCCCGTCTGCAGCGGCTCCTTCACCGGCCGGCGGAAGACGATACCCGGAGCCTTACGCTCGATCCTCATGGTTCGCGAGGTCTCGATCGGCCCCTTTCCATCCAGCGGCTCGCCCAGCGGGTTGACGACGCGCCCGAGCAGCTCGGGACCGACTGGTACCGACAGCACCTGGCCGGTGCAGCGAACGGGGTCACCCTCTTTGAACTTGAAGAAGTCCCCCAGCACCACGGCGCCGATGTTGTCCTCTTCGAGGTTGAGCGCGAGTGCCGTCACCGTTTCGCCGGTTTCTCGCGACTCGACCTCGAGCATCTCGTTGTACATCGCGGAGCCGAGGCCCCAGATGCGCGCCACGCCGTCACTGATCTGAAGGACCTCGCCGATCTCCTCGGCGTGCAGCTCTTCCTCGTAGCGCTCGATCTGTCGTACCAGCGCCTTCTTGATCTCGCTGGCGCTTAGCTTTGTTCCAGTCTTAGCCATAGACTCAAATCTCAGGGTTCTAGCCGTGCCCCGCGCCCGGTCGAAGCCGAGCCGCGGCGCGTCGGTCAGCCGATCTGCGACTTCAGAAGTCTGCGGCGCAGCATCTGAAGGCGATGTCGTATCGAACCGTCCATGATACGGTCTCCCACCCTCACGATCACTCCGCCGATGATCCGCCGGTCAGTTTTGAAGCGCGGGAGCACTTCCATCCGGAACAACGTGTCCAGATGCTTCTTGATACTCGCCCTCGCCTTCGCATCCGGCTCCTCCGCCATGGTCACGTCGACCTGGAGTCGCCCGAGATGTTCGTTGACCAGCAGGCCGAACTGCACGGCGATCTCCGGCAGGACACGCTGACGGCGCTTGTCGACGACAACGAGCAGGAACCGCAATAGCCTCTCGGGGACCTTCCCTCCGAAGACCTCACGGAGCACCCGTTTCTTCTCACGCGGGTCGACGCGTGGGGTCTCGAGGAAGAAGCGGAAATCATCTTCCGTCTCGAGCAGACTCGCGATCTGCGCGATTTCCTCCGCATACAGCTCCACCGCGTCATCCGCCTTGGCAAGCTCGAGCAGAGCGTCCGCGTAGCTTCGAGCGACCGTTGTCTCCTGCATCAGCTCGCTTCGCCGCCCTTCTCCTCGGCCGCCAGGTCCTCCAGGTACTGCTCGACGATCCGGCGGTTCTCCTTCGAGTCCACCTCCTTGCGCAGCACGCGACCGGCTGCGGAGATCGACAGGTCCACCGCCTCGCGCCGCAGCACGTCCAGCGCCTGATCCCGCTCGCGCTCGATGTCCTCACGCGCGCTGGCGACGATCTGATCCTTCTGGCCGCGGGCCGCCTCGAGCATCTCTGCTCGAAGAGACTCCGCCGCCTTGCGGGTATCGACGAGGATCTGCTGTGCCTGGTCCCGCGACTCATCGAGGATTTGCCGGTGCTCACCGAGCAGCCTCTCGGCTTCCGACCGGTCACGAGCCGCTCCATCCAGCGTTTCCTGGATCCGCTTCTCGCGGGCCTCCAGGGCGCCGATGATCGGGCCCCAAGCCCATCTCCGCAGGACGAGGAAGAGCAAGAGGAAGATCAGCCAGGTCCAGAACATCAGGCCCAGCCAGTTGATATCGAACAGGCCACCACCGCTGCCCCCGTGCTCTTCCTGCGCCAGCAGCGGGATCGCCGTGCCCAGAGAAAGAGCCAGGATGGCCGCCAGGGTACCCAGCGACCTGGTGGCCGAGCCCGGGCGGCGCCGATTTTTCGACCGCTTAGACATGAGAGGACTCATCCGGGCTCGGTTTAGCCTTTGAGCAGCGCGATCACCAGCGCGAACAGGCAGACGCCTTCGATCAGCGCCGCCGTGATGATCATCGCCGTCTGGATGCTGGCGGCTGCTTCCGGCTGACGAGCGATGCTCTCGGTCGCCGAGCCACCGATCCGGCCGATGCCGAGTCCGGCACCGATCACGGCGAGGCCGGCCCCGATGGTCGCACCCATGGTG
The DNA here is from genome assembly GCA_039589115.1 of Gemmatimonadota bacterium. Classification (GTDB taxonomy): domain Bacteria; phylum Gemmatimonadota; class Gemmatimonadetes; order Palauibacterales; family KS3-K002. The sequence continues at coordinate 71 of JBDHHZ010000193.1, read as the reverse complement.
CCATAGAGACGAAGTGCCGACTCGGCCTCTATGCTGGGGGTGACAGCCTGAAGTGCACCGAAGATTGTCTC
>JBDHHZ010000192.1:0-6326 GCA_039589115.1 Gemmatimonadota bacterium | reverse complement strand
AACTGGGCAAGGAGGATTGGGAGGTCGCGATCTACCCGAAGGAGGACCACGGCTTCGTTCATGACTGGGCATGGACGGACGAGTACCGCCGGATTTTGGAGTTGTTCGAGGAAACCCTACTCCTAGGGGAGAATCAGTAATCAATATCCGACACTCAGTAACCAGTGACCAAGGAAAAGCCCAAGTAGCAAGGTGCAATGTCCAATGACCGATGATCATTGGGTGTGATCATCGGTCATTGGACATTGGCTCTTGATGCTTGAGGATCCATTTGGTCAGTGGTTACTGAGTGTGGGATATTGGATATTGAAGAAACAGCATGACCGCAGGGAGGTAGCATGTCCGCGGATCCCGTCAACGAGTTCGAGACCTACCCGTCAACGAGTTCGAGACCTACAGAGATCAGCTACTCGCGCTGCTGGGCGATCGCGACCCACTCGATGTCCTGGCGCACACGCCCACCGAGCTGGAAGAGCGCCTCAAGGGGATCGACGAGCCGGTCCTCTCCAGGCGGCCGCGAGAGGGAGCCTGGTCGGTGAAGGAGATTCTCGGGCACCTGGGAGACAGCGAGTGGGTGTACGGGTACCGGGCGCGCATCATGCTCAGCCACGATGAGCCGCCGATCGCCGGCTACGATCAGGACGTGATGGTGGCGGGCATGGCCCACAACGATCGCCCGATAAGCATGCTGCTCGAGGAGCTCCGCCGGCTGCGCGGATTGAACCTCGACTTGTACCTGAGGACCAGGGGTCCCGCTTGGGAGCGCTACGGTCTCCACGCGGAGCGAGGCGAAGAGAGCGTCGGCTTGATGGTCGAGCTGCTGGCAGGCCACGACCTGCTACACAAGGACCAGATCGAAAGAACGCTGGCTGCGGTATGAAGAAACACGAAATCGATTCGCCAGCCCTGATCATCGACAGGGCGGGTCTGGCGCGAAACGTCGAGCGCATGCAGAAGCTGGCCGAGGGGTTCGGCGTCCGGCTGCGACCGCACACCAAGACGCACAAGTCGACCCACATCGCGAAGCTACAGGTGAAGGCGGGCGCTGCGGGAATCACGGTAGCGAAGCTGGGCGAAGCCGAAGTGATGGCCGATGCGGGGCTCGGGGACATCTTGATCGCGAACCAGGTCGTCGGCGCTGGCAAGATGGGCCGGCTCGTCGAGCTCGCCAGGCGCGTGCGCCTCGCCGTACTCGTCGACAGCCTCGACGGTGTCCAGGTGCTGGAGCGCGCTTTCGCCGACGCAGGTGACAGCATCGATGTGCTGATCGAGGTCGATACTGGTAAGGGCCGCTGCGGTCTCACCGAGACGGCGGAGATCGCAAAGCTGGCCGACGCGATCGGTGACGCGCCCCACGTGCGCCTCCGCGGTGTCGAGACCCACGAGGGGCACGTGCCGACAGGCGCCACGAACGCTCAGCAGATGGAGGAGCGAGCCGTCGCCGCCGGCCGCCGGGTGGCGGAAGTTGCGGAGATGCTAAGGGGCGGCGGTCATGCAGTGGAAGAGGTGAGCGTCGGCTCGACCCCGGCCGCACCGTGGACCGCCTCGGTGGCGGGAGTCACGGAGATGCGCCCCGGCACTTATGTTTTCAACGATGTGAATCAGATGGCCATCGATCAGGCGGGCACCGACGATTGTGCGCTGAGCGTGTTGGCCACTGTGATCAGCCGGCCGGCGCACGATCGCGCCGTCATCGATGCGGGCAGCAAGTCGCTCTTCTCCGAGGCGGCGCGGGTGGGCTTCGCGCTGGAAGGCTACGAAGGGTTCGGGTACATCCGTGACGTGCCGGCGGCGCGAATCGTCAGCCTCAACGAGGAGCACGGCGTGGTGAGAATACCGGGCGCGATCGCCTTCCCGGCGATCGGAGAGAGCGTCGAGATCATCCCGAACCACGTCTGCCCCGCGGTCAACCTCCACGAGGAGTTCTACGCCGTCGACGGCGATGACGTCGTGGAGGTCTGGCCCATCTCGGCTCGCGGCAGAGTCCGGTAACTAGCAGGTCGCCCCGAATCCGCGGACCTTTATAAAGATCGTCATCGTATCGTCATCCCCCGCGCCCGCGCCCGCGCCCGCGGCTTCTTCAAAACTAATCCTCCGGCATCACCCCGCCCACGACGCGCTTGACCAGCAGGCCGCGTGCGAGGGTGGCGTCCTCCGCCACGCCGTTGATGATCGCCAGGCTAGTCAGCGAGATCGTCGATGGGTAGCGGCTCGCGAACTGCTGCAGCGTCATGGAGCGGTTGAGAGTGACGATCTCGATCCGGGCCGGCTGCACGTTGAGGGCGTCCGGGTCGGTCAGTCGCCGGAAGCTGCCGAGCGAGTGCTGGAACGCTTCGTCATAGGTGTCCAAACGCTCGGCCAAGGTGTAGCCGAGTATCTGGTAGACCAGGTCGTTGTACTCCACGAAGATGGCCAGTCCGCCAAGCTCGGCTTGTTCGGTCGTGGCACTGAAGTAGACGGCGCGGGCCGGCATCCCGTTCAACGAGCGTGTCGATATTCTACCGTCCGCCGTGACCGCTTCGTTGCCCAGGAACGCCTCGATCGCGGCTCGAGGGCTCGATTCCTCAGCTAGAGTGAGTTGGATCAGCGCGTCGCTCTCCGGGCTGACGGCGGCCACCGCCTGGGTCATGTTCTGTGTCGGCCAGCCGTCGGGGAACTCGATGGAGAACTCGAGGTCGGGGTGCAAGAATAGTGAACCCCTGAAGTATCCGTGTCTCGGGTTCTCCCCGAAGATGATCCCATCGATGCGACGCAGGTAGCGGTCGCGCCCTACTTCACCTTCACCCGTGTCGCCGGCCTCGGCCAGCGCCGCGTTCATCCGCTCGACCCGCTCGCCGGGGTCCGGATGCGTGGAGAGCCAGCCCGGCAACTGGCTGCCTCCCGCCGCTTCTGTCACCCGGCCGAGCATAGTGAACACGTCCACCGACTCCCTGCGGTTGTAGCCGGCGCGACCCATGTAGCGGAAGCCGAGGTCATCGGACTGGCGCTCGTCGTCGCGGCCGAACTTCAAGAACATGAGGCCCAGGCCGGTGCCCAGGATGTCGCGGACGCTGGCTATTTCGGAGGAGAGCACGGCGCCCAGCTCCAGACCCGCCCCGGCCACCTGGGCCCGGCTCATCTGTTCCGCCGAGTGCCGGGCCGTCACGTGGCCGATCTCGTGGCCCAGCACCGCGGCCATCTCCGCCTCGGAGGCGAAGTGGCCGAGAATACCCCGGGTCATGAAGATCTGGCCGCCAGGCAGGGCGAACGCGTTGACGATGGGGTCGTCGATGACCCTGAAGTTCCACGGCAGGTCGGGCTTCTCCGAGGTGGCGGCCAGCTCCTGGCCGATCTCATCCACATAGGCCTGCAGGTCGGGATCGTCGTAGAGGCCGTACAGCGCCGCCACCTGCTCGGCGCCCTGCAGCCCCAGCTGGACCTCCTGCTGTTCGCTCATCAGCATGAGCTGCCGCTCGCCGGTGGCTGGATTCACCGGGCAGCCGGTGAGGGCCAGCGTAGCCAGCGCGACGGCGGGAAATGGTTGGAATCGTCTCATCGTGTAGCCTCCTGGCCTGGCGTGCCCTAGACACCTTGAGGCGGTCAGCGGCGTAGCTTAGCTTGCAGGGCGGTGCCACGGCGGGCGCCTTGCCCCACCACGAGTGAAACTCCGGCATCGTGTGTCTGCGTCTATAATAATGGGGAGGTAGGCACACGCGAGAGGCTCGCCCCACGGGGCGAGTGTTGCGAGACTGTGAGAGCCAGCATGCAGGAACCCGAGAAGAAGTACAAAGAAGGTATCTCGTACGGCCTCTGGGCGGGCTGGCTGTTCGGTTTCGCGGGCCTCCATCGCCTCTACCTCGGCAAGTACGGCACCGGCTTCCTCTGGCTCTTCACCTGGGGGTTGGGCGGCATCGGCCAGCTTTATGACCTGATCACGATGCGCCGCCAGGTTGAGGAGGCAAACCTGCTGGAGGAGGTTCGCTCCATGCGGGAGGCGCGCCGCGCCAGGCCGGGGCGCACGCCACAGCAGGTGCTGCTCGATGCCGCCCTAAAAGAGGGCGGAAGCCTCACCGTGACGCAGGCCGCCATGATCACCGGCTTCTCCTTCCAGGAAGCGGAGCAGCTACTGCGGGAGATGGTCTCCAGCGGATATGTCGATGTGGGGAACGAGCCGGACAGCGGCGTTGTCGTCTACTACTTCCCCGAGTTGAGAAGCCGGGGCCGTCTGGGGCCAGAGCCTCTGTAATCGGCTCTAGCCGAAGAAAACCTCGACATTCAACAGCCGCCACTCGACACCCAACATTCGAGTACTGCCCGACTGCCGACGCCCGACTCCCGACGTCCGACGCCCAACGTGTTCGATGAGCGCCGAGGGTCGAGAGTAGAGAGTCGGTACTCGGGCAGTACTCGGAAGTCGATTGTCGAATGTCGGCTGTTGAATGTCGGTCTTATCCACCTCGACGCCCGAGTACCACCGATATCTCCAAGACCTCGCCTTCGCGCCGCACCTTGATCATCACCGTGTCGCCCGGCGCATGCGCGCGCAGCGCGTAGGTGTAGTCGTAGATGTTGAGGACTTCTTTTCCACCGAACTCGATGACCACGTCGCCGCCCTGCAGTCCGGCTTGCTCCGCCGGTCCGCCTGCGCGGACGCCGGAGAGCCTCAGGCCGCCGCCTTCGACTTCACCGAAGTCGGGAATCGTCCCCAGGTACGGTCCGTAGCCGCCGCCGCCCTGCGCCTGTGGCCGCTCCTGTTCGACCAGGGTCAGAGCACCCGGCCAATCGCCCAACTCGCCGACGAGGGCGACGGCGAACTCGCCCACCTGTGCGAGACCAGCGGCGTTGATCAGCTCCCAGTCATCCTCGGGTCTGTGGTACTCGGAGTGCGTGCCGGTGAAGAGATGGAGGACCGGAATCTTGCGTGCATAGAAGGAAGTCTGGTCGCTGGGCCCGTATCCGTCGCCCACGTGGCTGAGCGTGAGCGAACTGCCGGCTTCCAGCGAGTCGAGAAGTGCCGGGAACTCCTCCGCCGACTCTGTCCCGAAGACCTGCGCCCTGCCCTCGTTCAGCCGGCCGACCATGTCGAAGTTCACCATTGCGGTGACCTGCTCGAGTGGGAACGGCGAGTTACCGACGAAGTGATCCGATCCCAGCAAGCCCATCTCCTCGGCGGTGAAGGCGACGAACACTAGGCTGCGCGCGGGCTGCGCTTCCGGGTGGGCGGAGAAATAGCTCGCCAGTCCCAGCAGAAGGGACGTCCCTGACGCGTTGTCGTCGGCGCCGTTATGCGGCACTTCCATGTCCGGCGCCAGCGAGCCCGGCCCGCCCATCCCGAGGTGGTCGTAGTGTGCGCCGACCACGACGACTTCGTCGGCCTGGGCGGGATCGCTGCCCTGCAGCCGCCCCACGAGGTTGTGAGCCTTCACACGAAGAGGCTCGACGTCGGCCTCGAGGACGATGCTCAGCTCGTCGTCCTCCAGCCAGCCGGCGAGGTCGTCGTTCGCGATGATCTGTATGGCCGGGATGCCGACCGAGTGAGGTGGGTTCCCCGGCCGCGGCACCTGCAGCCGCGAGACCGTTATCAGCACGGCTTCCGCGCCTGCCTCACGGGCGGTTGTCGCCTTGCGACGCGGGGACGGATCCACGCCCGACCCGTGGGGGTCGAAATCATCCGGGACACCTCCCCGCAGGACGACGATGCCGCTCGCTCCCACCTGCTCGTAGTCCTCGTCGCTCAACCCGTAGCCGGCGTTGATCGCCGCGCCGCTGATCGAGCCGGCGCTCGAGAAGTTGAAGGGCACCCACTCCTCGAACAGCTTGAGCTCTCTTGTGCCGCGCGCCGACTGGAGTACCAGGCGACTGTTCGACCCGATCGCGATCGTCGTCGTGATCTCGAAGGTCTGGTAAAAACCGTCGCTGCCCAGCGGCTCGAGGCCGTACGACTCGAATTGGCGCGCGATGTACGCCGCGGCGCTGTCGGCGCCCGGCTCTCCCGCCTCGCGGCCGGCAAGCTCATCGCTCGCCAGGTACTTGATGTGACCCAGCAAGGCGTCTGGGTCGAGGGACTGAGCCGTCGCCAGCGCGGGCGCGGCAAAGACACACGTCGCTACCAGCAGCAGATGCGCTGCCCAGAAGCGGAAAGGTCTTTCCTGGTTGCGCGAAGATTGCGCAAGCGCTTCGATTGAGTATGTCATGGTAGGCGGGAAGTTACCCGGGACCACGGTGGAATTCAACGGAGGAATACGGCCGATGAGCCGCCGCTATCGAATGGAAGCTCAGGAACTGGCTGCAGCAGAGGCCGCTGGCCCGGGTCGGGTGCCGCCGACGCCGCGGCCCGCCGCTGGGGT
>JBDHHZ010000191.1:0-5964 GCA_039589115.1 Gemmatimonadota bacterium | reverse complement strand
TACCCCAGCAACGAGGGGACCGAAGCCGAGATCGCGCAGCTGCGACCCGCCTTCCGGCTCCGCGCCCGGGTGGTACGCGTCCAGCGCCTGCGGCCGGGCGACAGCGTCAGCTACGGCCGGAACTACATGGCGGAGAAGCCCACCTGGATCGCCACTCTGCCCGTCGGGCACGCCGATGGCTTCCCACGCGCCGCGGTGAACGGCGGCCACGTCCTGGTGAACGGCCGCCTCTGTCCGGTGATCGGCGCTGTGAGCGCCAGCCACACGATAGTCCAGCTGGGCGATGAGCCTACGGCGGCGATCGGAGATGTGGCGACCCTGATCGGTCCCGACGACCCTGGGATCCACCCGAACATGCTGGCCGGCACGACGGGCATCTCGGTGTACGATGTCCTGATGCACCTCAGCAGCGAGTTGCCGAAGCGCCTCGTCTGACGCGAGATACGCCCCACCCCTTCCGCTTGGGCCAACGGAGTGCGAGATTCGGGCGATCCAATAATGCTTCTTACATGTGGGGGAGTGACATGTCCCGGCCTCTTCGGTCTAATCTCATAATCGCCGCCTCGGCGCTCGCGGTGTGCGTGGCCGCGCCGCTGCAGGCCCAGACGCCAGCGGCCCAATGCGATTTCAGCGATCTGCCCGGCGTCGTCTGGTGGGGGACCGAGCGGGAGATGTCCCTCGGGACGTTCGCGGCCCACCTGGCGCCGATCTACTGGTTCTCGCCGGACGAGCCGCTGCTCGAGCAGCGCGAGGGTCCGGACATCAGGCTCCCGGAGTCCTTCCCGTTCGAGGAGGCTCCGGACGCGCCGGTGGTCTACTACCAGCTGGAGGAGATCCTCGGCGGCGTCGGCGAGCAGACCAGCTTCTACCGGGACTCGACGGACATTCACAACTCGATCATCGACCTCGAGCAGACCGGCGTGTTCCGGATGGGGTTCTTCGCCTACTTCCGTTCGGAGGTGGGGCTGGGCGCGCATCCGCACGACCTCGAGGCCACCGAGTTCAAGGGTGCCGTGCTGCGGAGCGACAGTGAGCTCGTTCAGGAGTGGACGGCCGGGCGGTGCGACGAGCAGAACTACGTGATCATAGTCACGCGGGTCACCGGCAAGGCGCACGGCATCCAGTGGTTCTGGAACGTGGTGGACGTGGACATCGAGACGAAGTTCCCCATGACCATCCTGGTCGAGGAAGGGAAGCACGGGCTGGCGACTGACAAGAACGGCGACGGTTACTTCACGCCGGGCTACGACGTCAACCGGCACATCAACGACGCGTGGGGCGTGCGTGACAACATCCGCGGGGGCGCGCTGCTGTCCGGCGGCTACCAGGCGTGGATGACCAAGGTGCGACACCCGCAACACCGTGTGCACCCGCCGCTGCCCGAAGACAGCCAGCTGTGGCCGAACTTCGAGCGTCGCACTCGCTACGATGGTGGGGAGGGTGAGAACGCCGTATACGAGCTGCGGCCGCTGCCGCCGGCCGAGCTTGGGGAGTATGATAAAGGGCTTCACCACTTCATGGAGGACAAGGAGGTCGAAGACTGGCCCGAGCTCACGGAAGCGAGCGAGTTCCAGGACTTCGTCGATTGGGTGGACGCGGACAAGGCCGTGAAGTCGCTGGCGATCTCGCTCTACGCGGACGGCGACCTGGGGTTCGCCTGGGTATTCCCGCTCTTCATCGTGAAGAACATGGAGGTCAAAGTCAGCGGCGGCTTCCTCGTCTGGCGGATGTATGCGAAGGACGATCACCTGCAGGATTTCGGCTGGATGTTGATGTATGCGAACTCGGCGTCGCGCTGGATCGACAGCTACCTCGCCATGGGCGCCGAATGGGATCGGGAAGTCGTCGACGGGGTGAAGTCTACTCAGACCGACTTCGTGCTCGAGACCGGGATCAAATTCCGGGTGAACGTCACGACGTCGGCGCTCAAGTTCCTCAGCTTCGCCACGGACTTCTGGGGATTCCGCGCCGGTGTCAAGAACTACGGCTTCTTCGACATCGACAGGCTGACCTACGTGCTCGAGTTCGGCGCCGGCGCCTGGTAGGTAACGGCAAGATAACGTAGATAACACGGCGTTCCTCCATAGTGCGACCGAGAGCCGCGGCATGCTCTCGTGACCACTGGCTATGGAGGAACGATCGTGAATAGAGACAAATCCACCATTTGGGCCCTGGCCGCTGCCTTGCTGATCCCCGGCTGCGGCGGCGATCCAACCGGGCCCACCCCACTTATCCTCGAGAGCGAGCACTACCGGTTCGTCTCCACCCTGGCCCAGGCGACGCCGCAGGAGATGGAGGAGGGGATCGCTCTGGCGGAGGCCCACTACGCTGACATCGTGGCGATCGTCGGGGTCGAGCGGGCACCGCAGGGGTTAACCACGGTCCGCCTCGAGGGAGACGTCCAGGACCGGGGCCCGTACGTCGATCAGGGCGTCGTCCACATGTTCCGCTACAGCGCCGGCGCAGGCGGCTACTTCGGTCTATTAGCCCACGAGCTGGCGCACACGTTTCAGTCCAGTCACGGGTACCGCTACCAGGTCTGGACCTGGGCGAGCTGGGGCTTCTACGAGGAGGGCTTCGCCGAGTTCATCGCCCAGACCATCGATCAGGGTAAGATCGGCTTCCCGTTCTACGGCTACCCGGAAGACGTCATCGCCGGTCACTGGCTGGTGAACGACGAAGACATCCCACTCCAATCGCTGCGCGAGCGGCACCAGGAGCTCAACCTGCCCTGCGAGTTCCAGACCTATACGCTGCGCGCTTCATGGTTCCGCTTCATCGACGAGATGTATGGCAGGCAGGCGGTGCTCGACCTGATGTACTCGGAGGTGGAGGCGACCTCCCAGGTGGTCGAAGGGATGCTCGGCGTCGGGCTCGCGCAACTAGACAGCGACTGGGAGGACTGGCTGCTGGCTCGCTACGCGGCGATCCCCGACGCGGATGCGGTCGCGCAGGAGTTCCGCGACCGGTTCGACGGGATATATGTATGCCGGGCCGGCGCGGACTTCTGATAGCCGGTGGTCGGTGGCCGGTAGCCGGTAGCCGGTGGGCGCGAGTTCGTTTTCGGACAAGGCCATGCCGGAAGCGAACACCAACATTCGCCATGGCCCGACGTCTCTCGCACTTCCCATATCCCGCCATTAGCCGTCAAATGAAGCTGTGACTTGTGTTTGGGCCGCCGGACCGAGAGCGATTCGGCGGGCCAGGATCTGGCCCGTGACTTGCCCTCTAATGGTGCGCTGAGGACAAGCAAGGAGGCGTAGCGATGTCAGGCATATGGCAGGATCTCCGATACGGTCTTCGCCAGCTGCGGAAGAACCCGGGCTTCACGCTGGTGGCCGTCGTCTCTTTGGCCCTGGGGATCGGGGCCAATACGGCGATCTTCAGCGTTGTGAACGGGGTGCTGATCCGGCCGCTCTCGTACGATCAGCCGGAACGGGTTGTACGTTTACTGGCCGTTCGGCAGGGACAGTTCCAGATCCGTCACGTGTGGCTCGCCTACCCGGAGATCGAGGACATGCGGCGCGAGAGCGGGTCGTTCGCCGACGTCTCCGCCTTCCAATCCTGGACTCCTGTCCTCTACGGCGCCGGCGAGCCGACCCGGGTGAACGGCGGGTCGGTCTCGGCGAGCTTCTTCCGGATCTTCGGCGTGCAGCCGGCGGTGGGTCGCTTCTTCCTACCTGCCGAAGAAGAGTTGGGGCACTCACCGGTCGTCGTCCTGAGTTACGGTCTTTGGCAGCAGATGTTCGGGGGTGATCCCGGCGTCATCGGGGGCACCATGGACCTGGACGGCGTCCGCCACGAGATAGTGGGAGTGGCGCCGGCGGATTTCGACGATCCTTTCGGCAACGCAGCGCTCTGGCGGTCCCGGCCCCCGTTTTGGGATGCCACCCGGCTGGCTCGGAACAACCACAGTTGGATGGGCATCGGCCGGCTGGCGAACGGTGTGACGATGGAGCAGGCCCAGGCGGACCTGGACCGCATCTGGCTGCACCTCGGGGAAGAGTTCCCCCAGGTCCACGCGCAGGAGAACGTGCTGCTGATGGAGGCGAAGGAGTGGATGGTCGGTGGCGTCCGGCCGGCGATCCTCATCCTGCTGGGTGCCGTCGGCTTGGTGCTGCTGATCGCCTGCGCCAACGTGGCGAACCTGTTCCTTACACGCACCGTGGTCCGGAGCCGTGAGGTGACCCTGCGGGCGGCGCTCGGCGCCCGCAACGGCCGCATCGTACGGCAATTGCTAACCGAGGTCTGCCTCGTCTTCCTACTGGGAGGCGGCGCGGGGCTCGCCCTGGCCTGGCTCGGGGCGGATGCCCTGCTGGCATTGGGCGGTCAAAACCTCCCACGCCTCACGGCTGTCACGATCGACGGGACCGTTCTGGGGTTCACTCTGGGGATCTCCCTGCTTACGGGCGTGATCTTCGGGCTGACGGCCGCCTATCAGGCGGTCCGTTCGGATCTCGCGTCGGCACTCCAGATCGGGAGCAGACGCACCACCGCTGACAAGGGGAGCCAGAGGCTGCGTGAGGTGCTGGTGGTGGCGGAGATCGCTCTCTGCCTCGTCCTGCTGGCCGGCGGCGGGCTCCTATTGAAGAGCCTCCACAATCTCCACCAGGTGGAGCCGGGCTTCAGGGCGGAGAACGTCCTCACCCTCAACTTGGCGCCGCGAGCCAGCGACTACTCGGAGCCGGCCCAGATCACGCGCCTTTACGAGGACCTGCTGGAACGGGTGACCGCGGTCGGCGGGGTCCGCGATGCCGGGGCCATAAACATCCTCCCGATGACCGGCGGGCAGAACTGCGAGTTCGTTTGGCCGGATGATGTTCCGCCGCCCCAGTCCGGGGCCTTTGCAGACTACACTGGGCCACGCTGCCTGGAGGTGCGGGTCATAAGTCCGGATTATCTCCGCGCCATGGGCGTGGACGTGTTACGAGGCCGGGGCTTCACCGCGCAGGACGATGAGGCCGGCGCTCCGGTGGCGCTGATCAACGAAGCCGCGGCTGGAATGCTGGCGATGATCGATGAGATCGTGGTCGGTCAGAGTTCTCTTGGTGCGGAGCAGGTGGGGAGGCGCGTGACGCTCTTCGAGACGCGGAGCCAGCTGCCCAACATCTCGCGCGAGCTGGTCGGGATCGTTACGGACGTTCGGCAGATCGGGGTCGCCGCGCAGCCGATCCCAGCCATCTACGTCCCGCATGCTCAGGAGGCCGACCCGGGCCGCCGGAGGAGCATGACGCTGACGCTGCGGACCGAACGGAATCCCAGCGATCTGGCCGAGCCCGTCCGCGCCGCCGTCTGGCAGGTGGACGAGAACCTGTCTATCGGCGCCGTACAAACCATGGAGTCGGTGATGTCGCGCAGCGTGGCCGGGCCACGCTTCCGGACGGTCCTGCTGCTCATCTTCGGGGCCGTGGCTCTACTCCTATCCATGGTCGGGGTTGCCGGAGTGGTCGGCTACGCCGTCTCGCAGCGGGTCCCGGAGATTGGACTGCGCATGGCGCTCGGCGCCCAGGACAGAGACATCTACGCCATGGTCATGGGGCAGGGTGCCAGGCTGACCGCCCTGGGTCTTCTCCTAGGTGTGATCGGTGGGCTGGCGGCCACGAGAGTATTGTCGGGGCTCCTGTACGATGTCTCGGCGACCGATCCGGTCATCTTCGTGGTCGTCTCTCTCCTCTTGATTCACATCGCGCTGCTGGCTGTCTGGATCCCGGCCCGCAGGGCGCTGCGTGTGGATCCGGTGGAGGCGCTCAACACGGAGTAGGCGGCGCCTCACTCCATCTCGAAGACGTCCTCCACCGTCGCCTCGAGTTCCACGAGATCGCCTACGCGGGCACACGGCGTCGTGACCGTCGTGCAAACTCTACGCCGCCTTCGATCATCTAATAGGTAGAGAGACCGACCACGGCGGCTGCGGTGTGCGGGTCCCCCCGCATCTTAGTTACACACCGTCGGTAGTACCGCCGT
>JBDHHZ010000190.1:0-5996 GCA_039589115.1 Gemmatimonadota bacterium | reverse complement strand
GGCCGGGCAGGATGGGATTCAGGGCAGCGCGAGCCAGGCTGGTCCAAGCGCTTCGAGAAGGTTGTTATGAGCATGAGGCACGGGATGCGCTCGGTGAGAAGAACCTGCTGGCTGTCGGTGAGGTCACAGCGGCAGAAGTGATCCGTCTCCTGCTGCGCTGTAAGGGTCACCAGTTCAGGCGCAGCCTACATCACTTCGATCCGACGATCGATGTATTCGAGTTCACGCCTGATCTGGCCGAGGAGCGATGGTATGTAAAGGCGTACTTCGTCTCGACGAATGCGGTCTTGATTAGCGTGCACCCGGCAGATTAGAGGTCCGAGCGAGAGATGCGAATACTAAGAGAGGGCGACACGGGGAAAGCGGTCTGCACGACCTGCGAAAAGCTGGTCGGGATTCGCTATGAGTATCGAACCGTGCACCTCGAGAAGACGCGTGTAGATGTAGAGAGTGTGCTGGTGGGTGCTTGCGATGTGTGTGCAAGAACCGTCACCATCCCGGCGCAATCCAGTCCGCGCCTGAAGGAGGCCAGAGAGCGGCAGCTTGCGGTATTCAACGCAAGGGTGCCGCAGCATTTGGAGGACATACTCCATTTGATAGCGGACCGCTTCGAGGTGCCGTATAGCAGCTTCTGCAGCGCCTTGCTTCGATACTACCTTCGGCTGGTCAAGGTAGACGAAGGATTTGCTCGCAGAGTAATGCGGTTGGCGCGGTCGAAGCTAGCGGTCGGCAGGTCGAATGCGCGCCTTTCGCTACGGGTCGATCAAGAAGTGTTGGATCTGGCGTGGGAGCATGCCAGAGAAGTCGGTGTTCGCACTCAAACGGACATGTTCAAGGGAATCATCGTGGCGGCGAAGGAGGATGTCATCGACGGGCTAGCCAAGGCCCGCCAACGCGAACTGGAAGGGATCGCCGCCGCGACATAGAGTCCGGCCACCTCCTACCGGCCACCGGCTACCGGCTCCTCGGCACCCCGCGCCTCAGGTACCGCAGCTGTTCGCTGGGCGCCAGCACCAGCATGACGTCACCGTACTGGAAAGTGTAATCGGGGTCGGGTGTGGTGTTGAGCTCTTCGCCGCCCTCACCGGTCGTCTGCTTCACCATGAGGACGCTGGCACCGAATTCCTGGCGGACGTTCAGTTCGCGGATGGTCCGGCCGATGAAAGGCCCGGGCGCCTGGATCTCGGCGACCACGGTATCGCGGGTCGCCGGCACCGACTCGACGCCGCTCTCGGCGCCCACCGCCGAGACCATGCTGCCCGCCATGTCGCGCTTGAAGACCTCGGTGTTGTATCGACCGATGACATCCTCGGGCCAGATAACACCGGCCAGGCGACCGTCATCGAGTACCGGCACCTCGCCGCGGTAGGTGCCCATCAGCCGCATGACGTCGGCCAGCGAGTCGTTTGGTCTGACCTTGGGGAACTCCGCCTCGGCCATCACGTCCTCGGCGATTATCAACGCCTCCAACGCCGCCGGATCCTTCATGAACGGCCGGATGTGATCGGCGGTGATGACGCCGTGCAGTTCGCCGTCTTCGTCGGTGACGAAGAGCGTGCTGCCGGGGTGGTCGATGAACTTGGAGATCAGCGAGAGCAGGTGGTCCTCCGGCGCCACGGTGATCACTTCGGGTCGCATGACCTCGCGAACGTGCACGTGCTGCAGCACGTTGACGGCCCTGCCCCTAAAGATGTCGACTCCGCGACGCAGCAGCTTGAGCGTATAGATGGAGGCGCGCTGCATCCGGGTGGCCAGCAAGGTCGCGATGATGCAGCTGATCATCAGCGGCAAGATGATCTTGTAGTCCCCGGTCATCTCGAAGATGATCAGGATGGCGGTGATGGGCGCGTGTGTCGCCGCCGCCACCACCGCGCCCATGCCCACCAGGGCGTAGGCGCCGGCCCCCGCCGCGCTGGTCGGCCAGATCGTGTATACCACCGTTCCCACGGCGCCGCCCAGCATGGCGCCGATGAACAGCGAGGGCGCGAACACGCCGCCGGAGCCGCCGGAGCCGATCGTGATGGAGACGGCCACGATCTTGAACAGGACCAGCAGCAGCATGAATTCCCAGACCATCGTTCCGTGCAGCGCCTGGGTGATGGCCTCGTAGCCGACTCCGAAGACCTCCGGCAGCCGGATGCCGATGATCCCGATCAAGGCACCGCCGACCATCGCTTTGACCGGCAGCGGTAGGCGGAGCCGATCGAAGGCGTCCTCCGAGGCGTAGAGGCTGCGGACGAACGCCAGCGCCACGAGGCCGGCCAGGATGCCCAGCCCGGCGTAGGCGAACAGCTCGCTCCAGTGGACCAGGCTGTAGGCAGGCACCTCGAAGGCGGGGAAGTCTCCCAGGTAGTGTCGGCTGATGACCGTGGCGGCGACCGACGATATGACGATCGGCGAAAACTGCGCGACGCCGAAATCGCCGAGGATGATCTCCAACGCGAATAGGGCTCCCGCAACCGGCGCGTTGAAGGTGCCGGCGATCCCCGCCGCGGCCCCGCAGCCTACCAGCGTTCGCAGCCGCCGCTGATCGACCTTCAGCCACTGGCCGATCGTCGAGCCCAGCGCCGAGCCGATCTGCACGATCGGACCCTCGCGTCCTACCGAGCCGCCGGTCCCGATGGTGATGCCGGAGGCGAACATCTTGGCGAAGACCACCCGCGGCCGGATCCGGCCGCCCTTCAGCGCCACCGCCTCCATGACCTCGGGCACGCCGTGGCCCTTCGCCTCCCGGGCGAAGAGGTAGATGATGAAGCCGACGATCAGGCCGCCGACGGCCGGGGCGAGGATCTTCCACCAAGGGGGCAGCGCGGCGAGGTGGGCCAGCGAGACCGGGCCCTCGTGCCAGGCGATCCGGTTCACCAGCTCGATCAACTTGCGGAAGCCGACAGCCGAAAGGCCACCGAGCACCCCGATCGCGGTGGCCGCGAGGATCATGTAGAGGCGCTCGGTCTGGCGCAGGTCGGCGTGCAGGTTCCGAAGCTGCCTGACGGCCGTGGCGATCATGAGATGTGTGCGCTGGCCTTCTTGTGTGTTCGAGGTTCTCCCATGGGCGTAGAGAATAGTGGCGCGGCGAACGGCCGGAAAGTAGCGGAAGGATCCACCAAGGCACTCAACAGCCACCGCCCACTGGACCGCATACCTCACACTGCATACCGCACACCGATCTTCGGCGCCTGGGTATGAAGTCCATGGAGCTGGGACCGATCCTTGTTATACTGGGAAGTTTTTTGTGATCTCCAAAGCCCCAATCATAGGAGGGAACCATGTACAGGAGTCTATCTGCCTTCGTACTGGTCGCTCTGGTCCTCGTGCTCCTACCCGAAGTTGCCGCGGCGCAACACGCGGAACGCGGGGCCGCCGAGAGCCAGATCGAGAACGCGCTGAGCGCCGCTCCCGCCGGGATCGCCGAGGGCGCCGCCGTCGTGGACTGGGAGAACAACGTGCTGCGCGAGGGCTCGAACGGCTGGACCTGCATGCCGGACCCGCCGCACTTGCCGGGCAACGCGCCAATGTGTCTGGATGGGCAGTGGGTGAAATGGGCCATGGCGTGGTCGAGCCACGAGACGCCGAACATCACCCAGATCGGCATGGCCTACATGCTGGAGGGCGGTTCCGACGCCAGCAACACCGACCCGTTCGCCACCGAGCCGGCGGCCGGCCATGACTGGGTAAAGAGTGGTCCCCATGTCATGATCATCGTGCCCGACCCGGCGGCTTTGGATAAGCTGTCCACCGACCCGAATAACGGTGGTCCCTGGGTCATGTGGAAGGGCACTGCCTACGCCCACATCATGATGCCCGTAGCCGAGGCCGAGCACAGCCGCGAGGGCGAGCACGGCCGCTAAGGACGGAAGGTGAGTCCCCGGCGCCGTTTAGGCGCCGGGGGCCCGGGCTGCGGCCCAAATCAGGCAGGCCCAACCGGATAGGAACGCCAGGCCACCCAGCGGTGTAATGGGTCCTAGCCAGCGCGCGCCCGTCAGGCTCAGGGCGTACAGGCTACCCGAGAATAGGATCGTCCCCCCCGCAAATAGCCATCCGGCCGCCGCCGTCGCGGTGCCGGGCCAGCGAGTCACCGCCCAGGCGGCCGCCAGCAGGGCCAGGGCGTGGAAGAGCTGGTAGCGCACGGCCGTTTCGAAGACATCGAGCATCTCCGGGGTGAGACGACCGCGTAGCACGTGGGCGCCGAACGCACCCGCTGCCACCCCAACCAGAGCCGAAGCCGCGCCCAGGGCGAAGAAGATTCTATCCATAGTGCGCGTAACTTAGATCCGGGGAGTTTGCAGTGCCACGCCTCTCGTGCCAAATTAGTGAGACCCCCCGTTCAGAAGATTCAGATACCCATCCATCCGATCCCCGGGAGGAGTCCCGCATGATCCAAGCCGGCGCGGGGGACAAATCTGCCTCGGTATTAATCGTCGATGACGAAGTTTCCGTCACCTCCGTGCTGTCTAAGGTGCTCGGATACGACGGCTTAGTCTGCCACGTGGCATCGAATGGGAAAGAGGCGTTGCAGCGCATCGAGCAGGTCGACGTCGATGTAGTGGTCACCGATATCACCATGCCGGAGATGACGGGGATCGAGCTGCTCCGCGTCGTCAAGCAGCGGGACCCGGCGATCCAGGTCATCGTGATCACCGGACATCCCGACGTCGATTTCGCCGTCGAGGCCATCCACTCGCAAGTCGACGACTATCTCATCAAGCCGTTCGAGGTGGCTCAGCTCAGGCACGCCGTGAAACGCGCCCTCGAGCACCGGGCCCTGCTCCAGGAGAACCGCGCCTACCGCGAGCACCTGGAGGAGCGCGTCCAGGAGCAGGCGCAGCAGATCAATCAGCTCTTCCTAGATGGTCTCCAGGCGCTGGCAGCAGCAATCGAGGCCCGCGACCGCTACACCGGCGGCCACCTGGACCGGGTGAGCAAGTACGCGCTTGCCACCGCCACCGAGCTGGGGCTGAACGACGAGCAGATGTGGAGCCTCTGGCTGGGCTCGCTGTTCCATGACGTCGGCAAGCTGGCCATCCCCGACGCCATCCTCAACAAGCCCGGCCCGCTGACCGACGAAGAGTACGAGGAGATGAAGAAGCACCCGGAGCTGGGTGTCGAGATCATCGAGCGCATTTCCTTCCTGCTCCCGGCCGCCCTGGCCATCCTGCACCACCAGGAGCGCTGGGACGGCGACGGTTATCCCAGCGGCCTGGAGGGCGATGGCATCTCCATCGAAGGCCGCATCCTCTGCGTGGCCGATGCCTTCGACGCCATGCGCACCGACCGCCCCTACCGGGCGGCGCTCTCCGAAGAGTACGCGGTGGGCGAGCTGCTGCGCTGCGCCGGCAGCCAGTTCGATCCCGACGTCGTCGAGGCCTTCTTGCGCGCTCGGCAGAGCGGTTTCCCCAGCCATTCTCCTCTCACCACCGGCCTCGGCATCCCGCTCATGGCGGTTGGCGCATCGCCGATCGCCGACCTGGACGCCGACCCCGAGGTTGACCCTCTAGAATCCGCCGAATAAATTGCCCTTCCTGGCGCCACCGTAGCTCAAAGGTAGAGCACGGCATTCGTAATGCCGGGGTTGTGGGTTCGATTCCCACCGGTGGCTTGTTCGGCGCCGGCGGTCCGGCTCGCTTCACCGCTCGCGGTGGCGCATAATCAGACTGCCGTGCTTTGATAGGATGTGCGGGCGTAGCTCAGTTGGTAGAGCGCAACCTTGCCAAGGTTGAGGTCGCCGGTTCGAGCCCGGTCGCCCGCTCTGAGAGCAATCACTGAACGCGTCCGGGGAGGAAGAAGTCGCTCGGCCGGCTTCGGTTGGCCTGCGGTGTAAACTCCCCGGGCGTTTCAGTGGCCGGTAGCCGGTGGCCGGTGGCCGGTAGACGGGGAGTAGCTCAGCCCGGAAGAGCGCTGCGTTCGGGTCGCAGAGGCCGCGGGTTCAAATCCCGCCTCCCCGATTTCGGTAGCCGGTGGCCAGTAGTCGGTGGCCGGTGGAAAGAATCGACGGGCCA
>JBDHHZ010000189.1:0-6050 GCA_039589115.1 Gemmatimonadota bacterium | reverse complement strand
GGCCGCTGTCTTGGCCGGGCTCGTGGCCAGCGAGGCCGCGATCCGAGCCCACCTGTCAGATCCGGACCTGCAGGCGCCCACGCGGATCTACGCCCGTCCCTTTGTGCTCTATGTTGGTATGTGGCCGAGCCGGGCCGTCGTCGAGGAACAGCTCGAGACGCTGGGCTACGTGCGCGCCGGCAGGGGCGACGTCGGGC
Organism: Gemmatimonadota bacterium; assembly: GCA_039589115.1. GTDB lineage: Bacteria > Gemmatimonadota > Gemmatimonadetes > Palauibacterales > KS3-K002. The sequence continues at coordinate 5,853 of JBDHHZ010000189.1, read as the reverse complement.
CCGGAGAGTACCGTTTCGTTTCGGGCACCTGGGTCATCGGTCGCCGTCCGTTTCGCCACCACGACAAGCTCAACCCCGGCGGCACAGCGATAGCCCGCCTTGACTACCGGGGCCGGATCATTCGGCTGGAAGACGAGAGCGGGCGCAGCCTTTCCTACGTGACGCTCGAGCCCGAGCTGGTCGGCAGCTTCCTGGGCGTATCGGGTCGTGACCGCACGCCGGTTCTTCTGTCAGACATCCCCCAGCATCTGGTCGAGGCCGTACTGTCTATAGAGGACGGTCGCTTCTTCGAGCACCGGGGGCTCGATGTCAGGCGGATCGCCGCTGCGTCGCTGGTCAACATGCGGGCCGGGCACGTCGTTCAGGGCGCCAGCACGATCACGCAGCAGCTAGCGCGCAATCTGTTCTTGAGCCCGCGGCGCACGCTGATCCGGAAAGTCCGCGAGGCGGCGATCGCGCTGGCCCTCGAGCGGCGTCACAGCAAAGAAGAGATACTCGAGGCCTACCTGAACGAAGTCTACCTGGGACAAGACGGCGGGACGTCGATTCACGGTATCGGTCGCGCGGCGCAGCACTACTTCGGGCTGGACGTGACGGCGCTCGACCTCGCGGAGTCGGCGACGCTCGCCGCGCTGATCAGTGGCCCGAGTATCTACTCTCCCCACCGGCGACCGGATGCCGTGAAGGCGCGGCGCGATCTGGTGCTGAAGCAGATGCTGGATCGCGGTGTGATAGCCGAAGAAGCCTACCGGGAAGCGATGGGCGCTCCGCTCGACGTGAAGGAGCCCCAGCGTTCGGCGCGCAGCGCTCGGTACTTCATCGACTACGTCGGCGATCAGCTGAGAGACGAGCACGGATGGGACGCATTGTCGACCGGCGGGTTGGCCGTGTTCACCATGCTGGACATGCGGCTGCAGCGTGCGGCCGAACAGGCGGTGCGGGAAGAGCTGGCTCGGCTCGAAGAGCAGTCCCCCTATCTCGCGCGCGATGACTCGCCGATCCAAGCGGCGCTCGTGGCCATCGATCCGCGCAGTGGCGAGATCCTGGCCATGGTGGGCGGCCGCGACTACGGAAGTTCACAATTCAATCGCGCGGTGAAAGCGCGCCGCCAACCCGGAAGCTCCTTCAAGCCCATCGTCGCCATGGCAGCCCTCTCGCGAGATGGCTGGTCCGAAGAAGATCAACGTCCCTTCACACTCGCCACTGTGTTGCACGATGAGCCGCTCGTCGTCGAGACGCCTCAGGGCCCTTGGCAGCCGGTGAACTACGACGAGCGCTTCCGTGGGCCCGTCGCTCTCCGAGATGCGCTGGAACGTTCCCTGAACGTGCCGTTCGCTCGGCTCGGGATGGCGGTGGGGCCGGAACGCATCGTCGCGACGGCCCGGACGCTGGGGATCGAAGGCCCGCTGATCGCCGTGCCGAGCATCGCTCTGGGCTCCAACGAGGTCACGCCGCTCGAGCTGACGCGCGCCTACGGAGTCTTCGCGACGGGCGGCTATCGAGCGGTGACCCGGGCCATGTTCGGCGTGCTGGATCGCGATGGCAACGTCATCTCCCGTGACGAGCGGAACGGCGAGCAAGTTTACGATCCGGCTGAGACGTTTCTGGTTACCGATGCGCTGCGCGGCGCCGTGGACCGAGGGACCGGCCGCGGCCTGCGGTCGCTGGGCTTCAGCGGCGATGTCGCCGCGAAATCGGGAACGACGAACGACTTCCGCGACGGCTGGTTCATCGCCTACACACCGTCCCTCGCCGTGGGTGTGTGGGTCGGCTTCGACGACGGGCGGACCATCGGACTACCCGGTGCTCGCGTGGCGCTGCCCATAGTCGCCCGCTTCCTCGTCAGCGCCATCGGCCCTTACGGCGAAGTTGGACCGTACGGCGGTGCGAGATTCAGCTACCCGGACGGGATCGAGGTGGTAGCGGTGGATCCGAGCACGGGCCTGCGCGGCGGCCCTGGGTGTTCCGGAAGGGCGGAGCTGTTTCTGGCCGGTACGGCGCCTTCCGAAAGCTGCTCGCCGTGGTGGCGGTTCGACCGGTATCGCCGCGAAGACGGTTCCCGGCTGGACGAGGAGATCGCTCGCCTGCGCCTGCAGCTGCAGCGCCTACTCGAGCGCAGGGCCCGCGGCAACCGCTAAAGGTCCTCCTTAGAAGGGACGGGAGTCCGTCATGTCGCCGGAAGCTCACATCACCGCCGCTCGCGATCTCGGGGTCAGCGATGACGACATAGAGTCGGCCGTGGACACAGCCAGATTCATCAAAGGAAAGGCGGATTCCTACTGCTGTAAGCTCATCTAGGGAGTCTGCCGACTTCCGCGCCTCTGAGCTCGGAGTGAGAGTCGTCGACAGCTGTCTGCGCGCGCCTATTCGGTGTTGCGTTCGTCGGCTTCGGTGCTGCCTTCGCCGGCGGCGAACGATTCGTCTCTCCTTTTGAGAAACTCCGTCACAGGATCGGAAGCAGGGCTGGAAGTGCTGGGGCCTGGCTCCGCGGTATTTTGACCCTGAAGTGCAGTCGCTACCTGAGGTGGCAAGCGAACCGGAAGCGGAGGCGGCTTGCGCTTGGCGGCGAACTCAACGATATGCGCGAGAGCTTGGGAGAAGGAGTAGCCGGCGCTCTCGGCCGAGTCCATGAAGCTGACGCCATCGGTAAGATCCGGGTTAGGATTTATCTCCAGCACGTACGGTTTATTGTCCTTCAGCCGAATATCGATGCGGGCATAATCACGGCAGTAGGTGGCGTGATAGGCATTGATGGCGACTTTTTCTATCTTGCGCAGCTCGCGCTTCGACAACGGTGCGGGACAGACCGTGTCCACGCGGTGGTAGGCTTCGTCGAGCGGGTTCCACTTCATCTCGTAGGTGATGAGCGGCGGGTAGCCTTCCGGCAGATTGGAGAAGTCGAATTCCACCGGCGGGAGCATCTCGGGTTCATCGTCGCCCCAAACCGAAACGTGTAGTTCGCGCCCGTCGATAAACTCCTCGACCAGGATCGGCTGTTCGAACTCCTCGAACACGCGGCGCAGTCGCTCGGCGAACTGGTCGGGATCGTGCACTACGGAGTCTTTTGTCACGCCGGCGCTGGCGTCCTCCCAGGTTGGCTTCACCATGAGCGGGTAGTTGAGGTTCAGGCGCTTCGGCACCTTCGGCTCGTCGAGAATTTTGAAGCGCGGCGTTGGAATCCCGTTCGCCTGCAGTACCTGCTTTGTGACCCCTTTGTCGAGACACAGCTCGAGCGCGAAGGGGGCCGCGCCGGTGTAGGGGATCCGGTAGAGATCGAACATCGCCGCGATCGCCGGCTCGAGTCCGGCGTCGTCGTGGAAGTGCTCGACCAGGTTGAAGATGACGTCCGGCCGGTTGCGCTTGAGCACGCGCTCGAGCACGCTGAGCTTGTCTTCCAGGTTGACCCCGCGGGCCCGATAGCCCGCACGGCGCAGAGCCTTGACGACGTCTTCGTGCTCCTCTTTCACAGTGGCGACGTGGATCGGATACTCGGGCTTGAACGGCAACGTCGAGGGGTCGATCTCTTTCAGCCGCTCGTACCAGTCCTCACCGATACTGTTGTACAGCACCACTACCGACGTCTTCTTCGGTTTCTCCGGCCTGCCGTCAGGTCCGCTCAATAGCCCCTCCACATCTCCCGGTGATCGCTACGCCCGCAAATATAAGCATTTGTTTCTTGTGTGCCTTCACCGGGGGGCCGTCTTCAGTAGTGAATACATGCGAACCTGCTCGACATCAAGCTCGCCGCGCCAGACGCCGAGCACATAGTCCGCCCCTATTTGTGTCACCCGTCCATCAGCTGGCAGGTCGACGAGACCCAAGAACCGTCCCTCAGGATCGAACACCGCCCAGCGTGGCTCTTCCTCACCGAGAATGTACTCTTTTACCCACAGATACCCATCGGCATCGACGATGAACCTTTCGTACGCCGGCAGCGTCTCGGGCAACGGAATCTGCGCCCAAAACCGACCGGCTTGGCGCGCCCGGTATTCCTCCGCGAAACCTGCCGGCATGGGTCGATTGGTGAAGGCGCGCCGGACGATTCGCTGGAGCGTACCGTCCAGTGCGTGCACCTGAATCTCGTAGGTTTCACTGGTGCCGGTGAACCAGCGGTCGGCTGCTGCGGCTACCTGGGCGTCCAGCCCGTAGGGGCGCGATGCCACGGAGCGCGATCCTGCGATCGTCACTCCATAACGATCGGAGCCGGGAAAACGCCCCAACGTCTCGAGTCGCTCACCTTCGAGGGAGTAAGCGCTGTATTCTAGAGAATCTCGGTGCACGCCCGCTGGGATCTCACCCGCCTGGTCGAGGACGCTGGTCTCCATGAGCATTCGCGGGCCATCGATCAACCCCCTGGCGACAGGCACGCCTCCGTCGGGAGCGTCCAGCCGGAAAGTGCGCCCGAACTCTCCGTTGACATTGAACACCGAGAAGCGCGCGGTGCCATAGTCGAAGATGACCAGCGAGTCCGCACCCAGGGCCCACATCCAGCTCAGCATCTTGAATTCGCCGGGCCCCTCTCCCTCACGACCGGCGAAATAGAGGGACATCCCAGACTCATCATAGAACCGCAGATCGTTGGACCCGCGGTTCGCGATGGCGAACCCGCCGTCGGCGAGTCGCAACGCCGATGTCACCTGGTAGAGTTGATACTCCTCGGGCCCATCGAGCATGCCGATAGTCAGCGCTGGCTCCGCAGACAATCGCCAGCCTTCGCCTTCGGCCCAAAGTGGTTCCGTGTTCTCGACGATCGTGACGCCGGCGCTGTCGCGGACGGTGACGCCGGCGTCCACGCGGCCCTCCGAGCAGGCGGACAGCGTGGACAACAGGGTGAGCCTAATCGCCAAGGCACTGAGAGACTTCGGCATATGCAGTCGACCAGGTGAAGGTCCAAGAAACGTCTTACCTGCGAGGCCGGCGCGAAGCTAGCCGCGCCAGCGACGCGGATCAAGGCGAAGTCTTTGTCGGGGTGTGTCGTACAGGAAACATCTCGGCTGCGAAGCTCGTCGTGATGGATGTAGAGCCCGTGCGTCGCCCCATCTCATCATCACCGAGCCATCAAGTCGGCCACCGCGTCGGGAGGTTCGTGATGGAGCTCATCGTCTACTTCGCCTTAGCCGCCATTCTGCTCGTCGCCGCTTATGTCCTCTTTCGCGTCATCGTCCGGCGTGACTACCAGCGAAAGGGTAGGTTGACGCTGTTCTCTGGTCTTCTCGAGTTGCTGATCTTCAGCCTGTGGGCCTGGTTCGCCTACGAGTACTGTCCGTCCGATTGGCCCGCCGTGCATGTCGGGCCGGTTATCCGGGTCATCGGTTGGATCCTATTCGCCGGAGGGTTTACGGTCACGTTTGTTGCGATGGGCTGGCTCGGGATGGCCAGGTCTTTCGGTTGGGCGCCTGATGTATTGAAGCAGTCGCTCTTCTACCGCGTCACTAGGAACCCTCAGTCCGTTGCGTTCATGCTGGGAATGATAGGATACCTCATGCTCTGGCCGTCATGGTACGGCTTCGGGGCGGTCATCCTCGCAGCGGTGATGGTTCACCTGATGATATTGACGGAGGAGGAGCATCTGCTGGCCGTACACGGCGAGGAGTATGCGCGGTACTGCGAGCGAGTCCCGCGCTACCTCGCCTTTCAGCGAAGCGGTTAAGACGGCTCCGGGTGGTAGCGGACCGTGCAACCTTCCGCGGCGACAGGCTGTCCTATAGAACGGCGCGCCTGTTAGCGCCGATAAACATGCGTTCCCCAATCACGGATTAGCGCTCGACCCGCTCATCAACTCTCATGCGTTCGCCTGGCGACTCCAACGAGAGAGGTAGGAGAGTCATGCCCCGATGTAACCTGGTCTTGATC
>JBDHHZ010000188.1:0-6058 GCA_039589115.1 Gemmatimonadota bacterium | reverse complement strand
CTCAGCTCAGGAGAGTCGATCAGTGTTCGGCTGGCGCCGGGAGGCGGCTTCGCCGCCCGAATTGCCCGGTAGAATATCGACGGGTGAGCGGGCGATTGACTGGGAATTCTCGAAGCTGATTCGGTGAGTCGGGGATTCGGGGGTTCGGGGAAGTTCAGACGTCTCAGAGGAGCCACCTCCAAACTCGCAGGCTCCCTTGCTCCACTGCTCCCTCACTCAACCAGGGCTCCCTAGCTCCCACGTTCCCATTAGAACGACTAGAACGAGTCGTGTTCCGTGCGCGCGATGATCTCGTCCTGTAGCGTCACGCCCAGATCGCAGAAGTAGTCGCTGTACCCGGCCACGCGTACGATCAGATCCCGGTGCTTCTCCGGGTCCTTCTGCGCCGCTCTCAACAGTTCGGCACCGACCACGTTGAATTGGATGTGGTGCCCGTCCAGCCTGAAGTAAGAGCGTACCAGGTGGACGAATTTGTCGAGCCCCTCTTCGCCGTCCAGTAAGCCCGGCGAGAGCTTCTGGTTGAGCAGCGTACCGCCGGTACGGGCGTGGTCCATCTTGGCGACGGAGCGCAACACTGCCGTCGGCCCATGACGGTCGGCGCCCTGCACCGGTGAGACGCCTTCCGAGAGCGGCTCGCCGGCCTTGCGACCGTCTGGCGTCGCCTTCACGACGGACCCGAAGTAGATGTGGCAAGTCGTGGGCAGCAAGTTGACATGGTAGGTGCCGCCGCGGGTATTGGGGCGGCCTTCGACGGCATCGAAGTACGCCTCGAACAGGGTCTGCATGATCGAGTCGGAATAGTCGTCGTCGTTGCCGTACTTGGGAGTCCTATTCAGCAGTTGCTGGCGCAGCCGATCGTGACCCTCGAAGTCGTCGCGCAACGCCTGCAGTAGCTGGCCCATCGTGAACGTCTTCTCGTCGAAGACGTGATACTTGATGGCTGTGGCGCAGTCGGTCAGCGTGCCCAGACCGACGCCCTGGATGTACGACGTGTTGTAGCGGGCCCCGCCGTCGTGATAGTCCACACCGGCGGCGATGCAGTCGTCGATCAGCAGCGACAGGAACGGCGTCGGGATGCGGGTCGCCCAGAGACGCTCGATGACGTTGTTGCCCGCGTGCTTGATGTCGATGAAGTGGCCCAGCTGCCGTCGATAGGCCTCCAAGAGCTCTTCGAAGCTGCCGAACTTGGCGGGATCGCCCGTCTCGAGCCCGATCTTCTCCCCTGTCATCGGATCGACGCCGTTGTTCAGCGTGATCTCGAAGACCTTCGGCATGTTGAAGTAGCCCGTCAGGTTGTAGTTCTCTTTGCCGAAAGCGCCGACTTCCACGCAACCGCTCGAGCCGCCGTTCCTCGCATCGCTCACCGACTTGCCTTGCCGTACCAGTTCCTGGACGATCAGGTCGGCGTTGAAGATGGAGGGCTGGCCGAAACCGGTGCGGATGATCGCCCCGGCCCGCTTCAGGAATCTGTCGGGATTCTTCTTGCTGAGCTGCACGGAGGAGCTGGGCTGGACCAGGCGCATCTCCTCGATGATGTCCAGGATGACGTACGTCAGCTCGTTCACACCGTCGGAGCCGTCTTCGTTCAGACCGCCCGTGTTGATCTGAGCGAAATCGGTGTATGTGGCGCTTTCCTCTGCCGTGATGCCTACCTTGGGCGGCGCCGGCTGGTTGTTGAACTTGATCCAGAAACAAGCCAGCAGCTCCCGCGCCTCATCCTCCGTCAGCGTTCCATCTTCCAGGCCCTGGCGATAGAACGGGTAGAGATGCCGGTCGAGATGGCCGGGATTGAACGCGTCCCAGGTGTTCAGCTCGGTGATCACGCCAAGGTGTACGAACCAGTAGTACTGGAGCGCTTCCCAGAAGTCACCGGGCGCCTTCGCCGGGACGCGATCGCAGACCTCACCCATGCGCTCGAGTTCCTGCTTCCGCTGCGCATCGGGCTCCCGCTCCGCCAGCTCACGGGCCTTCGCGGCATGACGCTCCGCGAAGGTGATCAGCGCATCGATGCTGATACTCATCGCCTCCAGCTGCTCACTCTTGGCGTAGGCTTCGCCGTCGTTCAGCCAGTCGAGGCCCGCGAGGCTATTTCTGATGTCCTGCTTGAAGTCGAGAAAGCCCTTGCTGTAGATCTTGTCGTCGAGGACTGTGTGGCCCGGCGCGCGCTGCTCCATGAACTCTGTGAACAAGCCCGCGTCGTAGGCGCTCTTCCAGTCATCGGTCATCGCGCCCATGATCAGGTCTCTGAGCGCTCTCCCCTTCCAAAAGGGGATGAGACGCTCCTCGAAGACGGCTCGTGTCTGATCGTCTACGGCGAACGGGACCTTCTCCCGCGAGTCGAGCGTGTCCAGGTCCTGCAGGGTGTGGCAGCAGATCTCGGGATAGGTCGACGTCGCCTTGGGCTCCGGTCCCCGTTCCCCGACGATCAGTTCGCCCTCCATGATGCAGATCGTCTTGTTCTCCATCAGGTGCTTGAAGGCCAGAGCGCGGCGCATGGGCGCCGATACGGCTCCGATATCCTGCTGGTAGAACTCGCTGATCAACTCCGCCCGTTCCGCGGAGACCGTCGGACGCGCTTCTAGACTGTTCTGGCGCAGTCTCGATACTCTTTCGCTCAGGCTCATACTTCTTCGCCCCTCACGGTCACCTGAAGGCCAAAGTCCGCGAGCTGCCGGACGACCGCCGCGATAGAGTCATCCGACGGCGGCTGCAGCTGCGGCGTGCGGTGCTCTTTGTCCAGTCGCGAGTACTTGTCGACGCCGGCTTTGTGGTACGGCAGGATGTCTACAGGTGGCCGGCTCGGCAACGACGCAAGGAAGCCGGCCAGCTCGCGGATATTCTCTTCATCGTCGTTGATGCCGGGTAGCAGCGGAAACCGAACGACTACCGAGGCGCCGCGCTCCGACAGCCAGCGCAGATTCTCATGGATCGATTCGTTGCTGAAACCGGTGAATTCCCGGTGCCTGTCGTCGCTCATGATCTTCAGATCGTAGAGGAAGAGATCGACATGCTCGGCAACTCTGCGGAACACCTCGGGTGCGACGTAGCCACACGTATCTACGGCGATACTGATCCCACGCTCTTTGCACATACGCGCCAGCTCGAGGGCAAAGTCCGCCTGCGACAGCGGCTCGCCGCCTGAGAACGTGACACCACCGCCCGACTCGTCGTAGAAGATGGTGTCCCTCTCGATCTCCTCGATCACCTCGGCAACCGTCACTTCCCTACCCGCCAGCTCGATCGCACCCGGGAGGCAGACATCAACGCAAGCCCCACACATGTCGCACTTCCGTCTGTCGACGTGGATTGACGTGCCGTTCAGCGAGATCGCGTCGGGAGTGCAGACTTCGATACAGTCCCCGCAGCGGTCACAGCGGCCGTCCCGAAGCATCAGCTCCGGCTCGAACTCCTGGCTCTCAGGATTGTGACAGAGCCAGCAGCCGAGCGGACACCCCTTGAAGAACACGGTGGTGCGAACGCCGGGCCCATCATGGATGGCGAACTTCTTGATGTCGAAGATCGTCCCAGTACTCAAAGGAAAACGTCCCACCGATGCTGGGATTGGGGCTGGGGCTAACTATCATTAGTACTACAAGAATCGTGCACAAGGCTAGGGCCCGCCCCGGGCGGCCGGAGCGGGCCCTTTTGTACAGGATCAATATCTATCGTCAGAGTGGCTCGAAGCTCCACTTCGGGACACCTCGCCCCGGCGTCCACGGCGCGCCAGCCGCCTCCAGCGCCTCGCCCAGCCCCCTCATGTCGCTTTCCACCAGGACCCGAAGCCGCTCGAGAGTCCCCTCGAACGCGCGCCCGGCGATCTCGTAGTTCCGCTGGTGGGTCGTCGTGGGCGCCGAACTGCTCCAGAACCCGCCGACCACTCTATTCACCCGGTTCGTTATCGAAAGCGGTGCGTACTCGTATCGGCTGGTAATCGTCTCGTCACCGGAGAGCTCTACTTCCAAATCGGCGAGTCGTTCCTCGAGCGACCTGACCCGCTCGAACAGATCGGGCCCGGCGCCCGGCGTGTCCATCAGCGCCCGTTTGATGTACTCGAGCTGTTCCTGCGTCTCCTCGATGACCCGGCTCGCTCCCAGAACGGCGCGCTGCAACCGGCCGACCTTCTGCTGGAATGCCAGGAGCGCAGCCTTATCAGCAGCCGGCAGCGTGGCAAGCCCAAGCGGCTTCGTCTCGAAGCTCTGCGGAGCGGTCAGCGGCGTGAGCACACCGTCGACGAGCTTCGCCAGGCTGACGGTGTAGGTGCCGGGAACCGCCAGCGGCCCGTCGGAGCCGCCCGAGAGTCGTGCCGGCCGGAAGCCGGGGTAGCGCAAATCCCAGGCGATCCGATGGAACCCCGCCGATGTCGGGCCGGTGATGCGACGCACCACGTTACCGACCTCGTCGGTGACCGTCAGAACGATCGCCGGATCCCGCTCCCCTTCCTCCACCCGCAGCTCATCCCAGGTCGGGTAGTAGACCGGCTCACCCTGATCGCGAAGGCGTCGCTCCGCCGCCTGTCGCTGCTGGCGGCGCGTCTCGAGCCCGTCCTTCAGGTAGTAGGTGAAGACGGCGCCGAACGGAGGGTTCGGCGCGGTGAAGAACGCATGTCCCTGTACGCCTTTGCTCCGGTAGCCCATCGGCCCCGCTTCGATGTACATCCAGGCATCCTTCACCGGGAACAGAAGCGCCCCCTGTTCCAGCGTACCCTCGTTGACCTGACGAAGCGGCGTGTAGTCGTCCAAGATGAAGAACCCGCGACCGAACGACGCGGCCACCAGGTCGTTCTCCCTGCGCTGGATCTCCAGGTCGCGGAAGGCGACGGTAGGAACGCCACCGGTGAGCTGGATCCAGTTCGCACCGCCGTCGACGGTGAAGAACAGTCCGAGCTCCGTCGCCACGAACAGCAGATTCGGATTCACGTGGTCCTCGGCGATCGACCAGGTCACGTGTCGATCCGGCAGGTTTGCGGTGATCGACCTCCAGGTCTTACCGCGATCGGTGCTGCGCGCTACGTACGGCTTGAAGTCCCCGCTCTTATGGTTGTTGAAGACCGCGTACACGGTATTGGGGTCATGATGGGAAGCCAGCACGTCGGCCACGTACGTCATCTCAGGCACACCAGGAAACCGCTCCGTCGCCCTCCATGTAGCACCCCCGTCCTCGGTGACCTGGACCAATCCGTCGTCGGTGCCGACGTAGATGAGACCCTCGAGGAGCGGCGATTCATCGAGCGAGACGATGGTGCCGAACGGCGAAGTGAAGACGTTCTTCCATACCGCATCGACGCTCCAGACCGTACCCATCACCTCGAGCCGGTTGCGATCGATCTGGCGGCTCAAGTCGGGACTGATCGGGCCCCAGGTGTCGCCCCGGTCGTCGCTGCGAAACAGCCGGTTCGCAGCGTAGTAGAGTCGCGAGCCCGAGTGCGGGCTGATGATGAGCGGTGAGTCCCAGTGCCAGCGGAGCGCCGTTTCGCCGGCCTCCGGCTGCGGCTGGATGTCGATCCGCTCGCCGCTCTGCCGATCGAAGCGGACGATCCCGGCGTACTGGTACTGCGAGTAGAGGATGTTCGGGTCGTCGGGATCGACGCGCGTCTGGAAGCCGTCGCCGCCGATAGTGATGAACCAGTCGCTGTTGCGGATGCCGTGGATGTTGGTGGTACGAGATGGCCCACCCAGCGTGGAGTTGTCCTGGGTGCCGCCGTACATGTTGTAGAACGGGAACTCGTTGTCGAGCCCGACCCGGTAGAACTGCGTTATCGGCAGATTCGACACGAACTTCCACGTCGCACCGCGGTCCCACGACTCGTAAATGCCGCCATCGCTCCCCATCATCAAGTACTCGGGATCGTCGGGATCGAAGACGAGGGCGTGGTTGTCTACGTGCTTGAACTCGGATCCGAGCCGCTGAAATGTCCGACCGCCATCTTCCGTATAGTGGGTCCAAACGTCCATAGCATAGACGCGGTCGAACTTGTGGGGGTCGGCATAGATCTCGCCGTAGTACTGGGGATCGACGACGATGTAGTCGCTCATCTCGACCCAGTGCTCGCCTCTGTCCG
>JBDHHZ010000187.1:0-6076 GCA_039589115.1 Gemmatimonadota bacterium | reverse complement strand
CGGCGTCGACGTAGCGAGCGGCCTGGCGTGCAACATCATCCTGCGTCGCAATCTCCAAGTGCCCGTCGGCACCTAACGCCAAGTCGAGATCCGCCGCCACATCACGCAGCCGCACCAAGACCTCGTGCCGCACCTCGAACCCCTCCACCGCCAGGTAGCTCTGGATCGGGGCATCGGGAGCCCGAGGAGAAATCCGCCGCGAGCCCGGCAGACCGACGGACGACGCCGTCGCCGACACGCCAGGGAGTCTTGGGTTATAGGTCTGTTCCGCAACCTCAGAAGTCGCACCGCCGAAAGCCAGTACAAGGGCCGCGGCTACGGCGGTCGCACCGACGAGATACGTAACCGCAGGACGGAGCCTCTCCTTCCCAGCGCGACGCGCGGCAGCTCGGCCAACACCTGCGAGCCCCACCGCCAGGACCAGGAGCGCGGCGTCCATCCCCAGCACGAGAACCAGGAGGTAGGACCAGGCGACTCCGTCAGCCCCCTGCGCCGCCGGCAGCAGCCCGGCCAGAGCCAGCCCATGGAACAGCCCGGCGCCCCCCGCCAACCCATCGACGCGGCGGCGATCGGCCACCGTACGCAACGCTTCACGCGCCAGGAAGGCCACGGCGACGGCCGCGCAGATCTCGGCGGGCGCCGGATCGAACGCCCGGCCGAGAACCGCCGTCAGCGCCACCGCGGCGAACTGCCCGACGGCGAAGGCGGTCACGAGTCGGAGCGAGCCCAGCGCTCCGCCCAACAGGACGACAGCCAGCAGAAACGCGACGTGAACCCAGTGGCCGAGGACATGCCCGGCGCCGGTGAGAGCCGCGCGCCGCGCATCTTTCAACCACGCCGCGAGCGCTCCGACGTTCGCTTCGGGCAGCCGCCACGATTCTTCCTGCGGCGCCAACGCGTGGGCGAACCGCTCGCCGGAAAGGAACTCGACGTGCAGCACCGTGGTGATCGTCGTGTTGGGCATCGGATAGGCGATCCCGATGGTCTGCCCAGCCAGCCCCTCCGAGCACCGAAAGACCTGACGGTTCATCCAGCCGCTCGGCTGATCGAGGAAAACGCGTTCGCCCTCCGGCCTGCAGCTCTCCGGCAGCACCGGGACGGGCATCGCCTGGACCGGCAGCACCTTCGGTACTCGCCATTGCACGAGGAAGGCGCCCGGCTCCCGCTCCTTGATCTGCACCTGGACCGGTCGGCCCTCGTGACCGAAGGCCGGCGCGACTATTATCGCAACGGCCAGCGCAGCGAGCACCGATCGGCGCACGGTCACCGGCCACCTCCCATGGAGTCGACCTGGAGCGACCGACCGAGGATCGCTTCCTCGTCGATCACCACCTCGTAGCTCTCCAGCAGACTGGCCAGCATGGCATCGTTCGCCCGCTGCCTCAGCTCCGTCGCGAAGTCTCGCTCCACGATGTAGCGCACGTCGGCGAACTCCGGCGCGCGTCCTTCCTCGACCGCGGTCACGCGCACCAGGTGCAGGCCGTAGCCCGACGCGATGGGACCCTGCCAATCGCCGGGCTCCAGTTCGAACAGCGCCTCCGCGAAGCGTGTCCCGAAGGCCCGGGCGACCTCGTCCCGTGATTGCGTGCGGTAGTCGTAGGGCAGCATGAAGCGGTCGCCGCGCTCGGGCGCTCTCGCGCTCGACGCAGCGTTCAATTCGGCGAGGTCACGGTTCGCCGCATCGACGGCCGATTCGCCGCGCTGATCGACGTTGTAGTAGACGTGTGTGAAACTGCGGAGCTCGGGGAGCAGATAGCGATCCAGGTTCTCCTGGAAGAACGCTCGCAGCTCCGCTTCGCCCGGCTGCGCCTGCGCCGCCAGGTCCTCAGTCAGGAACTCGATCTTCTGTACCATCCGGCGACGGATGACCTCGTCGTCCCGGTCCATCCCCATCGCCAGAGCTTCGCGGTACAGCACCTCCTGGCGCACCCAGTCGTCGACCAGACCGCGCAGCTCGCTCTCCGTCGGCGGGCGATTCCAGCGCGCCTCCCAGTTCCGGCTCAGCCACTCGACCTCCGTCGCGGTCACCTCGATCAACTGGCTCGCCTGCTCCTCGGCGCGACTCGTGGACAGGGTGTAGGCCGCGAACAGCAGGATGCCGAGCGCCAAGAAATGCACCAGCGGCTCGCGGAACCATGCAAGCAGTTTTCCGCTCATTCGCGCCTCACGCCGTCAGCGGCCGCCCGCGCCGCTTCTGAGCCCGGACCACCCGCGGATGACCCAAGTTGAGCTTCCTATATCATCTACATGTAACAGGATATCTATGACGACCACAGTCTATCATCCCATACTGATTGTGGCTAGCGGCTCTTGCGGCCGCGCTAGCGGCCTGAGATAGTGTTGCGAGATGACTCGTTCGCTTCCAAGTCAATAAGCAGAAGGCCTTAGGGCCGAAGGGAATAGACCTCTATGCTCCGCTTCCGGATTCCACTGGCCGTTTCTACGGCTGCAGTCCTGGCCGCGCTACCGCTGACGGCTCAGGCGCGGACGACGCCCCAGACGCAGACCCCCCAGGCAGCCGATACCGCGCAGGTCCGGGCGCAGCCAGCTGCGGTACCCGCCGCCGATATCGTCATCAGTGCCGAACGTGCCAATCAGGAGCTCCGTTCGATCAGGTCCAATGTCGAGACCGACCCGACCATCGAGGAGTTGGAGAGCCGGCTTCCGGAACTGCTGGCAGTCCGAGATGAGTTGTCGGCCAACCCCGCCAGTCTGCATCCGGAAGGTCTCTCGCGGCGCGCGCTGCAGAGCGTGGATCAGCAGTGGACGAGTTATCGCGGCCGGCTGGAAAGGTGGCAGACCCGGCTGACGGAGCGTTCGGGCGCGCTGGGCCGAGAGAGCGAGAAGCTGGGGCCGTTGCGGGCGGCATGGGAAGTCACGTCCGAGGTCGCCGCCGAGCAGGGCTATCCCGAAGCGGCCGTGACGGTCATAGGCTCGGTTCTGGCCGCGTTCGACAGCCTGGAAACGCAGATCCGCTCGCGACTAGAAGTCGTGCTGACCTTGCAGAACCAGGTGGCCGACCTGGACAACCAGGCCAGCGAGGTGCTGGCACGAATCGACGCTGCCCAGGAAGAGGCGCGGCTTGGGCTGTTCGCCCCCGAGCGCCCTCCGATCTGGACGGCCATCGCCGCTTGGGACGAGACGGTGACCTGGGCCCAGGTGAAGGAGTCGTTACAGGAAGACATCCGAGGGTTATCGCGGTTCTTGGACGATTCAGCGGATCGCCTGCCGGCTCAGGCTGTCTTTCTCGTACTGGTGCTGGTGGCGGTCATCGCGCTGCGCCGACGCAGCAAGAGCTGGGCGGAGGAAGACCCGGAGCTCGAGGCATCGGCGAAGGTATTGGATCGCCCCATCTCGGTGACGATTCTCGTCATGGTCATCACGATGAGGCTCTTCCACGCCGGGGCCCCACTGGCCGTCCTGGATCTCAATCGCCTGCTGTTGCTCATCCCACTACTGCGCCTGCTTCCCCGACTCCTCCATCCCGCCCTGCGACGCCCACTGTATGGCTTCGCAGCGCTCTGGCTGCTCAACGATCTGTTGACGTTTCTGCCGGAGGGATCCGCGGTCCAGAGAGTATCTCTGCTTCTCATAACCGCGCTGGCGTTGGCTGCCCTCGTCTGGTTCCTCAGGGTCCCGGGGCCGGCGGCAGCGGAGGGGCACGGGCGCTGGCCGCGCGCCGCGCTACGCGTCTCTCGACTGGGGCTGGTCCCGCTGGCGGGGGCATTGGTGGCGGACATCCTGGGCTTCGTCGACCTGGCGCGGCTGCTGACGAGCGGGACGCTGACCAGCGTCATGATCGCCGCCGCCCTATACGCCGCCCTGGAAGTGGTGGAGGTGGCGGTGAGGCTGATACTGCGCACCGAGACCGCGCAGTCGATCGCCTCGGTGCGCCGCTACACGAGCATGCTCATCCGGCGAACGATCGACGGGGCGCGTTTTTTGGCCGTGGCGTTGTGGGCTGGTTTCACCCTCGAATGGTTCGACCTACTCCGGCCCGTAGTCGATGCTGCCACAGCGGTACTGCGGGCATCACTCTCCGTGGGAAAGCTGTCGGTGTCGCTCGAAAACATCCTCGTGTTCGTCCTGGCCATTTGGGTGGCGATGCTGGCGTCGCGCCTCACACGCTTCGTTCTGGAACAGGACGTCTATCCGAGGCTGGCCCTGCCACGCGGCGTGCCGGGCACGATCTCGAAGGTCTTCCACTACGTAATCCTCGGCCTTGGCCTCTTTGTCGCGTTCGCCGCCGCCGGAATCAACTTCGGCAGCCTGGCAATCTTGGCCGGCGCGTTGGGCGTGGGGATCGGCTTCGGCTTGCAGGCCATCGTCAACAACTTCGTGTCCGGCCTGATCTTGATCTTCGAACGCCCCATCCAGGTCGGCGACACGATCGAGCTCGATGCGCTCAAGGGCACGGTCGTTCACATCGGGATTAGGGCCAGCACGGTGAGGACCTTCGACGGAGCCGAAGTCATCGTTCCCAACGCCGACCTGATCACGGGCAGGGTCGTCAACTGGACCCTTTCCGACCGGCTACGCCGCATCGAGGTGGCGGTAGGAGTGGCATACGGCACGAACCCGCACCAGGTGAAGAATATCCTGCTGGATGTGGCGCGGGAGCAGCCCGACTGCTTGGACCACCCGGAACCGTTCGTGCTGTTCCGGGGATTCGGCGAGAGCTCGCTGGACTTCTTCCTGCGGTTCTGGACCTCGAACTTCGAGAACTGGCTGACGATACAGAGCGATGCGACCTTCGCCGTTCACGATGCGCTCGAGGCGGCTGGTATCGAGATCCCGTTCCCACAGCGCGATCTACACCTGAAGTCGGTCGACGACGCGAAGGTAGGCCGGACGGTTACGGAGGCGCTCGGCGATCACTCCGAGCTGCCCGAAGCGCCAGCGGAGCCAGTCGACGAAGGCTAGAGTAGCCTCCGCGCAGACCGTTCACTCAGCGCGGACAGCAGCTATCGGCGGGATTCGCGTTGCCGCCCGCGCAGACGCTGATCCGCCAACCAGGGCCGCGGCGGCCAGGAGCAAGACCGAGCCTCCATAGATCCGGAGGTCGAAGGCACGCAGGCCGGGAACCATCGCATCCAGCCAACCCGCGAGAAGCAGAGCACCCAACACGCCCAACGCGGCGCCTACAGCGATCAAGCCGGAGCTTTGC
This sequence comes from Gemmatimonadota bacterium, assembly GCA_039589115.1. Classification (GTDB taxonomy): domain Bacteria; phylum Gemmatimonadota; class Gemmatimonadetes; order Palauibacterales; family KS3-K002. The sequence continues at coordinate 909 of JBDHHZ010000187.1, read as the reverse complement.
AGGACGATCACCTGCACGATCCGCCAACGACGCGCCCCAAGCGCCCGGCGGATGCCGATCTCTTTTCGACGCCGGCGCACCTTTAGGAGCATCACCGAGTACGCGCCATGTACGGCGACGATCAAGGCGAGCCCCCCAACCGCACCGAACAGCAATGCTAGCCAGTGGATCGGCGCGGCCTGGAAGGCCAAAGCAGACTCCATCGTCGACACACCGGAGACGACCACCGTCGACCCCCCACCGACAACTGCCTCGGTCAGCAGTGGCATCGGGTGCTGAGGGTCACCGCTCACGTGCACAGCAAGGTCAGCGGAGAGAGGCGGATCTTGAAGGATCGACACGTACGCGACGCGACCGGCGCGTCTGGCGGGTCCGAGACCTTTCCCCTCTATAGCATCAACCACGCCAACAACCGTGTACCATGGGTCTTGAATGCCACCGATCTGCACCTTCCGGCCAAGCGGCTCTCCATTCTCAAAGTGGCTCTCGGCGAACGTGCGGTTGACCACCATCACGCGCTGAGCGTCGGTCCGATCGGCTGCGATGAATTCACGACCCTCGAGCAACCGCACACCCAAGCTCTCGAAGAATCCTGGACTGACAGCGTGCAGGCGGACAGAGCCCGGCATCATCGGCATGTAGAAGCCGCCAAAGCTGCACTGTCCGCAGTCGGCCGTGACCTGAGCCAAAGACCCGACTCCCAACCACGCACCGGGAGTGGAGAGGGTCCCTGCGCGTGCTTCGGCAGGGCTGGCGAATGCATCCAGCAGCGCCTCGTAATAGGCGGCCCGCCCCGCCTCATCCGGGTAGTCCGCCTTCGGGAGATCGAGCTCGGCCGTCGCGAACTGACCTTGCTCGATTCCAGGTGATGAAGACTCGAGGGCGGGCAGAGTGTTCTGGATCAACAAG
>JBDHHZ010000186.1:0-6082 GCA_039589115.1 Gemmatimonadota bacterium | reverse complement strand
GTGGGCAAACTGCTCGAATACGAGCGTGTCGACGGCGAAGTCCGTCAGAGTGACAGGGGCAAGGCGCTTCGACATCCCTTCACCGGGGTCGCCCTCGCCATGTCGTGTGGAGTGCCTGACGAGGTCTGCCATATCATCGCGACGCACGCTGCCGAAGGTGACCTGGTGACGCGAAGCACCGAGGCCTACATCGTCCATCACGCTGATTTCATGAGCTACTTGCCGTTCAAGAACCTGTAGATGGCCGGTTGTCAGTAGTCGGAGGGTCAGCACACTACAACAGGAGCACGAGATGTCGGACACGATAACGGCGATCATGTCCCGCTGGGCAGCCGATCTGGAGTTCGATCACCTGGGAGACAAGGCGGTCCATGAAGCGAAGCGCTACCTGCTGGATTCGCTGGGTTGCGCCTTAGGCGGCTATCGGCAGGAAGATGCGCTCCACGCGCTGGAAGTACTGGATGAGATCGCGGCGAAGGGTCCCGCAACCATCCTTGGCAGCGGGAAGAAGACCGATGTCGTATCGGCTTCCTTAGCCAACGCGCTGATGGTCCGAGTGATGGACTACAATGACATTTACTGGCAGCAGGATCCGTCACACCCGTCGGACATCATCCCGGCTGCCATCGCCGCTGCGGAGCGCCAGGGCAGCGGTGGCAAAGAGTTGATCGTCGGAATAGTCCTGGGGCACGAGTTCGAGATGCGCCTCTGCGAAGCGGCCTTCCCCGGGATCAGGGAGCGCGGCTGGCACCACGCCACGCTCACGGCCTTCGTCTCCCCCATCGTCGCCGGCCGCATGCTGCGGCTACCCTGGGACAAGATCCAGCACGCCATAGGCATTTCAGCCTCTCACCACGCCACGCTCGGCGCGGTGACGGCGGGAACGCTGACTATGATGAAGAACACCGTCGATCCCATGGCCACCCAGGCCGGCATGATGGGCGCGCTATTGGCCGAGAAGGGCTACTCCGGCCCCGAACACGTGATCGATGGCAAGGAGGGCCTGGTCCACTGCCTTGGCCCCGAGTGGAAGCTCGAGATCTTGACCGACGGCCTTGGCGACTCCTGGCGCATCGAGCGCTGCGGCATGAAGGCTTTCCCAACCGAGGCGCTTACTCACGCACCGATCTCGGCGGTGCTCCACCTGGTGCAAGAGAACGACCTCCAGCCCGATCAGGTGCAGACGGTACATATCCGCTCGCTCGCCAGGGCTGCCGACATACTGGCCGATCCCACTAAGTACGATCCTCGCAGCAAGGAAACCGCCGATCACAGCCTGCCCTACGTGATCGCAGCCGCTCTGGTGGATCGGCAGGTGACGCCCGCGCAGTTCGAAGCGGACAAGATCATGGACCCGACGATCCGAGCGCAGCTCAAGAAAGTCGAAGTCGTGGCCGACCCGGACATCGAGGCGGTCTTCCCGGAGCTGCAGCGGGTCATCGTGACCATCCACACCACCGACGGCCGGGAGCTGACTGAGCAGCTCGACTACCCGAAGGGCGACCCTCGCAACCCGCTCAGCGACCAGGAGGTCGAGGAGAAGTTCGACGCACTCGCAGCGCCGGTCCTTTCCGATGGCGCCCGCAAGCGCCTGAAGGATGCGGTGTGGAGCCTGGAGAAGCTGGATTCGGTGACGAAGTTGATGCGCCTGTGTAAGGCGGACCGGTAGCCGGTGGCCGGTGGCCGGTGTTCGGTACACATAAGAGGCGATGAGGTAGACGCACGATGGGCCAGACCGTAGTCGAGAAGATCGCTCAAAGCCACCTGACCGAGGGTCCCGATCGCCCTCTTCGTACTGGCGACGTCATCTCCCTGCGCCCGCGGCATGTGATGACCCACGACAACACGGCACCGGTGATGAAGAAGTTCAAGGCGATCGGTGCATCGCGCATCCGTGACCCGCGACAGCCCGTCTTCGCCCTGGACCATGACATCCAGAACACATCGGAAGGCAACCTCGCCAAGTACGGCGAGATCGAGACCTTCGCGAAGGAACAGGGAGTAGACTTCTACCCGGCGGGCACGGGCATCGGCCATCAGATCATGGTCTCCCACGGTTACGTGGTACCGGGCTCGCTCGTCGTGGGGTCAGACTCCCATTCCAACATGTACGGTGCGCTGGGCGCTCTCGGTACACCGGTCGTGCGAACCGATGCCGCCGCTATCTGGGCCACCGAAGAGTTCTGGTGGCAGATCCCGCGCAGCGTGCAGGTCGTGCTGCGGGGAGACCTGAGGGACGGTGCGACTGGTAAGGACGTCATCGTCACGCTCTGCGGCCTCTATAACAAGGGTGAGGTGCTGAACGCGGCGGTGGAGTTCACCGGGCCCGGGGTCGCGGGACTCAGCATGGACGCCCGCATGACCATCTCCAACATGACCACCGAGTGGGGGGCTCTGGTCGGCTGGTTCCCGGCCGACCAGGTGACGCTGGCCTACCTCGAGAAGAGGAAGACCATGCTGGCGGCGAAGGGGGTCGGTCGCTTCAGCGATGCCGATCTCGCCGCCTGGGCGGAAGACCCGCTACGTGCCGACTCCGACGCCGTATACGCCGGGCGGATCGAGCTCGATCTCGGAGACGTGAGCCCTCACGTCTCCGGGCCCGACACCGTTCAGACGATGCGCTCGCTCGCCGATATCGAGCGCGCGAAGCTCACGATCCATAAGGCATACCTGGTTTCCTGCGTGAACAGCCGGCTGGAGGACCTGGAGGCGGCCGCCGAAGTGATTCAAGGCAAGAAGGTCGCGGACGGCGTCGAGTTCTACGTGGCCGCCGCAAGCGCCGAGGTCCAGCAGGACGCTGAGAAGAGCGGCGCCTGGACGGCGCTGCTCGAGGCGGGCGCGCAGCCTTTGCCGTCCGGATGCGGTCCGTGCATCGGCCTCGGTACCGGCTTGTTGGAACCGGGTGAGGTCGGTATCTCGGCCACCAACCGCAATTTCAAGGGCCGGATGGGCTCCCGGGAGGCGCAGGCTTACCTGGCGAGCCCGCAAGTCGTCGCAGCTTCCGCCGTAGCAGGCTACATCGCCGGACCAGAGGCGTCCGAAGGTCGGCGCCCGGAGTACAGTTTCGAGGCGACCGCTGCGACGGCCGGGGATGTGACGGAGAGAGTCGCCATCCAGCCGGGCTTCCCGGAGCGGATCGAAGGCCGCCTGGTCCTGTTGCCCCAGGATAACCTGAACACCGACGGCATCTACGGTAAGGACTATACTTATCGAGATCTGACGCGTGACGAGATGGCCGCGGTCGTGATGGAAAACTACGACCCGACCTTCCGGCAACTGGTACAGCCGGGCGATGTACTGGTAGGCGGCTACAACTTCGGCACGGGCTCCAGCCGCGAGCAGGCGGCGACGGCGTTGCAGGCCGCTGGGATACCGCTAGTCATCGCCGGCAGCTTTTCACAGACGTACCTTCGCAACGCCTTCAACAACGGCTTCGTCTGCATCGAGTGCCGGGAGCTGGTGGATAACATGCGAGCGCAGCACAGCGACTCGATCGCAGCCGGCGATCTGACGATCGTCCCGGGCGACCTGATCGAGATCGACTTCTCGATCGGCAGCGTGGCGCTGCGTGGTGAAGAATACAGCTTCCCACCCCTGGGCTCGGTGCCGCAGTCTCTGGTGGTCGCCGGCGGGATCGAGAACCTGGTGAAGCGGAGGCTCGCAGTGGAGTCGGTAGGTCAGTAGGCCGGTGGCCGGTAGCCGGAGGCCGGTAATCGGTGGCCGGTGGCCGGTAATCGGTGGTCGGTGGTCGGTGGCCGGTAATCACGGAGAATCTTCAAACACGAAAGCATGAATATGGCAAAGTATACAGTCGTGAAGATGCCGGGAGACGGCATAGGCAAAGTGGTATTGCCGGAAGCGATCAGGGTTCTCGATGCCGTCGGTTTCGATGCGGAGTACGTGCACGCCGATATCGGATGGGACTGCTGGGTGAGCGCTGGGAACCCGCTACCTCAAGAAACGCTCGACCTGCTGAAGAAGCACAAGCTAGGGCTGTTCGGCGCCATCACGTCGAAGCCGAAAGGGGAAGCGGCCAAGGAGCTGCGCCCCGATCTGCAGGACAAGGGCTACGTCTACTACAGCCCGATCGTCGGACTGCGACAGGTATTCAACCTCGATATCTGCATCCGGCCCTGCCGTTCTTTCTCCGGTAACGCGCTCAATTTCGTGCGCCAAACGGCAGGTGGCGGGTTCGAGGAGCCGAAGGTGGACGCGGTGATCTTCCGGCAGAATACTGAGGGTTTGTATGGTGGAATCGAGTGGACCGATCCGCCGGCCGAGGTCCGGGCGGCTATGGCGACCCACGTGAAGTTCAAGGCATTCGCCGACGTACCGAGTGCCGACATCGCGATATCGACACGCGTCTTCACGCGGAACGCCTGCCGGCGGATCGTCCAGGCCGCGTTCGAGTACGCCAAGAAGCACGGCTACCCCTCGGTCACGATCTGCGAGAAGCCGAACGTTCTGCGCGAGACGTCAGGGATGATGGAAGAGGTAGCCAAGCAGGTGCACGCCGACTTCCCCAACATCCAGCTCTGGTCCACCAACATCGACGCGCAGATGATGTGGCTGACCAAGAGTCCTGAGGACTATTCGGTCATCGTCGCCGGCAACATGTTCGGGGATATCGTGTCCGACGCGTTCGCCGGCCTGGTGGGCGGCCTCGGGTTCGCCTGCTCTGCTAATATCGGCGACGACGTGGCCGTCTTCGAGCCGACCCACGGCTCGGCTCCCAAGTACGAGGCACTCGATCCGCCTATCGTCAATCCCATCGCCATGATCCTCAGCGCCGCCATGATGCTCGATCATGTAGCAGCGACGGAAGAAGCCGCGACGATCAGGAGCGCCATCGCGGCCGTCATCGAGGAGGGCGTGGCCCGATCCTACGACATGATGCGGATACCCGGCGGTCCCGACGTCTTCTCGAAGGGAGCCGCCACCACTGACCAGATCACCGACGCGATCATATCGAAGCTGTCCTGAGGGAGGCAGAGGAGATGTCACGCAGCTCTAGCAAGGACGAGCCCCAGCGCGGCGCCGCCGGCCCGACGGGAGACGACGTCCGTTCCGACCTGCACGTGATGATCGAGCTGACGCGCTCGGGCGGCCTCGAGCTCCAGCTCGATTCGAAGGTCGGTACATCATACGGCGATTCGATCAAGCAGATCGCCAGTGATGTGCTGGGCGCCCTGGGGGTTCAGCACGCCCGCGTCGAGATCGACGACAAAGGCGGCCTTCCCTTCACTATCGCAGCCCGGGTCGAGGCCGCCGCCCGCCGGGCCGGCGCCAAGGGTAAGGGCGATGCGCGACCGGAGAGCGCAGTCACCCGCGAATCGGCCACCGCTCGCGATCGGCTACGCCGCTCGCGCCTTTACCTTCCTGGTAACCAGCCGAAGCTGCTGATCAACGCAGGCCTGCACAAGCCCGACGGCGTGATCCTGGACCTCGAAGACTCGGTTCATCCAGACGAGAAGGACACCGCGCGCCTGGTGGTCCGCAACGCGCTTCGCTGCGTCGACTTCATGGGCGCGGAGCGCATGGTCCGCATCAACCAGCTTCCTCTGGGCTTAGAGGATCTGAAGGCCATCGTGCCCGAGGGGCCCGATCTGATTCTGATGCCGAAAGTCGAGGATGCCCGGCAGGTTCAGGAGGTCGAAGAGCGAATCCGCGGAATCAGCGCCAAGGCCGGCGACGGGCAGACCACCTGGCTGATGCCGATCCTGGAGTCGGCGCTCGGCGTAGAGAACGCGTTCGCCGTCGCCAGCGCGGCGGAGACCGTCGTCGCTCTGACCATCGGGCTCGAGGATTATACGGCGGACCTCGGCGTCAGAAAGACGCAGGAGGGGCTCGAGTCACTCTACGCTCGCACTCGTCTGGTGAACGCCGCACACGCTGCGGGCGTCCAGGCCATCGACTCCGTCTACGGCGATGTGGGCGACATGGAGGGGTTGGGGGAGTGGGCGCGAGCCTCGCGGGCCCTGGGGTTCGAGGGCATGGGTTGTATCCATCCGCGGCAAATCCAACCGATCCACGAGGCTTTCGCGCCTTCGGAGGAGGAGATCGCGAAGGCCACTGCGATCGT
>JBDHHZ010000185.1:0-6088 GCA_039589115.1 Gemmatimonadota bacterium | reverse complement strand
TGCCGCCGGGGATCGCCACCATCTCGAAGGACACGGTCGTGCCCGGGATGAACTCGGTGTAGTCGACGAACCCGTCGACGACTGCCGGTGCGTCGAAGATCTCCGCCTCCGCGACTTCGACCAAGCCGAAATCTATCTCCTGCGCAGCATCGGGGTCGTAATGGCCCACGTGCAGGTGGCAGTTGAGGCAGCGCACTTCATCGGAGCGCCGTTCATAGTGGAGGTGCGCTTCCTCACCCTTGTCGGTGAGTTCTACCGGGAAGAGGTTCGGATGGCACTCCAAACATGATTCGCGGAAAGTGTGGGTGCGCGCGTGCTCGAGCTGGGAACGCTCCTCCCAGTCGAACGACTCTCTGTCCTTGACGATCGCACCGAAGGCGTCGCGGATCCCGAGCCTCGTCTTCTGGACCGCATAGGCCACTCCCCCGGGTGGCAGATGGCACTCCACACAGTGCACCACCGTGCCGCTCTTCGTCGCGTAATGGGTGGACTGGATCCAGGAGGATGTGGCCTGAGGATGGGTGTGGCACGCCTCACAGAAGCTGTCAGTGGAGGTTACGGTGTTGCCGCTCCGGATCAGCAGCACGAGCAAGATCCCCGCCCCGACACCCCCGACGAAGGGCCGGCGCAGGAGCCGACCCAACGGGGCGACCGTCGCAGCGATCGTCTTCCGGACCCGACTCGGCCAACGCAAGGCGCGTCTCACGCCATCTGGAATGTCTGCCGCGCCCAGGCCACGTTACGACGCGTGTCTTCCAGGAATAGATCGTCACGGCCGCTGGTTTCCAACACCAGCCACTTATCGAAGCCGATGTCATGCAGGGCCGCCGCGGCGGCCGGCATATCCACCATGCCCTCTTCGCTGCCCAGCAGCGGTGTGCTCCAGTCCTTCAGGTGGACCTCGCAGATCTGGTCAACCCCCAGCATCCGCAGCTCGCCGGGCACGTCGTAGCCGTTGCCGGTGGAGTTGCCCACGTCGTAGTAGACCTGCAGCCATTCCGAACCGACGCGCTCGATGATTTCCAGGTTCTGCGCCGCGGTGATGGTGTTCTCCAGTCCCAGCACCACCCCGGCATCCCGGGCCCGCGGGACGACCTGTTCCAGGGTCTCGACCACGCTGGTGACCTTGGCCTCGTCCAGCCGGTAGGACGCAAAACCGGCCTCCGACTCGTTGACGAAGTCGCCGCCCTCACCCCTGAACCGTAGATCGCCGTCCCCGAAGAAGGCCATCAGCACGTTGCCCGCACCGAGCGCGACGGCAACCTCGATGGCGTCGACCAACCAGACGGCCGCTCGGGGCTGGTCCGCAAGCGGGTTGCCGTTGAGCAGCCCGAGGGCGACGGAGTGAAACGTGACCCCATGCTGCCGGCCGAGCTCGAGATAGCGCCCCCGTACACCGGGATCCCTCAAGACGATCTCGTCCGGGGTGCGTCCCAGACTCACCTGGATCCCCTCCAGATGGGCCTCGACCGCCTTCGGAATCTGCTCGGGGTCACACATCGGCCCGAGGTTCCAGTCACACATCCCGATCCCCGCAGCCCCGGCGAGCGGTTCGGACCTCGCCGAACAAGCCGTCAGGCTTCCCACCGAGGAAGCGGCAGCCAAAACGACACCAGTGTGCTTGACGAAGCTCCTGCGGTCCATGATCGCCCTTTCTCCTGTTGCGGCTGTAATGATTGGAAGTGCCGAGGCGGTACCCATCATGGTGCAATGCCGCCAGGGGGGCAACAGACCCGGCAAGTCGCTTGACTCCGCGATTGTCCGGGGGCTAGCTTCGCCTCGATATTCGATGGCAGACTCAACTGAGATGTCCCTCGCCGTGAGGAGATCGGTTCCGGCGCTGGCAGCGTTGCTACTGGCAAGCACGACTCTGCCCGGTTGCGCCGATCAGGAACCAGATAAGACGGCAGTGGTCGACCTGCTTCCCGAACAGATCGATACCTGGACCCGCAGCGATTCCGCGACCTCCTACGACCGCGAGACGATTTTCGACTACATCAACGGCGCCGGCGAAGTGTATCGTTCCTACGCGTTCGATCGGGTCGCAGTGGTCGTCTACACCGGTTCGCAGGGCCCGGACATCACCGTCGAGCTGTTCGACATGGGCAACACCGCTGATGCCTACGGCGTCTTCAGCTACGCTCGGGAGCAAGAGGAGACGGGCATCGGTGGCGGTTACGAGCAGAAGGGCCGTGTGCTCTGCTTCTGGCAGGACCGATACTACGTGTGTGTCGCGTCCGAGGAACGCACCGCCGACTCGGATCGTGCCCTGCTGGACATCTCACGGGCGATCTCTGGTCGCCTGCCGCCCGCGTCGGATCCGCCAGATCTGGTGGCCATGCTGCCCGGCGCGGGGCTAGTAGCCTTCAGCGAGCGGTTCTTTCATCTCCATCAGTCACTGAACTACAACTACTATCTGGCTCGAGAGAACATCCTCGAGTTGAGCCCCGAGACCGACGCCGTGCTGGCGCGCTACGCGCCGGGCTCGACATACCTACTGCTGATCAGGTACGCCAACGAGAGCGACGCCGCGGCAGCGGTATCCTCGTTCAGGCAGGGTTACCTGCCGGAAGCCGACGATTCACAGACGGTAGAGACCGGGAACGGCGCCTTCCAATCATACGGACGCCGCGATCGCTTCGTGGTCGTGGTGCTCGATGCGGTCTCGGAGACCGCGGCAGACGATCTGCTCCAGGCGACGCTGAACGGACTCGCACAGTCACCAGACTGAGGACCAGAGCCATGGCCAAGAAGAAGACAGGACTCAGCCGACGGAATTTCATGAAAGGCGTGGGCGGCGCACTGCTGGGCATGGCGGCAGGTCTACCGAAGTCCGCTTTCGGCAGAGTCACACAGGCCGGGACATCCAGGGTAGTTCTGATCCGTAACGAGGATGTCGTCTCGGGTATCAACGACTACGACGCCGAACTGATTCAGGCGATGCTGGATGAGGCGCTGGTGGCGCTGTTCGGTTTAGAGACGCCGTCGGAGTGCTGGGCGCAGATGATTCGACCGGACGACGTCGTCGGCATCAAGACCAACGTGTGGAGTCATCTACCGACCCCGCCGGAATTGGAGCAGGCGATCCGGCACGGCGTGTTGGCGGCGGGCGTCTCAGAGGAGAATGTCGCGATGTCGGACCGCCGCGTGTTGCAGAACGATGTCTTCCAAAGGAGCACGGCACTGATCAACACGCGACCGATGCGCACTCATGCCTGGTCCGGTGTGGGAAGTCTCATCAAGAACTACATCACGTTCGATCACCCGCCGGACTATCACGACGATGCCTGCGCCAGTCTGGCGAAGCTGTGGGATCTTCCGATCACCAAGGGCAAGACGCGCCTCAACGTTCTGGTGATGCTGAACCCACAATTCCACAACATCGGGCCGCACCATTTCGATTCGAGCTACACCTGGCCGTACGGCGGTTTGATCGCGAGCACCGATCCGGTGGCCGCCGATGCCGTCGGGTTGCGTATCATCCAGCAGAAACGGCGACTCGTTTTCGGCGAAGACCGCCCGCTGCAGCCGACCGCCCACCACATAGCGCTCGCCGATACCGAGTACGGTCTCGGCAACGCCGCTATGGATAGAATCGAGCTCGTGAGGCTCGGCTGGCAGGACGATAGTCTGATTTAGCGGTCTGGAAGCACGACGGCGCGCCGACTCTACGCGCGCTGTCTCTCCAGCAGAATCTGGTTCGTCTCCGAGCGAGACTCGCCTACCGACGTGACGTAGATCGCCTTGCGGTCGTACACCGGGCAGGCGTACTCGCAGGCCCCGCAGCCGGTGCAGAGCGCCGGGTCGACGTGCGGCCGTTTTACCGCCACTTCGTTGCCCAGCCTATCGACGGCGGTCTCTTCCATCAGGTAAATCGCCTTGGGCGAGGTCGGACACCACTCCTCGCATACGATGCAGGGCGTGGCCATGGCCCAAGGCAGGCAGCGACCGCGATCGAGAAAGGCCGTACCGATCCGGTCCGGTTGAGTCTCCTCGTCGCCGACCTTCTGGGTCAGAGTCAACTCGTTGATCGCGCCGGTCGGACAGACCTGACCGCAGAGCGTACAGGTCGGCTCGCAGTAGCCGATCTTGGCGATGAGATACGGCGTCCAGAGACCTTCCAGCCCGGACTCGAGTAGCGTCGGGTGCAGGGCGTTGTTGGGGCAGACGCGCATGCACTGACCGCAGCGGATGCAGCGACCGAGGAAATCCTCTTCGGGCAGCGAGCCGGGCGGCCGGATCACGAACGGCGAGCGGTTGGCCTCGTGGGCATCGCCCGAGCGGAAGAGCAGCACCGCGGCCGTTCCGCCGACAAACGACGCCAGCACCTTGCGGCGCGTGACATCGACCTTGGGCGTGCCCGCGGGATTCGTCTTCGTGTCCGGTTGGTTGGGGAAGAACTTGAACTTGAGCGATCCCTCGGGACAGGCCGCCTGGCAGTTGAGGCACAGATGACACTCGGCCTGCCGCCAGCGGCTGCCCACATCCGGATTGTCCGCACCCTGGCACGCCAGCAGACACTTGTTACAGCTGTCGCACGCCTCCTCGTCTTTCGCGAGCCCGAGTATCGCGAACCTTGAGAAGACGCCGAGCAGCGCTCCCAGCGGGCAGATGCCCCGGCACCAGAAGCGCGTGAAGACCCTGTTCAGCAAGAGGATCGTCACGAAGAGGAGGCCGATAACCACCACTCCGTGGAAGTGCGCCTGCCTGTACGGTAGCAGTGTCGCTGCGAGCAAGTCGTAGATGCCCTGGCCGGCGCCGGCTACCGGGCCGATTCCGGTGCCTGCAGCCGCCGCGGCCAGCGCCGCCGCCCCGGTGTGCAGGGCGGGCAGGAAGGCGGTGCCGATCGAGCGAGCCAACAGCGACAGCGGGTCGAGCAGCCCCGCCTGCAGGCTTCCCAGTAGCGCTGCACCAAGACAGTAGAAGAGGACGTAGTACTTGATCCTCTGATACTTCTTGTAGCGGTTGGATTCCAGCAGCCGCTTGCCCTTGCGCGAACCGCGCTCGGAGCGAAATCCGGACATCCAGTGGTTCAGACTGCCCAGCGGGCAGACCCAGCCGCAGAAGAAGCGCCCGATGAAGATCGTCGGCATCAGAATCACCAGCGACCACAGTAGCCCTTTGTACAGAGTGCCACTGGCCAGCAACGTCATCAGAGCCGCCAGCGGATCGAGCTCGAGAGCGATCGATACCGGGTAGGGCAGCCTTATCTCGGATGCATCGGCCGGGCTGAAATCGACCTCGAAGGTCGTTTTGAGAATGAGCCAGAAGAAGATGAGAAAGAAGACTACTTGAGACGTGCGGCGCAGGTTCCTGACGGTCTGGATACTCATGCGACTCGTACGATCATCAGACTATCTCTCTGTACCCGGCGGCCCGATAGTCCAGCGATCCCAGTCCCGACTGCGCGGCCAACGCGATGTGACCGACCTGACGGCCGCTGAGACCCAGGAACTCAGCGGCTCTGGCGTCGGCCGCTACCTGGTCGGTCGAACACATGACGGTGTTCTCTATCGAGACGTCGTCCAGCGAGCCGCCCTGCGGGCCACCCCTGAACATGACGCGCGTAGCGTCCACTACGGTGAGCGTCGGCCGGACGAACGCAGCCAGATCGACTATCGACTGATCTATCTCTTGATGCAGCCGGTTGCGACGTCCACCGAGTATGCCGTACAGGTTCTTCATTCCTATTGTGCAGCGGGTCAAAGAGTGTTGCTTGACGATCGGCATGTTGATCAGGCGGTCGGCCTGGACGAAGTGCTTCAATACCGGCCATCTCGTCAACACCGAGCCGCCGAGATCGACATCGACGAAATCTTCCGGGGTGGGAAGCATCACGCTTGCTCCGGCCGTTTCGCCCGCCTCCTTGATGCCGGAGCGCAGGAAGCTGCGTCGCGGATCGTTACAGCTGACGTCGGCGACGACCACTTGGGCAGCGCCCGCGTCCAGGCAGAGCCGGACCATCTCGCTCACGAGGACGGGATGGGTGTTCGCGCCCTGTGCCGGAGTGCGATCCCAGCCGACGTTCGGCTTCAGCACGACCCGCTCACCCGTGTGAATGAACCGCTCGATTCCACCGATAGCATCG
>JBDHHZ010000184.1:0-6112 GCA_039589115.1 Gemmatimonadota bacterium | reverse complement strand
ACGACGTCCACATCCATGTTCGCCGCCGCTTCCGCGATGCGGTCGCTGCCGCTCGCGTGCTCGGGCCGGCTCATCACCGCGCTGCCACCGCTCTCCGCGATCTCTCTATATATGATGTCGCTGTCGGTGACCACGACGACTTCGTCGAAAAGGCCCGTCCTGGCCACGGCTTCGTAGGTCCGCCGGATCACGGTCTTCCCGGCCAGGTTCACCATGAGCTTGCCGGGAAACCTGGTGGATTCGTAGCGGGCCGGGATGAGGGCGACGACTCTCATAGTAGCGGCTCTTCTACACGACCGAGCGCACGGCCTCGACCATCGACCGGGCGCGCTCCTGCAAATCGGACTCCGACCACGACAGCTTGATCAGGCAGCAAACTGTACGCGACATGATCGCATCTGACGTAGCGTACTCGCGCTGCGCCTGGCGTTCGAGTACGGCCTTCAGTCGATCGTGCAGCGGATAAAGCGACTTCAGGCCCTTCAGGTGATCCCACTGCCGGATGTAGTGCCAGTTGTTGTCGTACCAGTAGAAGCTGCCGTCGACGCTCCGTTCCCTTAGCGCCTCCATGACGCCGCGTGTCAGTTCCTCCGTTGGAAGGAAGAAGCACAGGAATGACGCGTTGTCTCCGTCAGGGTCCGGTAGACGCCGGAAGCTTACTTCGGGGATCTCGGCTAGGGCATCCTTCAGGACTTTCTTGTTCGCCCGCTGGATCGCCAGGAACTCGTCCAGTCTCCTGAACTGGGCAAGTCCGACCGCGGCGTTGAGCTCCGAGATCCGGAAGTTGAGGCCCATGAAGGGGTGGCTCTCGGCGCCGCGGTCGTTCCCCACGTGATCGTGGCCGTGGTCCTGGAAGCCATCCGCCTTCACGGCCAGCTCATCGTCATCGGTCACCATCGCGCCGCCCTCGCCGCACGTGATGGTCTTTACCGGATCGAATGAGTAGCAGCCGGCGCGACCGAAGGTGCCCAGCGCTTTACCGTTGAAGCTGCCGCCAATTGCCTGGCAGGCGTCCTCGATGAGCAGGACGCCGCGCTCGTCGCAGATATCCTTGATGCGGTCGATCTGCGCCATGCCGCCGCACATGTGCACCGGCACGACCGCCCGAGTGTGCGGGGTAATGGCCGCTTCCACCGCCTCCGGTGCAAGGCACAGCGTGTCGTCGATGTCAGCCAGCACCGGGGTGGCGCCCACCGATAGCACGGCCTCGAAAGTCGCGACGAAAGTGAACGTCGGCACGATGACCTCGTCGCCAGCGCCGATACCGCAGCCGGCGAGCGTGGTCGTAAGCGCGGCGGTGCCGCTGGAGACCAGCTGGGCGTGACGGACGCCGAACTTCTCGGCAATCGCCTGCTCCAGCTCGCGCGCCTTCCAGTGGCCGTTCCGCATCGCATCGAAGCCGTAGCGCATCAGGACGCCGGACTCCAGCACGTCGTTCACCTCTTTGCGCTCGGCCTCACCGAAGACTTCGAATCCAGGCATATCGTTCTGATCCCGCTGTTCTATTGGCGTTTTCGGACAGAAGTCGGGGAACGGTAGGCAATTGGGGGCTCCTTTGCAAACGAGCGGCCTCAACTCTGGTTTCCGCGCCGCCCTTTGGGAAACACGCCCCTGGCCGCGCCCGTAGGGTTCAGCAGCCTCACCGGGCTTCCGCCCGATATCAGGAGCGTCGACAGAAGCTTGACAGGTCGCGGCGCGGATGCTACTGTAGTAGCACTCTGCTACTCAGTTAGCAGGCAGGCGATTCCGCCTGGCTGCGATCACCCCGTCCCGGGAGCTTGGGATGAACCAACCTGATTTAGGTGACCTCGGACGCCGCGAACGTCAGATAGTGGAGGCGTTGTACCGGCTCGAGCGAGCGACGGTACGCGACGTTCTCGACGAGCTACCGGACCCGCCGAGCTATTCGGCGGTGAGAGCGATGCTCGGAAAACTGGAGGAGAAGGGCTACGCCAGGCACGAGCAGGATGGCCCGCGCTACGTGTATCTGCCGGTGGTGCCGGCGGAGCGAGCGCGGCGTACGGCGCTACGTAACCTGGTGGACACCTTCTTCGAAGGGTCGAGCGAGCGAGCGGCGCTGGCGTTGATCAAGCAATCTGACACGAAGATATCGGACGAAGCCCTGGAGCGACTCGCCGAGCTGGTGAGGCGGGCCGAGCAAGAAGGAAGGTAGCCATGTCGATGACACTACTGGCAGACGCAGCGGTCAAGGGTGCGATATACCTCGCTCTACTCTTTGCAGTCGCCGGTGCGCTGCGCCGCGGTTCGGCGGCGTCACGTCACCTATTCTGGGCCGTTGGATTGGCCGGCTTGCTGGCGATCCCGGTGCTCTCCGCAGTGATTCCATTGCGGTTAGAGTTACCGTTCGTCGGTGCCCCGGCGGATGTGACTGCGGGCCATGAAGAGATAGCGCCGACCCCCGCCGTCGATTCGAAGCCGCAGCTGCACTCGAAAGATTCGAAGGGTGTGGAGGGTGCCGCCCCGGCGTCCGTTGTGACGCGCGACAAGGTGGCCAGTCGTGAGCGAGAGACATCTCGCGTTGCGTCAGCCGGATCCCAGGCGGTGCGCTTCGAGCTGCCCGGCGTGCGCGGTATGCTCGCGGTCCTCTGGATCGCGGGAATGTTCGTCGTGCTCGGCCGGCTGGCTGTCGGTATCATCGCCATGTCGTACATGGCGCGGCGCGGCGTTCGGCTCGGTGGACGAGCTTGGGACGGGCTGTTGAATCGGGCGTGTGCGCGGCTGGGGATCGATGCTCCGGTTCGCCTCCTCTCGAGCCGGCATGCCAAGATCCCGTTCGGGTGTGGCATATTCAGCCCCGTCGTCGTGCTCCCCAGCGATGCGGAGGGTTGGAGCGAAGAGCGTCGTCAGGCGGTGCTGTTGCACGAGCTCGCACACTTCAGTCGCGGAGACATGACGGCGCATCTTCTGTCGCAGGTCGCCTGTGCGGTCCACTGGTTCAACCCGCTGGTCTGGCTTGGGGCGCGCCGGCTGCGCTCGGAGAGCGAGCGCGCCTGCGACGACCTCGTTCTGCGTGCCGGCACGGCGCCCTCGGAGTATGCGGGGCATCTGATAGAGATAGTGCGAACTGCGGGCCGCTCATGGACACCGGTCGCGGCGCTGCCGATGGCGCGGCGCACCGAGTTCGAGGGCCGGCTCCTGGCGATCCTCGAGCCCGGTGTGAAGCGCAATGGTCTCACCCCCGCCGGCGTCTTCTTCGTAATCGTTGCCGTCGTGCTGACGGCCGTTCCGTTGGCAGCTATGGGCCCGGAGCGAGCTGAGCCATCGGCGCAGGGTCCGACCGAGCAAGGCCCGACGAGCGAGCGCGTGACGGCTCTGATCGGAGCGCTGGACGACGCTGACATTGAAGTGCGCCGGTACGTAGCAGAGTCGCTGGGCGCACTCCAGGACACGGCCGCCGTCGAGGCGCTCATACGGGCGCTTCGCACGGACTCCGATCCCGAGGTCCGCGAGGCGGCGGCCTATGCACTGGGCGAAATCGAAGACCCGCGTGCCATCCCGGCGTTGGGCGAGGCGCTCCAGCAGGATGAGGAGCAGTCGGTGCGCCTGATGGCGGCCTACGCGCTGGGCGAGATCGACGACTCGCGGGGAGTCGAACCTCTGGCTGCAGCGATTGACGATCCCGATTACGAGGTCCGGGTGGCAGTGATCCGGGCGTTAGGAGAGATCGAGTCGCCTGATGCAGTCGACGCGCTGAGCTCCGCTTTGCGCGATAACGATGTCGAGATCCGCGAGCTGGCGGTCTGGGCGCTCGGCGAGATCGAGGACTCGCGGGCCGTGCCGGCACTCGCCGGCGTGCTGGCCTCCGACAGCGAGGCCAGCGTGCGGGTGAAGGCCGCCTGGGCGCTGGGCGAAATCGAGCACGGCAGTGGCGTCGATGCGCTGGCCCAGGCGCTCAACGACTCGGATGCAGAGGTTAGGCGGATGGCCATCTGGGCGCTGGGCGAAATCGAGGACGCACGCGCTGTCGACCCGCTCATCGGGGTGCTGGGTGACTCCGACGTGGAGGTGCGCCGGGCGGTGATCCATGCCCTCGGCGAGATCGAAAGCCGTCGTGCTGTGGAGCCGCTGCTCGAGATGCTGCGCGACTCCGACTCCGAGGTTCGCGAGCTTACGATCTGGGCGCTGGGCGAAATCGAGGATCCCAGAGCGGCTCCGGGTCTCGCAGCAGCACTCGGAGACGCCGTGCCCTCGGTCCGCCAGAAAGCGGCCTGGGCACTCGGCGAGCTCGAGCTGAGCAGCGCACCGCCGGAACTGATCAACGCTCTGCGGGACGAAGATCTCGAGGTCCGTCGGCATGCGGTGCACGCAATTGGCGAAATCGAGGACCCGGCGGCCGTTCAGGGATTGGCCGAGCTGTTCCGCAGCCCTGACACCGACGTCGAGACCCGGCGCGCGGTCATCTGGGCGCTGGGCGAGATCGAGGACCCGGCCGCCTATCAGGTCTTGGTCACTGCCTTGGAGGATGAGGATCCGGAAATCCGCAGAGCCGCGGCACGCGCGCTGGGAGGTAACGACGAATGATGGCCCTGCGACGAGTTCCGACGCTGGCCGCCGCGACCGTGCTGGTTGCGGCGGCGGGCACCCTCGGGGTCGAGTCGCCCGACCGCACCGTCGTCGCCCAGTCCAGGGTGGACGATATCGTTCGCGCCGAGCAGTTGCTCGACGCTGTGCGCGGCACCAGCCCCATCGCCTGCGAGATGATCCTCCGCTCCCTGGGGATCGGCTGGGGCTGGGGCCGCATGCACTACGAGCCCGATGCGATGCGCGAGCACCGGGATCTCGTGAACTGGGCGAGTGCACGGCTGACCGATCCCGGCGCGGTCGCGCCGCTGCGCGCGGCGCTGGAAGACCCCGACGAGTGTGTCCAGCGAGTCGCTGCGCGCCTGCTCGGCCGCACGCGTCACCCGCGCGCCGTCGAGTCGCTTCTCGATGCCCTGGCCGGCGGGGATGCGCGTACGCGCCAACTGGCGGCTGTCGGCCTGGGCTACGCCGAAGCACCGGAGTCCGTCGATCCACTCCTGCGCGCGCTACGCGACGACGTGTCGTCCGTGCGCGCCGCCGCGGCGTGGGCACTCGGCGAGATCGAGGACAAGCGCGCAGTCGAGCCGCTGGCTCGCCTGCTGAGCGACGATCCGGAGCCCGGCGTCCGTCGCGCCGCGGCCCTGGCGATCGGCGAGATGTACTAGTCACGCTGTTCCGCAGCGCAAAAGAACGACCGAGAGGGCAGCGTCCAGCTGCCCTCTCTGTTCACACAGCCCCCTCACTCAGGCGCTTTTCCACAGATTGATCCCAGACGGGGAACGTGTCATCATGTTGTGGCCCCAATCGCGTCTGCGATGCGATCCGAGCGCGGTGCGACGCTCGGCCTGAAGAAGAGAAAGCTTGGTGACGGATGACGGACGATCTTGATCGAGTCAGGGCCGCCCTAGCGGACCGCTATGCGATCGGAGGCGAGCTCGGTAGCGGTGGAATGGCTACGGTCTACCTGGCGCGTGACCTGAAGCATGGGCGGCAGGTGGCGGTGAAAGTGCTGCGAGCGGAGGTGACCGCGATAGTCGGGTCCGATCGTTTTCTGCGGGAGATCAGGATCACCGCCCAGCTCAACCATCCGCACATCCTTCCGCTGCTCGATTCGGGTGAGACCGGCGGCTTCCTCTACTACGTGACGCCGTATGTGGCCGGTGGATCGCTGCGCCTGCGCCTCGACGCGCGACTACCGCTCGATGCGGTGCTCCGCATCGCCCGGCAGGTCGCGGCGGCCCTCGATCACGCTCATCGCCAGGGCGTCGTTCATCGTGATGTGAAGCCGGAGAACATCCTGTTCTCGGAAGGATTGGCGGTAGTCGCCGACTTCGGTATCGCGAAAGCGGTGAGTGCGGCGGGCCGGGAAGCACTGACGCGTACCGGCGTGCCGCTCGGGACGCCGGGCTACATGAGCCCGGAGCAGGCGACCGGGATCGCCGACTTCGATGAGAGAACCGACGTTTTCGGCCTCGCCTGTGTGGTCTACGAGATGCTGATCGGAGAGACGCCGGGGATGTGGTCAACGGAAGAGGCTCTGCGACTGGGCCGGTTCGTCGATGCCGGGCCG
>JBDHHZ010000183.1:0-6156 GCA_039589115.1 Gemmatimonadota bacterium | reverse complement strand
ATCCGCCCCTCCCACGATGATTCCTTCGCTGTTGATGGTCGACCAGTTGGTCGCGCCGGCGAATCCGTGCTCGTTCCCGATCCAGCGGATATCGGGTCCGGCATCCGAGAAGATGAGCGTTTCGGGCTGTAGCGACTTGACCAGCGCCCAGGTTTCTTCCCAACCGTAGTAGGTCTCGCGATCGATTCGCCGCTCTTCGTTGGCTCCGCCGTAATAGCCGGTGCCGCCGTTGGCACCGTCGAACCAGACCTCCGTGATCGCGCCGTAGTCCGTCAGCAGTTCGCTCAGCTGATTGCGATAGTAATCGAGGTAGGCGGGCCGACTGTAATCCGCGTGATTGCGGTCCCAGGGAGACAGATAGAGGCCGACTTTGATGCCCTGCCGGCGGCTCGCCGCCACGAACTCTCCCACGATATCGCCGGCCCCGTCCTTCCAGGGGCTGTGCTTGACGGAATGCTCGGTGTACCGCGAGGGCCATAGGCAAAACCCGTCGTGGTGCTTGGCCGTCAGGATCAACTCCTTCATCCCGGCCTCGGCTGCGACCGCCGCCCACTGGTTTGCGTCGAACTGGGTGGGGTGGAAGATCCCGGGCGATTCATCGCCGTATCCCCACTCCTTGTCCGTAAAGGTGTTGACCGTGAAGTGCACGAAGCCGATGAACTCCATCTTCTGGTATTCGAGCTGTTGTTCGGAGGGAACGACCTCGTTGGGTGGGATGTCCGGGGGCGGCTCTTCGCAGCCGGAGAGCATCACCGCTGGGAGTAGAACCCACGCGAAAAGGAACGGGATCGAAGACTTCATCGTAGACACATCACTCGGCGAGTGGACTGACTCTCAACATGTTTCATTTGCTTTCAGCCGGCTCAGTAGTCTGCGAAGTGCATGTGGGCGATGCGGTAGCGGTCATCAGCCCACACGTAAACGGCGGTCATTGGACCGCGAGAGACGCTGTCACGAGGCGCCGTGCGATCGCCGAAGAACCAGATCCCTTTGACGACGGCCACCGTTCCGAAGACGCTACTCTGCACGTGTTCCACCCATAGCTCTTGCTCGGGCTCTTTCCCACCTTCGATGAACCCGAAACCCTCGTGGTGGGCGCGCACGGCCGCGAACCCTTGAATCAGACCTTCTCGTTCGGAGGAGAAGTACGTCAGGCTCGTATCGGCCAGGAAGAGCTCGTCGACCCGGGCCAGATCGTACGTGTTCCACAACTGTACCCACGCCGCCACGTGTGCTTCTGCGTCGAAGATGTCGGGAGACGTGCCGGCCTGGTCCGTCCTGCTACAGGAAGCGGCGAACACCAGAACGGGGAGCCAGAGAATCGAGAGACGAGTGTGCATGGATGACCTCGTGAGCGCGGCAACCATGTTGATGATGGGGCTGCCTCGAAGATGCGGCGCAGGCGGATGACGAGCAATACGCCTCACCATCCGTTCTGATGCGCGATACCGTGCGACATGGTCTTGGGCAGCAACAGCGCTTAGAATTCCGGAGCTTCGACCCGTGCGGGGTCGAGCAGCGACCCCGGCACCGTTGTGATCCGCCAGCAAATCAAACGGAGATCTCATGCAACTCGGCGAGTACCAGAATGCGGCGCATCGGACCAGCCTGAAGACGACGTATGGCGACGGCGACGTCGCCAGCCTGATCTATCCTACGTTGAAGCTGGCCGGTGAGGCGGGCGAGTTCGCGGAGAAGGTGGGTAAGCTGCTGCGCGACAAGGCGGGACGGATCAGCGACGAAGATCGAGCGGCCCTGGCCGGCGAGCTGGGTGACGTGATGTGGTACGTGGCCGAGGTAGCTACGGTGTTGGAGCTCGATCTGGATGAGGTCGGCCGCCGCAACATCGAGAAGCTGTCGAGCCGGGCGGAACGCGGCGTCATCCAGGGCAGCGGCGACGACCGCTGAGCAGAAACCTCGCGTCCACCGAGCAGCGGCTATCGCCCCGCGGACTAACCTGTCTGCT
The DNA here is from genome assembly GCA_039589115.1 of Gemmatimonadota bacterium. Taxonomy (GTDB): domain Bacteria; phylum Gemmatimonadota; class Gemmatimonadetes; order Palauibacterales; family KS3-K002. The sequence continues at coordinate 4,190 of JBDHHZ010000183.1, read as the reverse complement.
TGCCAGCTGTTGGGGGATCACATGAAGAAGCAGCCCTATCTCACAGTCTCGGTTCTGGCCCTCGCCGTCCTGGTCAGCAGCTACAGCGGAGGGGGTGGGGAAGGCGTGAACGGTAATCAGACGACCGCCTCATTCATAGCCTACGCGTATAAAGCAGACGCGAACCCGCAAATCTACGTCATGAACGCCGACGGCTCCAACCCCAGAAATCTGAGCAACAACTTCGAATGGGACCGCAGTCCTGCCTGGTCGCCGGACGGCAGCAGAATCGCCTTCATGAGCACTCGGGACGACGGGAATCGGGAAATCTACGTGATGGACGCCGACGGCTCCAACCCAAGAAACCTGACCAACAACGCGGCGGCCGATCGGTACCCAGCCTGGTCGCCGGACGGCACCAGGATCGCCTTCGTGAGCGACCGGGACGGCAATGGTGAGGTCTACGTCATGGATGCCGATGGCTCCAACCCCAGAAATCTGAGCAACAGCGCAGCGGATGAGTGGAGTCCTGCCTGGTCGCCGGACGGCACCAGCATCGCTTTCCGAAGCGATCGGGACGGGGATTGGGAGGTCTACGTCATGGACGCCGACGGATCCAACCCAAGAAACCTGACCAACAACAGCGCAGCAGCGGACTGGGGTCCTGCGTGGTCGCCGGACGGCACCAGGATCACCTTCGTGAGCGATCGGGATGGGAATTCGGAGGTCTACGTCATGGACGCCGACGGCTCCAACCCGAGAAATCTGACCGACAACGCCGCGGGAGACTTCACATCTACCTGGTCGCCGGACGGCACCAGGATCGCCTTCGCGAGCAATCGGGATGGGGATTTCGAGATCTACGTCATGGACGCGGACGGCTCCAACCCCAGCAGTCTGACGAACAACGAATGGTGGGACGGCGATCCTGCCTGGTCGCCGATAAGGCGGCTGGGGGGTGACGAAGACTGAGCAGTAGTAGTTAGCGAGCCCAGCGCCAGACCCCGCATCGGAGACGACCGCTGAGCGGAAACATCGCGTCGACCGGGAGACTACCCATGACTCGCCCAGGCAGACTAGCACGCGCACTGATCGTCCTAGCCGCTGTCCTCCAGCTGAATGTCCAGGACGCCTTCTCACAGGCCGAATACGAGCCGAGCCCGGAGAACCTCGAGGCCAGGACATGGTTCCAGGATGCCAAGTTCGGCCTCTTCATCCATTGGGGAGCCTACAGCGTCATGGGCTCCGGCGAGTGGGTGATGGAGGTGCGCCGCATCCCGGCCACCGACTACGAGAAGTTGGCCGACGCGTTCAACCCGATACGCTTCGATCCCGAGGCCTGGGTATCGCTCGCCAAGGCGGCGGGCATGCGGTACATCACGATCACGGCGAAGCACCACGACGGCTTCGCCATGTACGATTCTCGGGTCTCCGACTGGGACATCGTCGATCGCACACCTTATGGAAGAGATGTCATCGGTGCGCTCGCCGCGGAGTGCCGGCGGCAGGGTATCAAGCTCTTCCTTTATTACTCTCAACTCGATTGGCATCACGCCGACTATTACCCGCGCGGGCGAACGGGTAACTCCTCCGGCCGTCCCGATAGCGGGGAATGGTACGCCTACTTGGACTACATGGACGCCCAGCTTCGCGAGTTGCTGACCCAGTACGGCCCGCTGGGCGGCATCTGGTTCGATGGCATGTGGGACCGGCCGGACGCGGACTGGCGGTTGGGGCAGACGTATTCTCTGATCCACGAGCTGCAGCCGCAGACTATGATCGGCTCCAACCATCACGAGACGCCGATCCCCGGGGAAGATTTCCAGATGTTCGAGAAGGACCTTCCAGGCGCCAACACGGCGGGCTTCAATACGACCGTGGTCAGCGCCTTGCCCCTGGAGACCGCGGAGACGATGAACCGGTCCTGGGGATTCAACATCACCGACCGATCGTACAAGAGTACCGCCGAGCTGGTGCGCTACCTGGTACGTGCGGCGGGCAGTAACGCGAACTTCCTGCTGAACGTCGGCCCGATGTCCACCGGCGAGATCCAGCCGGAGTTCGTGACACGGCTGCGGGAGGTGGGCGCGTGGCTCGAGCTGTACGGCGAGTCCATCTATGGTACGCGCGGTGGGCCCTTCGCTCCGGCCAACTGGGGGGTCACCACGCAGCGCGGCAATACCGTGTACGTTCACGTCCTCGACTGGAACTCGAAGGTGCTCGCCTTGCCGGACTTGCCCGGCCGCGTCCACTCGGCGCGTCTGATCCGCGACGGGAGGATCGTCTCGTTCGAGGTGCTGGACGACGCGATCGTCTTGCGGCTGCCGGAGCGGCCCGCGGACCTGATAGACGAAATCGTGGCGATCGAGCTGGCTCGCTAGCCGAGGCCGCCGAAACCCGCTCCTACCGTCGCTCGTAGAGACGTTCAGCCATCTCGTGCCCCGCCATCCTCCGGGCCGGTACCCCTGACCGGTCTGCCACTCGAAGTACGCGAGCGACCCAATGGATTCCTTCAAGGCTGACATCCGCTATGCCGTGCGTCTTCTCAAGAAGTCGCCCGGGTTCACGCTGCTGGCGGCGCTGACGATCGCACTCGGCATCGGGCCGACCACGACCATCTTCAGCGTCGCGAACTCGTTCTTCTTCAGGACACCGGTCGGCGTTCGGAATCCGGGGACGATCGTATCGGCGTATCTCTCCGAGGAAGGCGGCTTCCGCTTCGGGACGATGTCGTACGCCATGTTCGAGGACCTGCGTGATGCCGAGAACGGGTTGAGCGACATCGCGGCGCTCGACTGGTTCCCGGCCAGCCTCTCGACGGGCCGCGATGCTGAGCCGCAGGTCATCGGCGGCGTGATGACCACGGCGGACTACTTCAAGATCCTCGGCACGCGACCGGTTTTGGGTCGCTTCTTCTTGCCCGGCGAGGACCTCACCGCCAACGCGGAACCGATAGTCGTGTTGAGTCACAAGCTGTGGACCCGGCGGCTTGGCGCGGACTCGTCGATCGTCGGGAAGACGGTGACCCTCAACCGCCACTCGTTCACCGTCATCGGTGTGGCGGAAGAAGGCTTCACCGGCCACCTGGCGGCGTTCGATATCGGTCTCTGGGTGCCGACGACGATGCGTGAGATGCTGACGGGTGTCGCGCTCTCCAGGAACTCCACTGGCCTGGTGTGTATCGGACGCCTCGCGCCCGGTTGGTCGGTCGAACAGGCCGCCGCCGCGATGAACGTCACGGCGGAACGGCTGCGGCGCGAGTACCCCGACCACTATGAGAACGCGTATGTATCGGTCACGCCGTACTCTGGCGTCTTCGACGAAGCCCGCGGCCCGATAGCGATCTTCATGGCCCTCTTGCTCACCGTCTCCGGGATCGTGCTTCTGATCGCCAGCATGAACGTGGCCAGCATGTTGTTAGCCCGGGCGACCGGTCGCTCGCGCGAGATCGCCGTGCGACTCGCCATCGGTGCGGGGCGTGGCAGGTTGATACGACAACTGCTGACCGAAAGCGTCCTGCTGTTCTTCCTGGGCGGCAGCCTTGGGACGCTGATCGCTATCTGGGCGACGAGCAGCCTGGCGGCCATACGACTGCCGGTCCCGGCCCCATTCGCCTTCGACTTCACACCCGACCTGCGAGTGCTGGCTTTCACGCTCGCACTCGCATTCGGGGCGGGTGTGCTGTTCGGGCTGGCGCCGGCGCTGCAGGCGACGAAGACCGATCTCATGTCATCGCTGAAGGACGAACGCGGCGGCGCTTCGGGCCGCCGCACGAAGGTGCGCAATAGCTTCGTCATCGCGCAGGTTACAGGATCGGTCGTGCTGCTCGTAGGTGCGGGGATGTTCCTGCGCGCGTTGGGTCGGGCGGACTCGATCGACCTCGGATTCGATCCTTCGAACGTACACGTGATGACGCTGGACGTGACGATCCACCGTTACACCGATGATGAAGAGGTAGCGTTCTACCGCGAGCTATGGGAGAGAGCGTCGGCACTTCCCGAGGTCGAGTCGGCGGCGCTGACCAGCGTCTTGCCGCTGGGCTTCCTCAGCGAGACCCACCACTTCGAGCTGCCGGGCCGCGAGTCTCAGGATGGATACGGGTACCAGGCCGACGTGAACAAGGTGTCGCCCGGCTACTTCGAGACGATGCGGATCGAGATGGTCGCGGGGCGGCCGTTCAACGAGTTCGACCGCCAGGGATCGACGCCCGT
>JBDHHZ010000182.1:0-6181 GCA_039589115.1 Gemmatimonadota bacterium | reverse complement strand
CAGAACAGCAAAGGAGAACGCATCGAGACCACGGTGTTGAATTACAACCGCATCAGGGATCGCCTCTGGAGCGAGGAGCCGACGAGGATGATGTATGCGGACGGGACGATCATCGAAGGGACGGCTTTCGAGTCGGATTCGCGCATGGAGGTGATCGAACTGACATCGGCTACGATGGTGAGGCCGGGCTCCCAACAGCCAGAACGCGAGCCGTGAGATGCGCAGCGCTGTCTTCTCCGGGATCATCGTGGCGGCGGCGGCCTTCGTCACAGCGCCTGCCCAGCAGCAGCAGAGCTGTAGCCTCGATGTCCTCACCACACCGGGCACGGTGTCGCACATGGTGAAGCTGCCCAACGGCGAGACCCGGTACGACGTCACAGACGGCGTGGAGGCTACTTGCGGCAGCAAGTGGTTGAAAGCCGACAGCGCGACCTACTACCAGGAACGCGGCCTTCTCTACCTGTTCGGCAACGTCGAGTACGAGGATGGCGCTCAGACGTTGGAGGCGGACCAGGCGACGTACTACCGTGACGCCGACTGGGTGCTCTGTGAGGGTAATGTGCGGTTGAGCGATACGAGCAACGGCTCGACGCTGACCGGGCCGCTGCTCGAGTACTACCCACAGAGCGCCGCACGCCCGATGGAGCGGATCTTCGCGCCGCAGAGACCCCACCTGACCTACAGCGCCGGCGCGGGTGGACCAGATGACCTGCCCTTCGAGGTGGATGCGACGCGCCTGCACATCTACGGCGACTCGGCCGTCGCCGGAGCCGGCAGTGTCGTAGCGGAACGAGGCGACCTGTATTCGCTCAGCGATTCCATGGACCTCGATCTGAGGAGCGGCCAGGTGTGGCTGCTGGGGGACCCCCAAATCGAAGCGGAGGACGTCGAGCTGGGAGGGGACTCGATCCTGTTGCTGATGCAGGGAAACGAGGTGCGCGAGATAGAGGCCTGGCCCAACGCGTCGGCGCGCGGGAGCGAGCTGGTTCTCGACGCGCCCTTCTTGCGTCTGTTCGTCGAGGAAGGCGGGGTGAACCGCACCGTGGCATCGGCGGGAGACCCGGAACGCACCGGAGTGGTGGATTCAGCGGGCCGCGAGCCCTGGGTTTCCAGCCTGTCCCGAGACTACAGGCTCGTCGCCGACTCCATCGACATCTGGCAGCCGGCCGGGCAACTGGAAAGAGTGATCGCCGTCGGTCGAGCCGAGGCCACCACGATGAGTCCGATGGTGTCCGGGGTTGACCTGTTCGAGAACGATTGGCTCGAGGGCGACACGATCACCGGCTACTTCGTTCCGCCGGACAGCGCGGGAGCCGGTGAGGCGGAGGTCGAGCTGACCCAGCTGGTGGCCTCCGGTAATGCCCGGGCCCTCTATCACATTCTCTCGCAGCCGGAGGAGGGGGAGACGCCCGGACCCCCCGCCGTCAACTATGTGATCGGGCGCATAGTGACGCTCTGGCTCGAGACCGGTGAGGTATCCCAAGCCCGGGTCATCGGACCCAGCACGGGCGTCTACCTCGAGCCAGTGCCGGTCGCCACCAACGGCGACAGCGCCTTCGTGCCGGATACGATACTCAACCCGGCCGATACCGCCGTCGTGCCGGATACCATCCCCACGCCGGCTGACACGACGAGGACGATCGGCCGATGAGCGGAGAGCCGCGGACCTTCCGGACGTATGTCGAGAAGCTCCCGGCTCACGAGGCGCCTATGCTGATCGCCGTCCGCGAGATCCTGGAAGCGGCGAACGAGACGGGCCAGATGTCGCGTGGCCGCCTGGTGGCGGCATTCCGCGAGGCGTACCTGTCTCGATACGGACAGGTAGCTCGCGACGGCACGCCAGAGAGCCGTCGCCTGCTCGAGATCCGCCGCATGACCGCGGAAGAGGTGGACAAATACCTTCAGGACCAGATCCTCGGGCGCCTGGAGGTCGATGGCTGGTTGGAGCCGAACCGTATCGGCGAAGTCGCCTTCATGAGCGCCGCCTGGACAGAAATCGATGCCGAGCGCGCCGCATACTGCGAGCTGGTGGAGCGCGCGATCGAGAGCCGGCTGCGTGCACCTACCAGGACCGAGGTGAAGGCACCTCCGGCGACGGGCGACAGCCGGCTGAGCTCGAAGGGCCTCGTCAAGGTCTACAAGAGACGGCGTGTGGTCGACGACGTGGATATCGAGGTGCGGCAAGGCGAGATCGTCGGCCTGTTGGGCCCCAATGGAGCCGGCAAGACGACGACGTTTTACATGATCGTCGGACTGGTCGCTCCTGACGCTGGCGAAGTTTACTTCGATGATCAGCGGCTGGCGAAAATTCCGATGTATAGACGCGCGCGTCGCGGGATCGGCTACCTGTCGCAGGAGCCCTCGGTGTTCAGGAAGCTCACCGTCGAGCAGAATATCATGGGGATCCTCGAAACGCTGCCAATCTCGGATGAGGAGCGCCGCGAGCGGCTGGACCAGCTGCTCGACGAGCTGTCGATCAAGCACCTGAGGAAGAACAAAGCCTACTCGCTGTCGGGAGGTGAGCGACGCCGCCTGGAGATAACGCGCGCGCTGGTCACCGACCCGAAGTTCATGCTGCTGGATGAACCATTTGCAGGAGTGGATCCGATCGCCGTTGACGACATTCAGAGGATAGTAGCGGACCTCAAGCGTCGAGGGCTGGGTGTGCTCATCACCGATCACAACGTCCGCGAGACGCTGTCGATCACGGATCGTGCCTACATCATGTTCGATGGGCGGATCCATATCGAAGGCACGTCCGAGGAACTCGTTAACGATCCTCAGGCGCGCAAGCTATATTTGGGCGAGGACTTCCGGCTCTAGGGAAGGGGAGGGCGATGAAAGTCGGCCTGCAACAGAGCGTTAGGCTCGGGCAAGAACTGAGGATCAACCCTCGCCTCTACCAGGCGATGGATCTCCTCTATATGCCCCTGCTTGACCTGCAGCAACACCTCAAGCAGGAGCTCGTAGCCAACCCGTTCCTCGAGATGGTTGAGCCCGCGGAAGACGGCGTCGAAGACAACGATACCGAGGAGTCCAAAGAGGACGAGAACGAGGTCGATTGGGAGGACATACTGCTCGATGGGTACGAGACCGGTGGGAGGCGCGAGGAGTACGAGGAGCGCGAGTACTACGAGCCGACCGCCGTCGCGACACGTGACCTTTACGATCACCTGCGCGATCAGATCGTACTACTCCGCCTCGAGTCCCGGCAGACTGTGATCGCCGAGGAGATCATCGGCAACATCGACGATGACGGATTTCTCACCTGTCCGCTCGAGGCGGTCGCTGCCTCTCTCAACGCCTTCCTCGACACCGACGAGGCGAAGCAGGCTGGATTCGGCGATGAGGAGCCCCTCACGGTCGAACAGGTGGCGGAAGTACTGACGATAATCCAGGGCCTCGATCCCGCCGGTATAGCTGCCCGCGACCTGCGGGAGTGCCTCCTACTGCAGCTGCGGGATCAGGACCTAACCGACACCCTCGTCTATGCCATCGTCGACAGACATTTCGAGCAGCTGGTGAACCATCGCTGGGCGGAGATATCGAAGGAGCTGGGCGTGAGCCCGCTGGACGTGCAGGCGGCGGCCGACGAGATCTCGAAGCTCGATCCAAAGCCGGGGCTGCAGTATTCGGCGGGGGAAGGGAACTACATCATCGCCGACCTGGTCGTCGAGAAGGTCGACAGCGACTACATCGTGTTCCACAACGACACGGCGCTGCCGCGGCTGAGGCTGTCGCGGTCCTACCGTGAGATCGCGAAGGACAAGGCGAAGTTCAAAGGCGAGAACAAGGAGTTCATCTCGAACAAACTGAACAACGCCAACTGGATGCTCCAGGCGATCGAGCAACGGCGGCAGACGATGCTGAAGGTCATGAACTTCATCGTCAACAGGCAGCGGGAGTTCTTCGAGGAGGGGATCGAGCACCTGAAGCCACTGACGCTACGCGAGGTCGCCGAGGTCATCAATATGCACGAGTCGACGGTCTCGCGCGTCACTAACCAGAAGTACGTCCAGACTCCGCGGGGCGTCTTCCCACTGAAGTTCTTCTTCTCGAGCGGCCTCTCGACGGACTCGGGCGAGGATGTCTCGGCCCGGGGGATAAAGGCGCGAATCGAGAAGCTGGTCGGCGATGAGGACACCAAGAAGCCGTTAACAGACCAGGCTATCGTCGACATCCTGAAGAGGGAAGGCATCAACATCGCCCGTCGTACGGTAGCCAAGTACCGCGATCAGCTGGGTGTCCTTTCCGCCCGGATGCGCAAGCGCGTATGAGCCGAGCGGCGACGGCACCCGGGCAGAGACCCGACCTCGGGAAGGGCGCTGCGATGCGCAACAACTTCTCCGTCGTAATACCGGCGCTCAACGAGAGCGAGGTCATCCCCGAGCTGTTCGCCGAGCTAGAAGCGACGTTCCTCAAGCACGACTTGAACGGCGAAGTCATCTTCGTCGACGACGGGTCGACGGATGGCTCTCTGGAGGTCGCGCGACGGGAAGGTGCGGGGCTGAGCCGCCTGAAGCTCGAGCGCCACAAGCTGAACCTCGGAAAGACTCAGGCACTCGTGACTGGTGTTCGTGCCGCGGAGACCGACTGGATCCTGCTCTTCGACGCTGACCTGCAGCACCTTCCTGAAGAGATCCCGCGCTTCCTCGAGAAGGCGGAGGAAGGCTATGACATCGTCTGTGGCCGTAAGGTGGGCAAATACAAGAAGCGGCTGGTGTCCGGGATCTATAACTGGCTGTCGCGCAAGATGTTCGGGGTCCCGGTCCGGGATTTGAACTCGATCAAGATCTTCCGCAAGGTGGTACTCGACGACATCCAGTTGCGGCGCGACTGGCACCGATTCTTCGTCGTACTGGCTCATGCCCGCGGGTATAAGGTCGGCGAGATCGACGTAGAGCTTCATCCGCGCCGCAAGGGCGTGACCAAGTACGGCGGCAGCGGGCGCATCTTCGTGGGCTTTCTCGACCTCGTCGCCGTCTGGTTCCTGTTGCTGTTCAGCCGGAAGCCGATGCTGCTGTTCGGCTTCACTGGGCTGGCGCTGGTCGGGCTCGGGATACTGGTCGGGGCAGCCGCGATCGTGTTGCGTCTGATGGGCCATGGTTTCCGGCCGCTGCTGAATCTGGTGGTGCTGCTGGAGGTCATGGGCGTTTCGTTGTTCGGGTTCGGCTTCGTCGCCGAGCTGGTCGCTACGCTGCGGGCGGAAGTGGACGATCTGCGGGATTCACTTCGAGACATTCAAAACAAGCACTAGCTCTGGCCGAGGGGTTGGGATGGCGGTGGCTGAAGAGAAGACCCGACGCAGTCTGTCGAGCACACAGATAGCGTGGGCCGCGTTTGCCGGCTTGGTAGCGCTGCATGTCATCCTCGCCATTCTGCTGTTCGATCCGAAGCCATTCGTCGGCGGAGATAACGCCGGCTACATGATCCTGGCGGAATCGATCGAGTCGGGGCAGGGCTACCGCAACATCCACTTGCCTGGCGCACCGAGGCACGCCCAGTATCCGCCGGTCTATCCGACCATCCTCGCCGCTGCCAGGTGGTCGGGCGCTGGCCTGATCACGTTTAAGATCCTGTCGCTCGTCTTCACCACCACATCGCTGGTCTTCCTGTTCATGCTGGCGCGTCGTCGGCTGGGTTGGGAGGGAGGCCTGGCGGTCGTCGCGCCGTTCGCGCTGAGCCCGGTGTTGCTCTACTACTCGCATTGGGTTCTGTCGGAGGCGCTGTTCGTCCTGTTGACCTTGGCAGCGCTGTGGGCCGCCGAGCGCATCGCCGAGTCCTGGCGTTGGCTGGCCGTGACGATGACCGTGGCAGTGCTGGCATATCTGACGCGAGCCGCGGGTCTGCCGCTGTTGGTGGCTCTGATCGTGGCGCTGGCTTGGCGGCGTGACTGGCGACAGCTGGCGGTGGCGAGCGGGGCGTCGCTCGCCGTCGTGGCCGGTTGGTGGGCTTGGGGGGTGGCGGCAGCTTCCGAGAGCGTGCAGGTCTATTCGAGCAACTTCCTGCTCGTCAATCCGTACGCTCCCGAGCTAGGGTACATAGGGCCTGGGGACCTGCTGACACGCGTCGTGAACGGATAGACGTCGCCCCGGCGGCCGGAGAAGTAGTAGAATAGTCGCGGTTTGCGATTCACGACTATCGCGTCCTCGCGAGTATTCTCCCTCACCCAGTACGCGCT
>JBDHHZ010000181.1:0-6196 GCA_039589115.1 Gemmatimonadota bacterium | reverse complement strand
GGCCGGCACCGTGATGACGCCCGACGCCTGGCCTCCCTCACCGATCGGGATGTTGAAGATCAGCGGCTCCGGAATGTCGGCGGCGGTCACCTCGACGACCAGGGCGGCGACGTTCGTGCCCGCGAGATTCGCACTGAGGTGCAGCTCAGCTACGTCCAACTCACCCGGGGGATGCGTCGGATCGTCCTGGCAGCCCACCCAAAACAGGACTGTCAACAGGGCGGCTATGAATGAGATGTAACGCGATTTACAGCGTGACATGACCGCCTCCCGAACAAGGGATCAGAATGCCGGATGAAGAAATCCGAGCGACGACCACACCGTGAATCTGTCGTGACGCAGTCGTTCGTTTATGGATGTTCTCGCGTTGGAATGCCGGCCAATTCGTTCGACTGGCCGGCCAGGCAGGTAACTCGAGTCTAGGGCGCGCCAAAACCGAGGCTCCGAACCGGGGGAACGTTCTTCACGACACAGCCCTCACCAATCGCACTTGCGGGTCAAGATGCGTACCGGAGAATGCGCCCGCAAAACAAATCTTTACTAGTTATTATTATCTGGTCCACACACTCTTGCTTGACGGTCCCGGCCGGTGCTGAACCAGGTGAGGGCAACCCGCCGAACCAAGCACCGCCTCCGCGCAGAGGCGATTGACGGATCACTGCTACGGTGGAGACGCGGCATCCGCCTGCGGGTTCGCTGCGCTCAGCGGATCTTCCGCACCGGTACCTTGCGATAGAGCGGTTCGACTCCGAACTCGCCCGCAGACCACAGGGTTAGAATCGTGCTGAACGCGGCGACTGCTCGCTTCTCATCGCTCTGGCGAATGACCAGCCCGTAGGTATCGGCGACGAACCGCATTCGCTCCAGTACCTGACCGGCGGCGTCCCGATCGATCTGGCCATGCCAAGATTCCAACTGATCCAGCAGCATCTCCGAGTGCCGCCGGAGAAACTCGCCGATCGACACCGAGCGCCCGCCTTGTGATCCCTCGGAACGGCAGATGGCGATGAGATCCTCGACGTAGACATCCCACAGCTGGGCTAGGCCGCGGTTCTCCGGCTGACGCAAGTGGTGAGCGCGCTCCAGCGAGAACCGCGCCCGTGTCATCGCCCCATCCTTCGGAACCAGCGGGTGCAGATCGTATACCGTCTCGTGCTGGCCTTCGTCCCGATACACCCAGAGCTCGTCGAGTCGCGGCCACTCGACGACCACAAACACCTCTGGCTTGTCACTGTCGAGGATGATGAACTGCCCGTTCTCCTCGTGGACGGCTGTCACCCAGTGATCCCATCCGTCCACGCAGAGCAAGCACGGGGTCCCGTCGCGCAGGAACCCTTCGAGCTCTCCACGCGCCTCGTCCGGATCGAGCTTGCGGACGGTCGGGAGCTCGCATCCGTAGTGGCGCGCGGCCCGCTCGAGCTGGGTCTCGTCGGTCCCGTCGTGGTTCGTGCCGGCCAGCCTGCCGATCTCCCACTCCGAGGCCAGCACTCCGCGCATCAGGAGGGCGTGCTTGAGCGCGAACGGTCCGCACTCCCACTTGCTAGGCTGCTTCGATATCCCCATCGGCTCCTTCAACTCGGTTCGCCGTCAAACTACGCCCGCCGGCAGCCTGCCACCACGCGCCCAATCGGAGGACCCCACGCTCTCGCGAAACTCCGCTCCCAGGCGCTATTATATCCGTCCCCAGCCCTCCGCCTCCCCAGGAGCCCAGCATGGAAGAGATCATCTACCTGGACAACGCTGCTACCAGTTACCCCAAACCGGACATCGTTCACGACACCGTCCGAGATTTCTACGGCAAAAAGGGCGTCAATCCCGGCCGTACGGGCTGCGACATCGCCTTGGAAGCCGAGCAGATGATTCACGGCACGCGGACGCGCCTATCGGCACTCTTCAACAAGAGCCTCCTCGATGCGGGTGAGACGAAGGACCCGGATCGCCTCGTCTTCACGATGAACGCCACGATGAGCCTCAATCTGATCATCAACGGCATGGTGGGCCCCGGCGATCACGTCGTGACCACGATGCTCGAGCACAATTCCGTCATCCGACCGGTCAACCACAAGGTGAAGGACGGCGCAGCGGCGACGTATGTCGCGCCCGACGGCGAGGGCTATCTCGACCCGGAGGATATCCGCAAGGCCATCCGCAAGCAGACCAAGCTGGTGATCGTCAATCACGGCTCCAACGTCACCGGCGTCGTTCAGGACCTGAAAGCCATCGGAGCTGTGTGCAAAGACGAAGGTGTGCTGCTCGCCGTGGACTCGGCGCAGACGGCGGGCGTGCTGCCGATCGACATGAACGAATGCAATATCTCCTTCCTCGCCTTCACCGGTCACAAAGGCCTGTTCGGACCCACCGGGACTGGCGGAATCTGTGTCGCCGACGACGCTGAGATCAAAGGCACGATCTACGGCGGCACCGGTGTGCGGAGCGCGACGCCCTACCACCTGGAAGAGTACCCTTACCGGCTCGAGGCCGGCACGCTGAACCTCGCCGGTATCGCCGGGCTCTCGGCGGGCCTCGACTGGATCGAGCAGAAGGGTCTGGAAAACATCCACGAGCACGAGCTCGGACTGCTCGCTATGCTCCAGGACGGGCTCTCCGAGATCGAGGGCGTCACAATCTGGGGCACGAGAAACCTGGAGCGGCGCGTGGCGACCCTGTCGATGACGGTCGAGCACTATGACGCCTCCGACGTCGGCACTCTCCTTGATGTGGACTACAACATCCAGACGCGCACGGGCCTGCATTGCGCCCCGCTGATCCACGAGCATCACGGCACGACGCCGCGCGGCACGGTTCGGTTCTCCGTAGGACCGTTCAACACCGAGAGGCACATCGAGACAGCGCTGAGCGCGGTCGCCGAGATCGCAGCGGAGCGCCAGACGCGAGACGTGGGAAAGGTGAGCGCGCGCTAGCGGCGAGCCCGACCCGCAGCGGATCCGCCGGGCAGCAACTCTCCCGCAGCCCCAGACGTCTAAGCTATCGGAGTCGGTCCTCGTGCCAGCTGGAGAACCGATCGACCCATGAACACCATTGCGCAGGACATCCGGTACGCGCTTCGCAACCTGATCAGGACCCCGGGCTTCGCCGCCATCGCCATCCTGACTCTGGCGGTCGGCATAGGAGCGAACACCGTCATCTTCAGCGTGGTGAACGGGGTCTTGCTAGATCCGCTGCCCTACGACGAACCCGACGATCTCGTGGCGATTTTCACGTACTTCGCGCCGGAGAGCGGGTACGATTTCCCACAGTACGCTGTCGGCTCGCCTGAGTACTTCGACTACCTCGATCAGAACAGGACGATGGAGAGCGTCGCGGCGGTATCCACCGAGGCGCTGACAATCAGAGCCGGTGCGGGCGAACCGGAGATCGTCACCGCCGGTTACGTCTCCGCCAGCATGTTCTCGGTGCTGAGGGTCCCTCCCCTGCTCGGCCGCACTCTGATCGCCGATGACGATGGCGCGGAGCCGGTACCGGTCTTCGTCTTGAGCTATGACCTCTGGCAGCGTCGGTTCGGCGGCGATTCGAGCGTCATCGGCCAGGTCCTGGATGTAGGGCTGACCGTCTCCGAGTACGGCAGTTCGGGCCGGATCGTGGGAGTGATGCCGGAGGGTTTCGCGTTTCCGACCACCAGAACGCAGGTGTGGACCCAACTTCCGCTCGACCGGGCGCGCACGTGGCGCGGCGGTCACTGGTTCTACATGATCGGACGCCTGGCATCCGGCGTGACCCGCGAGCGGGCCGAGTCCGAGATGGAAACGCTGAACGCGCGATGGGCGGTGGACTACCCGGACCACCACGTCGGTCACGGCCTGTATCTCATGCCGCTTTTGGACGACTACATCGGCAACGTACGTCCGGCGCTGATCCTGTTGCTTGCGGCGGTGAGCTTCGTCCTGCTGATCGCCTGCGCGAACGTGGCCAATCTTCTGCTGGCGCGCGGCGAAGGCCGCCGCCGCGAGCTGGCTGTCCGCGGCGCGCTGGGCGCGGGCCGGCTCCGCCTGCTGCAGCAACTACTCACCGAAAGCCTGGTGATGGCGGTCATGGGAGGCGCGCTCGGGTTGCTGCTCGCAGTACTAGGGATCAAGGTTCTTCTCGATCTGCAGGCCGGCACTATACCACGTGCGCTGAACGTCGGGCTCGACGTTCGGGTCCTGATCTTCGTCGGTGCCGCCGTGTTGATCACGACCGTGATCTTCGGACTGTTGCCGGCTCTGCAAGCGGCGCGCGCAGACCTCTCTCGAGCGCTTAAAGAGGCGGGGCGATCGGTGAGCGCCGGAAGGGAGCGGCTCAGCTTCCGACGGTTTCTCATCGCAGCCGAGATCGCCCTGGCCGTCCTCCTGGTGGTGGGTGCGGGACTCACCGTGAAGAGCTTCTGGCGCCTATTCAACGAGGACCCGGGGTTCACGGTGGAAGACCAGTTGGTCGCCCAGTTCTCGCTGCCGGCTTCGGAATACACGGCTGAAAGGGCGGTTGCGTTCTACTCCGATCTGGTCACCCGGGTCGAGGCGCTGCCCGAGGTGGTAAGCGCTGCCACCGTGTCGCGCCCTCCAATCCGCAGCGACAGGTCGCAGGGCCGCTTCCACATCGAGGGTTGGCCAGCTGCGCAAGCGGGACCGTTTTGCTGTACCGCCAGCTTGGTCGCCGTTGGGCCCGGGGCGCTGGAGACCCTCGGAATCCCGCTCGTTCGCGGGCGACTACCGGACGCGACGGACCGTGCCGGCGCGACACCTGTGGTCGTCGTCGATGAGCTACTGGCGAGTCGGTACTGGCCCGGCGACGATCCGATCGGGAAGCGGATACGCTTCACCGCAGCGGACGGCCCGTGGCACACGATCGTCGGCGTGGTCGGTAACACACAGTACGACGGCCTGGGTAAGGAGAACCCTACGTTCTACTTCGCCTACGAGGGGTGGCAGGAAATCGTGCATTTCATGATGGGCTCGATGAGCATTGTCGTGCACACGGCCGGCGATCCCGCTGCGGCAGCGGGCCCGGTGCGCGAGCTGGTCCGCTCCCTCGACCCGAACCTGGTCATCGTCCGCATGATGACCATGGATGACATCATCTCCACCTCCGTCGCGCGGCCCAGGTTCGTGATGATGGCGCTCGCCGCCTTCGCCCTCGTCGCGCTATTGCTCGGCGCCATAGGAGTTTACGGGGTCATCTCCCATGGCGTGGCTCAGCGCACCCACGAGATCGGAGTGCGGATAGCGCTCGGAGCCCGGAGCGATGACGTGGTGACTATGGTGATCCGGCAAGGCATGGCCACCGTGTTGATCGGAGCGGGGATCGGGCTGGCCGCAGCGCTGGCGACGACCCGGGTCATGACCGGGCTCCTGCACGAGGTTAGCCCCACCGATCCGTGGACGCTGGGAAGCGTATCGGCCGCCGTGGTCCTGGTCGCCCTCATCGCCAGCTACGTCCCGGCCCGGCGCGCGAGCCGTGTCGACCCCATGGAGGCGTTGCGAGCGGACTAGCGTCCCACTGCTCCGCCGGAGCCTCGCGACAGGTGTGCGCCGATCCTGTGGCGTCGCTGCACTGAATCACGGTCGCCGGGCCGCACAAAAAAAAGCTAGCTCTCGATCCTGCAAGACCTTGTCGTTACCGGTACGCGCTGGCCCACTAGATGCATCTGTTTTAGGCCGGCGTGCAGACCTCCCCCCTGCCGCGCCGACGGCGGTCCGAGCCAATGGAGCCGTACCCGTCCACGGCTCGCCTTAGAGATCCATGAGGCGAGGCTCACCAAAAATTTCCGATCTGTACCAGAGCGACCTCGAGCGCCATCTGTTTGCGCCTGAGACGCGGGCAAGACGGCACCCGGGACCGTCCCGGGTGCCGGGCTGGCTAAGTATAGCAGCCGCGATTCTGGCCTGGAGGCTGTCCACCGGCTGGTAGGCCGCGTCACCGAGGTATCTGGCTGCCGATCCGTCGAGGCGTCGGGTTTGCTGCACGACAGCAGCAGCCCCAAGTTGTAGGCGTCAAGCCGAACTCGTCGGCTCGCCCCATCGTCCTCGATTCGCTGCCAGCTGCACTGATGACGGATCCCCTCGACCGCGCCAGAACCGCACTGGCCGACCGCTACGAGATCGAGCGCGAGCTCGGTGTCGGCGGTATGGCCACCGTCTACCTGGCCCGCGACCTGAAGATCGGCCGCCAGGTCGCGGTGAAGATCCTGCGCGAGGAGCTG
>JBDHHZ010000180.1:0-10470 GCA_039589115.1 Gemmatimonadota bacterium | reverse complement strand
AGTGATCCGCTGGGAAGCCGAGCAGCACGTGCCCTTCGATATGGAGAGCGTCGAGCTCGATTTCCAGATCCTCGATCCCATGGACGAGGGGCTGCAGATGTCGGTGCTGCTCGTAGCCGCCAAGCGCGAGCTCGTTGAGAACAAGGTCGCGCTTTTGCTCGATGCCGGACTCGAGCCGGAAGTCATCGACATCGACGCCTTCGCTCTCCACAACGCCTTCGAGCTCAACTATCCCGAAGCGATGACCGGCGTGGTTGGCTTCGTCAACATCGGCCACGAGACCACGAACGTGAACCTGCTGGAGGACGGCGTGCCCGTCCTCACCAGGGACCTCGCTTTCGGGACCCGCCGGCTTCGCGAGAGCTTGCAGCGCGAACGAGGCCTCACGGCCGACCAGGCGGAGGACGTGCTGGAAGGCCGGACCAGCGATCCCGAGTTGGAGGACTTCATCGGGCAGAGAGCAGAGGAAGTCGCCTTGGGCGTCGAGCGCGCCGCCGCTTTCCTTCAGGCGAGCTCCACCCACGCAGGCCTGAACAGGATTTATGTCTGCGGTGGCGGTGCCCGCGTGCTCCGTATGGCCGAAGCGCTCGCCGATCGTTTGCAGGTCCCCGCCGAGATCGCGAACCCTGTACAGCGGGTGGACGTCGACCCCGGTGCCTTCGACCTGATTTCCATCGCGGACATGGGTCCGATGCTGGTGCTGCCGGTCGGTCTCGCGCTTCGACGCGCTGCCTGACGCACTATGAACTCACCTTCGGACGGATGCTGAGATGCTTGCGCTGATCGAAATGAACTTGCTCCCCGGTGGTAGGAGGGGAGCGGCGCGGCCAAAGGGAGGGCGAAAGCCTTCGCTGCCGAAGTTCGATGGGCTGCGAGAGATGGTCAAGGGCGACCCGTGGGTCATCGGAGTTGTCGTCCTGGCTTGCCTCCTCGCCGTCCACCTTGGCTTCACGTTCTTCACCCAGGGCGTGACACTCAGCCGTGTCGAGGAAGACCTGGAAACCCAGCGACAGGACTCCATCCGCTACGCTGAGGCTATAGCTGCCGCGGATAGCCTGGAAGCACGGCGCGACACTCTGGAGATGAAGACCCAGATCATCCAAGAGATCGATGCCGGCCGCTTCGTGTGGGCACATATCATGGATGACGTGAGTGAATCGTTGCCTGACTACACCTGGCTGACTGCCATGCAGCAGACAGCAGGTTCGGGCGACGATGTCGAGTTCCGTCTCGACGGTATGACCGGCCAGACTCCTGCTCTCACACGCTTCATGCGCGACCTCGAGGACTCGCCGTTCATTCGCGACGTCCGCCTCGTCTCGCAGGAGCAGATCCAGCAGGGGCAGAGGCTGGTGCACAGTTTCGTTCTCATGGCTCGGTACCAGGTCCCGGACACCACGGCGATCGTCACCGAACCGATTATTCTGGCAGGAGAGTAGAGCTGTGGCTCTGTTACCGGCTGACCCAAAAGGACGAAGAAACGCACTCATCCTGATGGCGGCCCTGGTCGGCGCGGGTTGGTTCGTGGGGAAGATGTATGTGCTCGATCCGCGTGGCGCGGAAATCGGCATCCTCCGCAGCAACCTGGAAACGCTGGAGACCCAGAACCGGCGCTCGCGAGCCCTCGCGGCACGCAGGGATGATCTTAACGCGAGGATGGAACTTCAGGAGCGCCAGCTCCAGATCTTCGAGGAGTTCATCCCCCAGTCCGAGGAGGTTCCCAACCTGCTGGACGCGATCACTCAGGAAGCACGGCTCGTCGGCATCGAGATGTCACGGATCCGGCCGCAGGCCGAAGAGCCTGGCGAGTTCTACTCCAAGCAGACCTGGGAACTGTCCGTGCTCGGCGAATACCACGATATCGGACGATACCTGACTCGCATAGCCTCTCTGCCGCGGATCATCAAGCCGACCAGCCTCAACATGACCGTGGCACCTCGGAGCCGCGCGACTCGCGACATGCAGGCTCCGCTGGAGGTGTCGTTCAGAATCGAAACGTTCGTGCTCGGCGCCATGCCGAGCGCGCAGCCGGCCGAAGGTCAAGGAGCGTCTTAACGTGGTTAATGCCGCCCTGATCTTAGTCACGGCACTCGCCGGCCTTACGGCCGGCCCGACGCCGAGTCCTGGTTTTCCTCAGGACACCGCGCAGGCCAGCGGCCAGGCTTCGGAGCAAGATGCCATCTATCGGCGCGAGATGTTCGTCTACCCGACGGACAACCGCCGCAATCCATTCGTCAGCCTCGTGGGGCCCGATGTAGACACCGGACCCCAGTTCGACGATCTCGATCTGATGGGGATCATCTTCGGGGGTTCTTACGGCAGCGTTGCTACGTTGATCGATGGCGTCACGGGCAAGCGGCACCGCGTTCGCCGTGGCGATGTTGTCGGCAACGCACGTGTAGTCGAGATCCGGCCGGACGCAGTCGTCTTCCAGGTCACCGAGTTCGGAGTGACCCGGAGCGAGACGCTGCGCATTAGGAGAGAAGAGGAGGAGCAAGGATGATGCTCCATGCGCTGTTCTTTATTCTGGCAGCGGTGGGGGGCGACGACCCCGCCAACGTGACCGAGCTGCGGGTCGAGCCCGCCGCCGGGTACACCGAGGTCGTCGTTCGGACAAGTGGAGAAGTCAGCTACTCCGACTTCCTGCTCACCGAGCCGCCCCGCCTCATCGTCGATCTCAAAGGCGCTCGGCACGCCCTCTCGAGGGACAACTTCGAGAACATCAATCGGGGCGGCGTGATTCGAGTCCGGACGAGCCAGTTCCGCGACGATGTCGTCCGTATCGTCGTCGAGCTCACGGAGCCGACGAGCTATACGCTGACACGCCAGGGGAGCGAGATCAGAGTCGCTTTCCCGAACCTCTCCGGCGTCGCTTTCGACTCGTGGGGCAGCGGAGTTACTTCGACGGCGGCCAGCGTTCCGGCTTCCAGTGAACCGGCTCCTAGTGACCCGGTTCCGAGCGTCCCGGTGCGTGAAGTCACTCCGGACCCGGCGCCGACGACGCCGCTGGCCATGCCGTTCCGCCAGCAGGCGACGGCGAGCCAGATGCCCAGGATCACGGTCACGTTCGAGAACACCGACATCCGGGACGTGCTGAACAACTTCGCCGATTTCACCGGCAAGTCGTTCGTGCCTGGCTCGGGCGTCGAGGGCAGCGTGACGGCCAACATCCGGAATCAGCCCTGGGACCTTGCCCTCAAGGCGATTCTCGAAGCGCACGGCCTCACGGCGGTCGAGACGGCCACCGGCATCATCCGGGTCGACAGGCTGGAGAACCTCCAGGAGAGGCAGCAGTTGATCCAGCTCCAGACTCAGATCTTCAAGATCAACTACGCTCCGGTCGCTGAGGCCGCGGCCGCCCTCGAGCCCGCTCTCTCGGAGCGCGGCCGTGCGATCGCCAATCAGGCGACGAACTCGATCATCGTCACCGACCTGGCGGAGAACCTCGAGGTCGCTCGGCAGCTCATCAGAGACCTCGATGTGCGGACCCCGCAGGTCGTGATCTCCGCTAAGATCATCTTCGTCGACCGCAGCGATATCGAGGAGCTGGGTATCGCGTGGGACCTGAAGGATACCAGCGGGAATCAGATCAACACGCTAAACGAGGGCCCGACGCTCGACCCGCGAGAGTGGGAGCTCGTCGATGCGGACTTCGATGGCGTGCCCGAAACCGTCGTCAGGCCGCTAACCAATGAGACCCAGGTCTCGTTCGCCGGGTCATCCCTGGCAGCCGTCGCGAACGCGAAGGACAGGGTGGCAGCACCGGCGCTGTCGCTGCTCACCTCCGCCGCGATCGGTGATTTCAGGTTGTTCAACGTCATCGACGTGCTGCAGCAGCTCGAGCTGTCCGACATCGTCGCCGCTCCGTCGATCCAGACCATGGACAACCAGGAAGCAGAGATCCTGGTCGGTGAACGGACTCCGGTCCGTGTCGTCGACTTCGGGGCCGGCGGTGCCTCTGGCGGTGGTGGGGGCGGTCAGGCTGCGACGGCCCAGTTCCCGCAGGCGACCGTCGACTATCAGGAGACCGGCATCAAGCTGCGGGTCACACCGCACATAACTCACGACAGGCAGATCGTCATGGATCTGCACGCCGAGCGCTCCGGCGTGGCTATAGCGCCCGGCGACGTTGGCTTCACCTTCCGTACTCAGGAGGGAACGAGTCGGTTGATCTTGGCTGACGGCGAGACCGGCGTTATCGGTGGTCTCACCATCACCGAGATCGCAAAGAGCGAGAGTGGTATTCCGATTCTGATGGACCTCCCCCTCGTCGGAAGCAGGACCTGTTGATCCTGGTGACGCCGCATATCGTGGACGAACCAGTGGCAGCACGCTAAAACGGTCAGGCGCCCGCTTCCACGCGATGGGCTGGCGCCCGAGCGCGCTCTGCAAAACTTGAGGGAGTAGTCTTATGCTAAGCGCAAGGGGATGGACACGGCTGTTAATGGGGACGATGGCCGTTGCCATGTTGGGAATCGCGGCGTGCGAGGAGGAAGACTCCGTCTACGGGCCGCTCGTAGACGAGACGCCGCCCACGGTCAAGGTCAGCGGCGCCCAGCAATCCGGCGACACGCTGATAACCACGGTCAACGCTGAGGACTTTATCAGCGTAGCCTACGTCGTCACAGAGCTGCGCCGCACGGACCAGTTCGAGACGGTGATCACGCCGGAGGGCGACACGCTCGTGCTCGGCAGGCTGATCGCGGTCGACACTACGCGCTTCTCGGGCCGCGCCATATCGGTGACCGTGAATACGACGTTCTTCACGGGCTTCACGCAGCCGACCTTCGTCGAGATACGCGCGGTCGCGGTGGACGCCCAGCTGAACCGGGCCACCGACGTAGCGACCATCCTCGTGGGTGGCGATACGGGCGGCGGGCTGGGGGCTCCGATCGTCTCGATCTACTCCCCGCTGCCGAACATCACCGTCCGCGACAACACGCTGATCCGTGTCGGTGTGAGGGCGAGTGACCCGACGGGGCTCCAGCAGCTCAACATTGTGTTGACCGGCTTGACTCCTGCAACCGTCCCCGCCGCCGACACGATTCGCTTCGGTCAGTTCCGCACAGATGTCGATACGCTGTTGGATTTTTTTATACCCCAGGGGGCCTTGGGGACGCTGACCATCGTTGCTGAGGCGATCAACCTCAACACGATCAGCGCTTTCGCTCAGATCTCCGTTACCGTTGCAACAGAGGTCCCCGACGATACCCAACCGCCAATCGTCAGCCTGATCGTCAGCGGAGGAATTCAGCGACGACAGGACGAACCGATGCGCATGGAGGTCGACGACTCGTTGTTGTTCAGTGTCGTCGCCCTGGATCAGGAGACGGCAATAACGCGTGTAGGTGTCACGCTGGTCGTTCGCAACGACAAGACTACCGGGACTTTCATAGATACGATATTCCGGGACAGCGTGATGAATCCGGCGATCAGCGGCACGGTGCCGGTCGCCTTCTCGCTCACACCGCTGGACATGCCGGCTGCCGTCTTCTCGGAATCGGATGTCCCCGACACCCTGTTCTTCGAGGTGACCGGCTGGGCCTTCGATGACGCCACTCCGAGCGCCAACTGCGGCGCGACGGTCGACACCGAGGGCGGGCAGGCCAGCCTGCAGTGCACGACCGGCAATCCGATTCACGCGGCGGGCATACAAGGTGGGTTCATCGAGCGGCTCATCGTGTCCGGGCGCACCGTCGGGTTCCCGCAGGGCTCTCTGATCGCGGACGCCGTTGTCGACACGCTGCGCGAGCTGATGCTTCTCTCCGATTTCAACTTCGGCCTCGTGCGTCCGTTCTCGCTGCGCCAGGAGGCCTTCCTGGACAATATCCCGGTCGGCTCCGACCCCTGGGGCCTGTCGACCAACCTCACCGAGAACCTGCTGTACGTCAGCAACTCGGGTGGTACCAACATCTCGGTGGTTGACCTCGGACCGATTGACCCGGTTAGCCCGGACCCCGGTCCCGAGGTCGAGCGGTTCCAGACGCAGGACCTGAAGGTGTACAAGGTGGATGAGTCGTTCGATGCCATAGGGCGTCGTGTGTTCCCCGTTTCGCCATTCGACTACTCGGATCGCCCGCAGTTCCTGTCGCAGGCGGCGAACGGGCTCATCTTGTTCTCGACCGTGCCTGCGTTGGCCGATAACCCGGGTACTATCCGCGAGTACGACCCGAGTCAGCATGAGATCCGCTTCTTCATAGCCTATGCCGGTCGGGCGGCACCACCGAACCCGCAGATCCAGATCATCAACGCCGATTCGGTGTTCGGGACGAGCGGTGGGCGAGCCTTCGTGGTCTGCGATCATACGCGCGGCGTGCCGGCCCCGGCCGGACGGTCCTGCATCGTTGCCTCCGATTCGCTGGCCGATGCCTCCTGGAAGGTCGCTGCTAAGATCTTGAGCGACACCTGGGACGTGCGGATCTTTTCCGATCTGAGCATCCCGAGCATCGGCCTCCAGGATACGACCTTCGTAGCCGCCAGCGGGGATCGGGAGTACATCGCCTTCGGTGAGGGCGACACGCCGGCGCGTGCCGGCCGCATCATCCTGTACCAGTCGCTGAACAAGACGATCACCAACGCGCTTCAGGTATCGGACTTGACCGGAAACGCCGAAGAGAAGGTCTTCGGGGTCGGGCTGAACAGGGACGGGAGCCTCGGCGTGGTGCGGGGCACGAAAGCCTATTTCTTCGGCCCGGACCAGGCGGGCGGACCCAACGTCCTCAGGCTGCTTGGCATAAACGAGAATATCAGCACGGTCGGCACCGGGGCGGCGCTACACCCGGACAACGATGCTGCCAGCACGAGCGTTCCGGATGAACGCCTGACGTTCCTCGGCTCCGGTGATGCCCGGATCGAGATAGTCGATGCCTTCCACTACTCGTTCCCGCGCGGCCAGTTGATCATTCGGGACCCGATCGTCGGACCGCTCCGCATCAGTCGGAACCTGCCGACCGACCCGCCGGAAGTGAGATTGAGGGTGTACGGCATCACCGAGAACGGCGTGGTGGTTATCAAGGTTAGAGATAGCGATATCATCTCGTTGTGAGCTGAGCGGCCGCGAATGCGCGGCGGCTCACACGGGGCACCAGAAGCCGCTCATCCAGTCTGGGCCGTAAGCGCGCGGCTCGGACCAGGCCGGGCGGCTTTCGGTTTGTTGGGAGGCATATGCTGGAGCACTTCAAGTACGTCACCGCGGGTGAATCGCACGGGATGGGGCTGGTCGCCGTCGTCGAGGGTGTTCCCGCTGGGCTGCCGCTCGCCGCGGAAGACATCGGCCGCGAGCTGTCGCGCCGTCAAAAAGGCCATGGCCGTGGCGGACGCATGATAATAGAGCGGGATTCCGCCCAGGTCCTTTCCGGCGTGCGGCTCGGCGAGGCGCTCGGCTCGCCCATCGCCCTGCTGATCTCCAATCGTGACTGGGAGAACTGGCAGCTACCCATGTCCAGCGAATCGGTGCCCGGTGCCTCCGACGAGGATCTGCGGCGCGTGACGCTGCCGCGGCCGGGACATGCCGATCTGGTCGGCCTTCTGAAATACGATCGCTCCGACGCCCGGGACATACTGGAGCGCTCCAGTGCCAGGGAGACGGCGGCTCGGGTCGCCGCTGGCTCCGTAGCCAAGAAGCTGATTCACGAGTTCGGGATCGGCGTGGCCAGCCACGTCGTCTCGCTCGGAGGGATAGAGGCGACGCGGGTGGAGCCGGAGGCCTACCCCGATGACATCAACGAGCTCGCCGACCGGTCGCCGGTCCGCTGTCTCAACTCGGATGCCGAGGCTCGCATGATCGAGGCTATCGATGCGGCCCAGACTGCGGGCGACACGGTCGGCGGCGTCTTCGAGGTTGTGGCGCGAGGCGTCCCGGTGGGGCTCGGGAGTCACGTGGCCGCCGAGCGGCGACTGGACGGCCGGCTGGCCGGCGCTCTCATGTCGATCCAGGCGATGAAGGGAGTCGAGATCGGCCTCGGGTTCGAGGCGAGCAGGCTGCGCGGCTCCCAGGTCCACGACGAGATCGAGGCGGCGCCCCAGCAGAAGGTGAGCGGCGGCTACCGGCGCCGCACCAACCGCGCCGGCGGTCTGGAGGGCGGCATGACCAACGGAGAACCGCTAACGCTTCGCGTGGCGATGAAGCCGCTCTCGACGCTGATGCGCCCGCTGAAGAGCGTAGATGTCAAGACCGGCCGGCCGGCCGATGCGGTGCGTGAGCGCAGCGATGTAACGGCGGTGCCTGCGGCCGGCGTGGTCGGCGAGGCGATGGTGGCCCTCGTGTTAGCCGATGCGCTAAGAGAGAAGTTCGGCGGCGACTCGCTCCGCGAGATGCGCGCGAACTTCGATGCATACATCGAGCGCTTGGCGCGGCGCGGTGGTTGACCGGGTCATCCTCATCGGCTTCATGTGCTCCGGGAAGTCGACCGTCGGCAGCCTGCTCGCCGGCCGGCTCGACTGGGAGTTCGTCGACTTCGACCAGGAGATCGAGGGCGCTCACAACCTGACGATCGCCGAGATATTCCGCGACTACGGCGAAGAGCACTTTCGCCGGCTGGAGGCGGAACTGACCGAGGTCGTTGAAGACCGCAGGCGCGTGGTGCTCGCGCCGGGAGGTGGCTGGGTGATCCAGCCGGAGCTGGCGCTGCGACTGCGCGACAATAGCCTCACAATATGGCTGCGTGTGCAGCCGGATACCGTCTACAGGCGTCATCGGTTGCAGGGGGACGTGGAAAGGCCTCTTCTAGCGGGCGAGGATCCGCGTGGCGATATTCGCTCGCTGCTGGCGGCGCGTGAGCCGCTGTACCAGCAGGCCGACGTGGCCATCGAGACCGAGGGGCGTACGCCCGCCGAACTGGTCGAAGAGATCGCTGGACTGCTAGCGAACTGGGCGGAGGAGGGCCCGGACGGCCACGACTGTTGACAAGCGGTTGATTCCTGCTAGCCATCTTCTGCGCCGACGAGGGACGGAACCCTCGGGGCTGGCTTCGGGGTATGCGGTTGACGGGACGGACTGAGGATATGACAGCCAAGAAGAAAGCGAAGGGGAAGAGCAGCCGCTCGAAGAAAGCGAAGACCGACGCCACCGGCTCCAAGCTGCTGATCGTCGAGTCGCCGGCCAAGGCACGTACTGTGGGCCGGTACCTTGACGACAGCTATGTGGTCAAGGCTTCGGTGGGCCACGTTTGCGACCTTCCCAAGCGCGAGTTGGGCGTCGACATCGAGAACGGATTCGAGCCCCACTACGTTACGATCCGCGGGAAGGGCAAGGTCATCAAAGAGCTGAAGCAGGCTGCGAAGGGTGCCGATATCGTATTCCTGGCGACCGACCCCGACCGCGAAGGTGAAGCGATCGCCTACCACGTCGCCGATCAGCTCGGTTACCGCTCCAAGAACGGCCGCCGCTTCAAGCGCGTTCTATTCGAAGAGATCACTCCAGAAGGGGTCGCACAGGGCCTCGAGAGTCCAGGCGAAATCGATTTCAGGAAGGTCGATGCCCAGCAGGCCCGCCGCATCCTCGACAGGCTCGTCGGCTACAAGGCCAGCCCGTTCCTCTGGAAACCGATTCGTCCCGGCCTCTCCGCCGGACGCGTACAGACGGTTACGCTTCGCTTGATCTGGGAGCGTGAGGAGGCGATCCGGCGCTTTGAGTCCCGCGAGTACTGGACGATCGAGGCGCTGCTCGAGAAGGACGCGACCAGGTTCACCGCCAAGCTCCACCATCTCGACGGCAAGAAGCCCGAGATCCCCGATGAGGCGGCGGCGAACGCGATACTCGAGGCGGTCAAGGACGTTCCTTTCGAGATCGCCAGGGTCCGCCGCAAGGAACGGAGAAAGCACCCCGCGCCTCCTTTTACGACCTCTACGTTGCAGCAGGAAGCAGCGAAGCGGCTGCGCTTCTCCGCCAAGCGCACGATGCGGATCGCCCAGCAGCTCTATGAAGGTGTCGAGGTCGGTGGCCAGGCTATCGGTCTGATCACCTACATGCGTACCGACTCAACCCGCATCGCGGCTTCCGCGGCGCATTCGGCGCGCAGCTACATCGAGTCGGAGTTCGATTCGAGCTACTTGCCCAAGTCCGCACGGCTCTTCAGCGGAAAGCAGCAGAAGGGGGCGCAGGAAGCGCACGAAGCGATACGGCCCACTTCGGTGCACAGAACGCCCGAGTCGCTCAAGAAAGACCTCGACCGGGACCAGCTCAAGCTCTATACCGTCGTCTGGCTTCGCTTCGTGGCATCCCAGATGGCCGCCGCCGTCTACGATACCACTACAGTCGATTTCGACATCGCCGGCGCCGATCGGCACGACTACGTCTTCCGCGTCACCGGTTCAGTGCTCAAGTTCGACGGCTTCATGCGCCTCTACCGGGAGGAGCACGAGGAAGGAGAGGGCCGGCGGCTCGACGACCTGGCGCCACTGCCACAGCTGTCGGAAGGCGAGGTGGTGGACGTGGTCGATCTCGGCAAGACCCAGCATTTCACCGAGCCG
>JBDHHZ010000179.1:0-6200 GCA_039589115.1 Gemmatimonadota bacterium | reverse complement strand
ACCGCCCCGCGCCCTCTCGATCTGGCTTGGGAGGAACCGGTTGACCACCTCGACGCCCTCTCGATCTGGCCAGGGAGGAACCGGGGGACCGCCGAGCGGAGCTGGTGTTAGCGACCCGGCTCCGATCACTCTGCCGCGAGCGCCCGAATGCGCTCCGCCAGGTCGTCGCGAACCGCGCGGAACGCTGTCATGATCTCCGCGGGGTCGCCCTGCGCGGCGGCGGGGTCAGGAAGCGGCCAGTAGAGGCGTGTCACGTCGCCGGGAAACACCGGGCAGTCCTGTTCGCCTTCGGAGCAGAGCGTGATCACGCAGTCCACCTCGTCGGTTGGGATCTTATCGGTGGACTTCGAGCGTTGCCCGGATATGTCGATACCCAGCTCGCTCAAGGCATCGATCGCCAACGGATTGACGTGGCTGGGCCGTGAGCCGGCGCTGAACACAGCGACCTCGTCGGGCAACAGCTCGTGCGCCAGCCCCTCGGCCATCTGACTGCGGCAGGAATTGGCGCGGCAGAGGAAGAGGACACCCCTCACTTCTCGATCCCCAGCCGACGGTCCATATCCCGGCAGAACCGGGCGATCCGCCGAACGTTGGCTCCGAGGTCGCCCTTCCCGACGCGCGATGCCGACCACATGTCGACCCTGGTGAGGGCGTTCTGATCGAGCTTGACCCTGAAGCGGACGTCATCGACGAACCGAAACACCAGCGTCTTGGCCTCCGCCCGAATCTGCCCGCTGCCCTCGTCCGCCCGCACCAGGTTCCAGCGCCGGTGGGTCTCGATCATGCTGATGATCTCGTCCCAGACCGTGGCGAACGGCACGACGTAGGTGCGCCCGCGCAGCCGGCGATCCTCGGCGTTCTCGCTGGTTTGGGCGGAATTCTGCGTCAGGGCTTTCCAGAAACCGTCAGTCAACATTGCGTATTGGTTTTGGTAGCTGTCTCATCGAACCTGATCATGAGGGGCGAGCAGCGGTTCTGCAAGGTCGCGGGCCACGGCCCGAGGTGTTTTGTCGGCGCGGGATAGGCTTAGTTTATGGACGTACAGCGCTCGTTCGAGAAGTAGCCCGGAAGGGGGGGCAAAGTGAAGGTGGTCATTCCGTTGGCTGGGAAGGGAACGCGGCTGCGCCCGCATACGCACAGCGTGCCCAAGCCGCTGCTCGAGGTCGCTGGGAAGGCCGTGCTCGACTATGTGGTCGAGGATGTGCTGGAGCGGCTCGACGTCGAAGGGCTCGTGTTCATCACCGGTCACCTCAAGGAGCAGGTCGAGGCTCACGTCAGGGCGCGCTATACGGTCCCCTCGGTGTTCGTCGAGCAGGCGGTCCAGGATGGTACTGCTGGCGCGGTCAAGCTGGCCGAGCCGTACGTCGACGGCCCGGTCCTCATCATCTTCGTCGACACCCTGTTCGACGCGGACTTGGCGCTGATATCGAAGTATGCGGATGCGGACGGCTTCATCTGGGCGAAGGAGGTGGAAGACTATCAGCGATTCGGCGTGATCTTGACCGGCGATGACGGGTGCATGGAGCGAATCGTGGAGAAACCTCGGGAGCCGATATCGCGTCTGGCGAATATCGGGCTCTACCTGCTTCGCGACCACCGCCTGTTGTTCGAGGGGATCGATGAGACCCTGGCCTCCGACCCGCATCTCGGCGAGTATTTCCTCACCGATGCGCTCCAGTACATGATCGATCGCGGCTCGCGTATCAGGGTCATGGAGGTGGACGGTTGGTACGACTGCGGTAAGCCCGAGACGCTACTCGCCACGAACCGCCACCTGCTGGAGACGGGGCGCGCACTGCGACCACGCGATCCGGGCGACACGGCGATCGTGGATCCCGTGCGGATAGGGAGCGACGTCGAGCTGGTGGGCTCGCGGATCGGCCCCAACGTGACCGTGGGTAAAGGAAGCCGAATCCTGCGCTCGGTATTGAGAGACAGCATCATCGGAGACGACTCGCTGGTCGAAGACTCCGAGCTGAACGACTCGATGATCGGTTCCCATGTGCAGGTGCGAGGGGCCCAAGGCAAAGTTGCACTGGGCGATCACAGCGTGAGTTGGAGCGCAGACGGCGAGCCGGGGGACTAGGCCGGGTGTCGAAGCACCGGCGCGGGCGCTCAGAAGCGGGCGATGGCGGCGAGGATATGCAGAAGCCGAAGGGCTCCGGCGGCGTCGTCGGAATCTTCGAACCACTCGTTACCCGTGTGCGTGTCGCCCGACCGGCCTCCGCCACCGATCGCGATCGCCGGGATCCCCAGCGCCAGCGGCACGTTGGCGTCGGTGGAAGAGACCCCGTGCTCGGGCTCTTCTGCGAAGGCTCGGGTGGCTTCCTCGGCGGCCAGTACGAGGGGATGCTCGACGGACAACTTGCCGGCCGGGCGTTCGCCGATGAGCTTCATATCGACGCTCAGAGCACCTTCGCCGCGCTCCGACTCCGCCGCCAGGCAGGCGCTCAGCGCCTCGCGGATCTGTGACTCGGTCTCGTGCAGCGTGCCGTCGGCCTCGGAGCGGACGTCCAGTTCGACCCAGCTCTCGGTGGGGATCGCATTAATGCTGATACCGCCTCCCAGCCGGGCGACGGTCAGGGTCGTGCGTGGCGACTGTGGCAAGCTGAGCTGACTGAGATGATGAATGAGACTTCCGATCACGTTCGCGGGGTTACAGCGGCCCCAGTCGGTCCAGGAATGGCCGCCAGCGCCAGCCACGCTGATGCGAAAGCGGCGGCTGCCGAGCGCACGATGTGTGATGCGACGCAAACCGGTTCCGTCCACCGCTATGAACGCGGCCGCCTCTCGCAGCGGGCTGTCGTCGCGAAACAAGTGCTTCACTCCCCGCAGGTCACCGGGCCCTTCTTCGCCTACGGTGAACGCAAAGACGATAGGATGGTGCGGGCGAAGGTCGGCGCGGAGCAGGGCGCGCAGGACGGCGAGGGTCACCGCCAATCCCCGGGCGTTGTCGGTGACGCCGGGGCCGACCCAGCGGCCCGCCTCCCGGCGGATCTCGATGGGCGTGTCGGCAGCGAAGACCGTATCGAGATGGGCGGCGATGACGATCGGCGGTTGCCCGGCCGCATCGTCATCGACCGGATACCTGGCGAGCAGGTTGCCGATCTCGTCGAAGACGGGCTCGACTCTCGAAGCCTCGAGTTTTGCGGCCACGAGCTCGGCGCGGATCCGCTCGTCGAACGGCGGCGAAGCGATACGGGCGATCTCGAGCTGTTCGTCCCGGATCGCATCGCCCTGCCCGCTCAGCCACCTGACGGCGGCCTCGAGTCGGCCTTCGCCTTCCGCGCGCATGGGCGGTAACATGACTGGGGCCCTGGAGACTGTCAACGCGAGTTTGGCGCGAGATAGAGGCTAGATGTACCAGTTTCTTGCACTAGACTGGATGGTGTTTGTAGGTATCGGTATCGCCGCGGGCTTGCTCACCAATGCCGTGGCGATCTGGATGCTATTCCACCCACACAACCCGAAACGGATAGGCCGCCTCAGGCTATTCCCGCAGGGTGCCATTCCGAAAGAGATCGACCGCATAGCGCGCCGCATAGGCCAGACCGTCGGCACGCACTTGCTACGCACGGAAGACATAGTCGAGACGCTGGGACAGGCGGAGTTCCGCGAGCGCTTTGATCGCACTCTGCGCAACGCCCTGGAGAGCATGCTCGACAAGGAGCTGGGCGACCTCCGCTCCGAGATCCCGGAGAACCGGCTGGGCGAGGTCACCGGCACGGTAGCTGATTTCGGGCAGCGGCTGCTCGATGGTCTGAGCGACTTCCTTCAAGGTGAGGCATTCGAGCGGCGTGTGAATGAGTTCGTCGACCGGCTGAATGTCGAGTTCGGCGACGAGCCGTTGGAGCGCGTACTGACGCCGGAAGCCCGCAAGCAGCTCGTCGTCGTGATGCACGACGTGGGCGAGGGCGTCGTCAGAGGGCGCGGGTTCCGGAACGCGATCGGCGAGTTCTTCGCCCGGAACCTCCAGGACTTTGTGACGTCCGAGGAGCCGCTGGGCAGGTTCGTCCCGACGGGTGCGATCAACTTCGGCGAAGCGGTCGTTCGCAACTACCTGCCCTTGGTGCTCGATCGCTTCGGGCAAGTACTCGAATCGCCGGCGGCCCAAGAGCGCGTTCGCCGGGCCCTCAGGAACTTCATCGACGGTTACCTGAGCCAGCAGGGAGTCTTCCAGCAGATCGTCGGCCGCCTCATCATCACGGAGCGGACCCTCACCCAGACCGTTCAGGCCCTGGAGCGCGGAGGTGCCGCCGAGGTCGCGGCACTGTTGCGGGAGCCGCTGATCCAGGACCGCGCCGCCGCCGCGGTGAACGATGCGATCGATGACATGCTGGCTCGGCCCGTGCGGGACATCTTCGGCGACATGGGCGACGAGGAGCTGGCCCGGGTGGGCGGCGTGCTCACCGATCGGATCGTCGAGTTCGCCGGGCACGAGACGACCGAAGAGTTCGTCATGAATCGGGCCGACCAGTTCTTGAGGGCGTCCGAGGGCAAGAAGCTCGGGGACGTGCTCGAGTACTTGGGTCCCGAGGCGGCCCACCGGATGACGGATCGCCTGGCCGATTGGATCGTCGAGATCGCCCGCGGTGATCGGGTGGGAGCGCTGCTGGAGACAGCCCTGGTTCGGCAGACCGAATGGCTGCTCACTGTGCCGATCGGACGGATCCGCGACTTCATGCCGCCGGATGGTCTGGACCGGGCGGAGCGACTGGTCTTCGACCCCTTATGGGAGTTTCTGCAGTCGCGCGTGCCAGCTTTGGTCGCCGAGCTTCCCATCGCCGAGATGGTCGAGCAGCGGATACGCGCTTACCCCATCGCAGAGCTGGAGAGGCTGATCTGGACCGTAACGCGTCGAGAGCTCAGGCTGATCATCTACCTCGGTGGCTTCCTGGGTGCGGTCGTTGGCTCGCTGATGGTCGTCGTACAGGCACCGCTCATCGGGCTGGCGTACTTTGGAGTGATCCTCCTTGCGTCGTACCTATTCATCAACTTCCGCTAGGCTGGCCAGAGCACTCTTCTGGGCTGTCGTTGCCAGCGCCGCCCTTCCGACGAGCCGTTTGGACGCTCAGACGATCAAGTTCGGCTTCGGCGCCGTCGACATGTACGGTGGAGTCGTGTTGGCGGCCGAATCGGATCCCGGTGTCGCCTTCGGCGGGCGGGCCGGCTTCGCCGACCTCTTCAACCGGTCGCTGCACGTGGGCTTCGAGCTCGACTGGTGGACGGTCGAGCGGCAGGACGTCGAGCTTGAAGTACGAGACATCGTCGCTGGCCTGGCCCTCTGGAAGGAAATCTCGGCTGGAAGCGTTCTGACGCCATTCCTGGGCCTCAGCGCCGGCCTGCATGCTCTGGACGCCTCACGCATCGGCGGTGGGAGGTTTGAGGACGGTGAGTCGCCGGAGGCTGACAGGCTCTCCGGCTACCGGATGGGCGGCAGTGGCTTCGGTGGGCTGACTTTTCGGATGAGCCGGACCGGTGCGATCTGGGCGGTCGTAGAGTACCGCTACACCATCGTATCGGAGATCTCGCATCACGAGATCCGGCTCGGCGTCCGACTCAACGCTGGGCGCCGGTGATATGGTCGCATCCCCGGCAGCCCTACCGCGAGTTGCTCCCCTCCCACTCTCAGCACTATCATGATTTTGCAGCGGCGCGCCAGCTGAGCGCCCTTAGATCGACAGGCAGGTCGGTACAGTGAGTCCAGAGAACTTCGACGGCAGCCACGACACAGCCGACGCACCCGATGCTATGGGCGCGGGCCGGGCTGTCGAGGCGCTGCTCGAAGAGCTCGGCGAAGAGACCCAGACGCAACCGGCCGGCTACTTGGGTGGCCTGCGCGGTCGCACGGCAGTCATCAGCGGAGGGGCGACCGGCATCGGTAGATGCACGGCGATCGAGTTCGCGCGCTGCGGGACGAACATTGCGTTCAACTGGATCGATCTTCCCGGTCGATCCATCTCGGAAGAAGCGGCCTCCGTCGAGCAGGAGCTGCAGCAACTAGAGGTCAAGGTCCTGGCGGAGAAGGTGGATGTGAGGGACCCCGAGGCCGTGGGCTCCTTCATCGAGCGCGTTCGCCAGAGTATGGGTGGAGTCCATTTCCTCGTGAACGCCGCTGGCGTTCATCGTTCGGCCCCGGTATGGAAGCTGACGGACGAGGATTGGAAGGAAGTCGTGGACGTGAACCTGACGGGCGCGTT
>JBDHHZ010000178.1:0-6232 GCA_039589115.1 Gemmatimonadota bacterium | reverse complement strand
GAAGGTGCGGCATCGATTCCGGTGGCGGCGCCGGACGGTGTGATAGATGCGTTCGGCGGCCTGGAGATCACGACGTCAGCCACCGCGCTCCAGGCGCTCACCGATGCGCTTCTATATCTAGAGGCCTACCCGTACGAGTGTGCCGAGCAGCTCGCCTCCCGCATAGTCGCCGTGGCGGCGCTGCGTGATGTGTTGACGGCGTTCGAGGCTGAAGGGCTGCCGGAGCCGGAAGAGATGGTGGCCGCGGTCGCTCGCGACATCAAACGGCTGGAGGCGCTGCAGAACAGCGACGGCGGGTTCGGCTTCTGGCGGCGCGGCGATGACTCGTGGCCTTACGTGAGCATTCACGCGGCGCACGCGCTGGTGCGTGCGCGGGCGAAGGACTTCGAGGTGCCGGAGATGATGCTGGCGAACGTCAGCCGCTACCTCCAGCGTATCGAGAGCCATATCCCCAGCAACTATCCGGAGAGCGTGCGCCGGGCGCTCAAGGCCTACGCTCTGTACGTCAGGCATCTGATGGACGACAGCGATCCGGACGAGGCGAACGCGCTGATCGCGCAGGCCGGACTGGACGAGCTGTCGCTGGAGTCGATCGGCTGGCTGCTCGCGGTGCTGTCCGGCGATCGCGCCAATGTGGCTCAGGTCGCCGAGATCCGTCGCTACCTGGGCAACCGGGTGAACGAGACGGCGGCCACAGCGCAGTTCACCACGGGTTACGGCGATGACGGGAACTATCTGATTCTCCACTCGTCGCGCCGCGCCGACGCGGTGATACTGGAAGCGATGATCGGCGATCAGCCGGACAGCGACCTTATCCCGAAGCTGGTGCGCGGGCTACTGGGTCATCGCGTGCGCGGTCGCTGGTCGAACACGCAGGAGAACGCCTTCGTGCTCCTGGCGCTCGACCGCTACTTCAACACGTACGAGAGCACGACTCCCGACTTCATCGCGCGCGTCTGGCTGGGTGAAGACTACGCCGGCGATCATCGCTTCGAGGGGCGTACCACCGAGCGCGGCCAGCTCGACATCCCGATGAGCTTCGTGGCTGATCGCGTCGGGACCGCCGACCTGTTGATGAGTAAGGAGGGCCCCGGCCGGCTCTACTACCGGATCGGGATGCGCTACGCGCCGGAAGACCTGAAGCTGGATCCGGCGGACCACGGCTTCGCCGTCGAGCGCATCTACGAGGCGATCGACGATCCGTCGGATGTGGTTCGTGAGGATGATGGGACCTGGGTGATCAAGGCCGGCGCCCGTGTGCGGGTGAAGCTATCGATGGCGGCGGCGGCGCGACGCTACCACGTGGCGCTGGTCGATCCGCTACCAGCCGGTCTCGAGTCGCTCAACCCGGCGCTGGCCGGGATGGAAACGCAGGAAACCCCGGGTGACGACGACTATTACGACCCGCGCAGCTCGTATGGCCTGACCCCGTGGTACTGGTGGTGGCGCTGGTACGAGCACCAGAACATGCGGGACGAACGGGTCGAGGTCTTCGCCAGCCTGCTGTACGGCGGCGCCTACGACTACTCGTATCTCGCGCGAGCGACGACGCCGGGTACGTTCGTCGTGCCACCGCCCAAGGCGGAAGAGATGTATCACCCGGAGACGTTCGGCCGCGGCGCCAGCGACCGCGTCATCGTGCGCTGACCCTGGGAGGGGAACGTGAAGAAGATGATCTTCGTGGCAGTCGTCGTCCTCGCCGTCATCTTGATGATGGCGCCCGCCAACCGCGAGCGGGTGATGGGATGGGTCAGCTCCGTCAGTAGCGCCGGTGGAGAGCGCTCCACCATGCGGCAGCTGGAACAGATCGCCGTCCTCCTCGCGAGTACGGCGAGGGCGAGCGGCGCCTATCCGCAGGCCGGCTCCCTCGAGTTTTGGCTGACGCAACGCGATCGAGACGGCACGGACTCGTGGGGTTCCCCTTATTACATCGAGGTCTATGCCGACTCCTTCGTGGTAGGATCGCGGGGTGCCGACAAACGCCTGCGCACCGACGACGACGTGCGACTGGCACGACCGCGCGCGGTGCCCGAACCGGGAGTCCTGATCGTCGACTACGAGCCCGCTCCACCGCCGTCCTCCACCGGCAGCAAGGCGAAGTCGAAAGCGATGGAGGCCGCCGAGCGCCAATAGCCCGCCGGCCGCTCGTTCCCATTGACGCCAGGCGATGGGCGAGCTTAGGATGCAATACCTGCTTCGCAAAGATTCCGTCACGGAAAGAGCCCGGAGTGATCACCCTCCGGGCTTGGCGTTTGCACAACCGAGACAACATCGATGATCGCTAGAGATCGGGTAACGCAGCTGATCGAGCAGCTGCAGTTACAGCCGCACCCCGAAGGCGGACACTACCGCGAAGTCGTACGCACTCCGGCGGCGGTCCAGCCGGGCGACGGCCGCGACTCACGAACTGC
This sequence comes from Gemmatimonadota bacterium, assembly GCA_039589115.1. Classification (GTDB taxonomy): domain Bacteria; phylum Gemmatimonadota; class Gemmatimonadetes; order Palauibacterales; family KS3-K002. The sequence continues at coordinate 3,821 of JBDHHZ010000178.1, read as the reverse complement.
CGTCACCTCCATCTACTTCCTGCTCGCCGCTGGTGACCGGAGCCGATGGCACCGTCTGCGCTCCGACGAGGTATGGCATTTCATCGAGGGCGAACCGCTGGAGCTGTTCCGGTTCACCGATCCGGAAGGGCCAGTGGAGAGGGTTGTGCTCGGTCCGGTGGCCGAGGGGACGCAGCCGGTGGCTGCCGTCCCGGCGGGCGCCTGGCAGGCGGCGCGCAGCATCGGAGCGTACACGCTGGTCAGCTGTGATGTGGCGCCCGGCTTCGAGTTCGCCGACTTCCAGCTGCTGGACGCCGAGAGCCCCGAGGCGAAAGAGCTCGTCCGCAGGTATCCCGACCTGGCCCAGCTCATGTGAGCCCGCCTCCATATCCAGAAGATCCTAAGCCGCGCTTGAGGATCCGTTGATCGAAGGCCTTTACGATGGGCGCGAGTCCTGCTGGCAGAGCCGGGGGAGGGTTGCATTTGGGCAGAATCAACCTAATTTGGAATAAGGTTCCAACTTGGGGTGATTCTATGACCCTCAGCATCAAGAACGAGGAGGCCGACCGCCTGGCCCGCCAGCTCGCCGAGGCCACCGGCGAGAGCCTGACCGAGGCGGTCATCCGGGCCCTGCGTGAGCGGCTGGAGCGGGTTCTAGGGCGTCGCCGTGCGGCCAGCCTCGGCGATGAGATCGCCCGAATGCAGGAGCGGATCGCCCGGCTGCCGCGCCTCGACGAGCGGAGCGACGACGAGATCCTCGGCTATGACGAGCAGGGCGTGCCCGGCTGACTCATGATAGTGGACACTTCCGCCGTCATCGCCGTGCTGCAGAGTGAGAAGAGCGCGCCGCGTCTCGTGGCCGCTCTCGAGGATGCGGACGTCAAGCGGATGTCGGCCGCCACCCTGGTCGAAGCCGGGATCGTCCTGCAGGCGCGGTACGGCGACCACGGAGAGCGGGAGCTGGACCTGTTCGTTCAGCGTTCGCATGTGGAGATCATCCCAGTCACCGAAGAGCACGCCGAATTCGCCCGGGCAGCCTACCGTCGCTTTGGCAAAGGGCGTCACGCCGCCGGACTCAACTTCGGTGATTCCTTCGCCTACGCATTGGCCCGTGCACTGGACGAGCCGTTGCTGTTCATCGGGGACGACTTCGGGTCGACGGATGTGCGGGTGGCGGAATACTGACTACTGGCGTACCCAGCTGACCTTGAAGTCCGCCGTCACCAGCCCGACCAGGGCGTCCACCAGCTCGCCGTAGGCCTTCTCCGGGTCTTCCGCATCGAATACGAAGTCCCGACCGCCCAGCACGCTGACGGAACCGACGCGCTTGGTCACGCTGGCCGAGCGGTTCCAGAGCGATGCGCCGCTCGCCGTCTCGATCATCTGCACGGTCAGAGTCGCGTCCACGTCGGCCGCCGCGCCCAGATTCCTGAGGTCGCCGCTCACGGAGATGGCCGGCCGGATGTCCGACACCTCCAGCTCGCCGGTGAAGATCGTGGCGACGTCGTGCTCCTCTCCCAGCGCCATATAGGCGGAGCGGTCCAGCCGGTCTTTACCTACCTGCCGTAGCGCCTCGTCCTCGGGCCCCAGCTCGACGATTCGCACCAGACCCTGATCGAGCCGCGCCTCTTCCATGAACCGCGCGCTGGCTAGCTCGCCCAGCTTGCCTTCGTTCGATGAGGCGAACTCGATGATCGCCAGGATCTCGTGCTGCTGGAGATCGATTCTGGGCGGGACCATGACCTTCGTTCCACCGCAACCGAGAAGCGCGGCGACGGTCGCGACGAGAAGGCCGGTGCATAACGATCGTCTCATTTGCGGCTCCTTGGAGTGAGGGACTACCGAACCAGAATAGGGATGAACCGGTCGGCAGCCAAGGTTCGATGCGCCCATCAGACAGTCGTCCCAGAAGTTGAGCCTTTGATGAGAGCCACGTACTAGATCGGTCCTCGTGATGTGTTCGAGGCCGCCAGGCTGCCTGTACGGGGAAATCGAGGCCACCGGGTGGAGGGAAGTGTTTCACGATATATGCTCTTGACCGCATATGCTATCAAGGTTATACTGGCATGGGCTGGGAAGTCGAGTATACCGACGAGTTCGGTGTGTGGTGGGCTGGCCTCAGCGAAGTGGAGCAGGACGCGGTAGACGTTGTCGTGCGAATCCTCGAGGAGCGGGGGCCCCATCTGGGATATCCCTACAGCTCTGATGTGGTTAGCTCGCGGCATGGGCACATGCGGGAGCTGCGAATTCAGCACCAGGGTGAGCCGTATCGGGTCTTGTACGCGTTTGACCCGCGTCGAACTGGGCTCCTGCTAATCGGCGGTAGGAAGACCGGAAGCGATCGATGGTACGAAGAATTCGTTCCGCTGGCTGATCGACTCTACGACGAGCACCTGGACGAGTTGCGAGAGGAGGGCTTGATAGATGGCCCGTAAGCTCAGCGAGCTCCGTGCGAGGATGTCGCCAGAGCGCCGCGCGCGAAACGAGGCGCGAGCGCTGGCCTTGTTGGTCGCGATGGACCTGACCGAGCTGCGCAAGGCCCGCCGGGTCACACAGGAGGAACTGGCTGCGCGTCTGGAAGTTGCCCAGTCTAACATCTCGAGGCTCGAGCGCCGGCGAGACATGTTGGTGAGCACACTGCGCGAGGTTGTGGAGGCGCTTGGAGGGAAGCTCCATCTGGTCGCGGTCTTTCCCGGAGAGGGCGCTGTTCGCATCGAATAGCTGGAGATCGCGGCGACAATAATGGACGGTCAAGGAGGTGATGCGAGAATACGATTGAGCGAGTCAGCCTGTTGGGAGCTCTTCACGCGGATGTTTCCGAGCGCCGCTGGCTCGCCATGGAGGCGCATGCCGTTCGCTACTCCGCCCGCAGCGCCTCCACCGGATCCACCCGAGTCGCCCGAAGGGCTGGCAGCAGGATCGCCGTTGCCGAGACGGCCAGGGTCAGAAGGGCGACCCCGATGTAGACCCAAAGGTCGGTCGGTGCGACGTTGAAGAGGAGAGAGCTGATCACCTTGCCGCCGAGAACTGCGCCCGCCAGACCCAAGATGATGCCCCACGCCGCGGGCACGATCCCTTGGCGGAGGAAGGTCGCGGCGATCTGGGGTGTCCCCGCGCCGAAGGCCATGCGGATGCCGATTTCTCGGGTGCGCCGGGAGACGAGATAGGCTACGACCCCGTACAGACCTACTGAGGCGAGCGCGACGGCCAGGAAAGCGAAGAGGCCCATCAGCGTCAGGTAATGACGAGTCGGTGCCGCAGCGTGGCGGATCGCATCGTTCACGGTCTCGACCGTCTGGGGTATGACGTTGGGATCGATGGCCGCGAGCTGTGCCCGGATTCCGGGAAAGAGGCTGGCCGCGTCGGCCGGTCCACGCGCGTGCACGGTCATGCGAGCGAGGAACCGGCGCACGTCCCGGATCTGGTAAGGATGATCCGCTCCGGCCTGGGCAAGCGGTACGTACACCTCGGGTTGCGGCTCCGCGCCCGGGTATCGACGTACATCGCGAACCACGCCCACGACCGTCCAGTTCCTACCGAACCCGAAGGCCACCGCTACCTTGAAGCGTGCGCCCAGGACTTCCTGCTGCGGGAAATTCTCCCTGACGAACGCCTCGTTAACCACAGCGATCGGGATGGCGTCCTCGCGATCCGCGGCTTCGATGCCACGACCGCGCAGCAGAGACAGCCCCAGCGTCCTGAAAAACCCTGGTGTGACGGGGTGCACGTTCGCGAAGGTCCTCTCGGACGGGTCGGGTGCCGGGCGTCCTTCCAACTCGACGTTCCCTGCGGTTCCTAGGCCCGTCAGGGGCGGTCCGAAGGCGCTGCCTACAGAGGTGACG
>JBDHHZ010000177.1:0-6286 GCA_039589115.1 Gemmatimonadota bacterium | reverse complement strand
GGTAACATAACGGCCCACCTCCCCGAGCCAGGCGGCCTGAGTCCCTACGTCGGACTCGGCTTGAACGTGGCAAACACGGACATCAAGGAAACGATCGATGGTGAGGCGGGTCCTGTAACCATCAGCAGGCATGAGACTGAATTCGGCGTCAACTTCGTCGGCGGCTTGAAGTACAAGACGGGCTCGCTCGCGCCGTTCGGAGAGGTGCGGTGGGAAGCCGGTGGCAGCAAGCAGTTCGTCGCCACGATAGGCCTGATGCTCAACATTGGTCCGGGGCTGACGCCGGTGACACCGGACTGAAACCGCGCCCGCAGTCCCGCATGAGGAGGGCCAGATGAGGAGAGTGATCCTCGCAGTCTGCCTGGCGGCCTACGTCTTCGCCCCAGGGGCCTTGCACGCCCAGCTGGCGCTGGGTGCCCAGCTCGAGTGGTCCCAGGACTTCGATAACGGTGCCGGTGCCCGGGCGCTGGTCGAGCTGCCGATGGGAGACTTCGCGCCGGTCGAGCTGCATGTGACCTTCGACTACTTCTGGCCCGAAGATGGTGATTACTGGGAACTCAACGGCAACCTGGTGACGACACCGGCGGTAGCGACGGTGCTAACAGCCTATTTCGGCGCCGGGCTCAACATAGCTCACACCAAGTGGATCGATCCCCTGGACCAAGAGCAATCCAGGACGAGGGTCGGAGCCAACGTCCTGGGGGGCCTGCGTTACGACCCGGGCAAGCTCGTTCCGTTCTTCGAGCTGAAGTACGAGATCGGTGGCGGGGAGCAGTGGATCGCCAGCGCCGGGTTCATGATCCGGCTCGGCGCGGCCACCGGAATCCGGTAATAGAATAAGGGAGTAATTCAGCAAGGGAGACTGCGAGTTTTGAGTTGACCGGGTGGCGGGTTCAACTCGTACCTCGCAGTCTCCCTTGCTCAACTACTCAATTACTCAACTAGCGCTCCCTAGCTCCCCGCGCTGGGCACCTCCAGCGACTCCTTAGGCTCGAGGAACTCGAAACCGGCCTCCTCGACCTGCTGCCGGAACCCAGCCACATCCTCGGCAAAGACCCGGTTGAGCTCCATGAGGGCCTCCTCGAGCTGTGCCTCGGCCGCCTGCAAGTAGGCCTCCTGGGCGGGCGTCGGCGCGTCCCACGTCGAGCTCAACGCACCCATCGCGTATCCGATCCGCCGCTGCGGCTTGTCACTTCGCACGATGCCCTTCGTGCTGCCCGGCGGGTCCCAGAACAAAGCTTCCAGATCGTCCAGCGCCTTCTTGAGGTTGCGAGCGGCAGCCGTCAGCTCCCTGTTGGGATTCCCTTCCCCCTCCTCACCTTTGGGGACTATCTCGAGGACGGCGTCGACCTCGGCGCGCGTATCGCGGATGCGATTGATCGCCTCTGTGCTCACCTCCTGAACGGCACCAGCGTGCATGATCGCCGCGTACTTCACCTCTCGCTCCGCCATCGGGATGTTGGAGCGGGGATCGGGGAGCACCGTCACCGAGCCGCTCGCTTCGTGGTCGCCGTACTTGATGTTGACGCCGTACGTGCCGGGCAGCACTCCCGGCCCGCTGGGCTGGAACGGTGACGGCGGTCCGCCGGTCTGCGACCGCTCGAAGCCGTCGCGGCGCAGATTCCAGGCGGCCCGGTTCACGCCCAGCTTCGCCGGACCTCGGAAGGTACGGATGACCTCGCCAGCGGCATCGCTGATCTCTATGGTCACCTGCGGCTCGCGCTCACCCCCGTCCTCTCCGCCCTCCTCGACCGCTTGAGACTGCCGCTCCGCCGCCTTACGCTCCCGCTCGATCTCATCGTTGGGGTGCGGCAGGCCCTCTGCGTTCAACGAGTAGGTGATCAGCGCGCCGTACGGACGGGTCTCACCTCTGAACTCGCCGTGCCCCGGCGAGCCCTCACCGGCCCGCGGGCTCCCCTGCAACTGGACCGCGTCTGCGATCTCGAACAGGTGGACCGGCTCCGCCATCGTCGCCGCCGAGATGCTCCTCAGAGGACGGATGTCATCGATGATGTAGGCCGAGCGTCCGTGCGTCCCGATCACCAGGTCGTGTTCGCGCGGGTGCACGACCAACGCCATCGCAGATGCCGTGGGGAACCCGTGCGTCCACTTCATCCAGTCCGCGCCGCCATCGAGGCTCACGTATAGCCCGAACTCGGTCCCCAGGAACAGCAGGTCCTCTTTGATCGGGTCCTGCTCGATCGCCAGGGCATACCCCCAGAGATCGTCGCTGGCCAGGCTCCGCCAGTTGCGGCCGTAGTTGTCCGTCACGTAGACGTATGGCGTCCAGTCGGAGCGCCTGTGGTTGTCGAAGACCACGTAGGCCGTGCCAGCATCGTATTTCGACGGCTCGATGTGCGGCACCCAGGTGTTGTCCGGTACGCCCCTGACCCTGTCCTCGACGCTCTGCCACGTAGCGCCGCCGTCGCGGGTGACATGCACGCGCCCGTCATCGGTTCCCACCCAGATCATACCCTGCTCCACCACGCTCGGCGCGATCGTGATGATCGACGTGAAGTTCTCGGCGCCGGTCACGTCATACGTCAGTCCACCGCTCTCACCCTGCCGCTGCCAATCCGGGTTGTTCGTCGTCAGGTCGGGGCTGATGGTCGTCCACGAATCGCCCCGGTCACCCGACATATGGACGTACTGGCTACCGTAGTAGATCGTGTTGCCGTCGAAGGGATCGATGGCGATGGCCGCGTTCCAGTTGAAGCGCAGCTCGAACGGTTCCGGGCCGGCGGGTCGAATGTCCTTGAACTCGCCGGTGCTCAGGTTCCAGCGCTTGATATAGCCCTGCTGGCTCATCGCGTACCCGATGTTGGGGTCGCTCGGATCGGCCAGCGTGGCAAACCCATCGCCGCCGCCGACGCGAGTCCAGTGGTGGTTGCGGATGCCGCCGAAGTCCAGAACGTTGCTCGGCCCACGCCACGATCCGTTGTCCTGCATGCCGCCGAGTACGTTGTACGGCGTCTCCATGTCCACGTTGATGTGGTAGTACTGCGCCAGCGGTAGGTTGGAGACGAACCGCCAGGTCGCGCCCCGGTCGCGGCTGATGTATACACCGCCGTCGTTGCCCTCGTAGATCAATGACGGGTTGTTCGGATCGATCCACATCGCGTGATGGTCGGAGTGGACGCCGGAGCGGACGAGTATCGAGAAACTCTCACCGCCGTCGGTCGAGAGGCTCACCCTCGAATAGAGGCTGTAGATGCGGTTCGGGTCCTGCGGATCGACCCGCAGGTCATAATAGTAGAACGGACGATTCCCGATGTTCGCCTCGTCGTTGATCTTCCTCCACGTGTAGCCGCCGTCCTCCGACTTGTAGAGCGCGTTCTCTTTCGCCTCGATCAACGCGTAGACGATGTTCGGGTCCGAGGGCGCGATCGCCAATCCGATGCGGCCCAGTTCGCCCTCCGGGATGCCGTCTTCCGGCGTCAGTTTCTTCCAGTTGCGGCCGCCGTCCACTGTTACGTAGAGGCCGGAGCCGGGACCGCCCGAACGGAAGAACCAGGGCCAGCGCCGGTAGTCCCACATGGCGACAATCAGCTTGTTCGGGTTCGTCGGGTCCATCTCCATGTCACCGACGCCCGTTCGCTCGTTCACATAGAGGATCTTCTGCCAGGTACCCCCGCCGTCCTCCGTCAGGAAGACGCCACGCTCCGGATTCTCGCCCCACTCCTGGCCCATCGCGCCGACATAGGCGATCTCGGGATTCGTCGGGTGAAGGAAGATCCGGTGGATGCGCTCGGTCGCATCGAGGCCCAGGTGCTGCCAAGTGCGGCCACCATCCATCGATTTGTAGATCCCGTTACCGCCGCCAGAAACGCTGTTGCGGGGATTCCCTTCGCCCGTGCCGACCCAGACGATGTCGGGGCTCGCCTGGAACACCGTCACGGCGCCAATGGCGTGGACCGGCTGGTCGTCGAAGATCGGCTCGAAGTTGAGCCCGCCGTTCACCGACTTCCAGACGCCGCCGGTGGCGGTGCCCACGTAGATGATGTCGGGATTCGAGACCAGCGCATCGATATCGGCTATCCGGCCGCTCATCCCGGCGGGCCCGATGGAGCGGGCCGCCATTCCGGCCAGCAGCTCGGGATCGACCTGTGCCTCGAGCGGCGCAGCTAGCAATAGAAGCACCGCGCCGGCGGAGAGTAGACGGCGCATCGTAAGCCTCCAGTGTTGGATTCGGTCAGCGTGTTGGTTGGGTCGATGCAAGTTACAGGCTGAGGGATGGGGCAGCCAGCGGCCTCTCATCTCGCTTCGACGGTCAGACGCGGGAAGTTCATACGGCGGACCAGGTCGTGAAAGCGCGGGTCGGACGTCAGGTTGTCCCAATCGTACGGCTCCCTGCCTAGCCAGATGAGCCAGTGCGTTCGCTCTTCGTAGCCTCTCTCCAGCCATGCGAACGCTTCGTCTACCTCATCGAGCCCGGCGTAGACGTGCGCTCGGGACACGGGCGATACGTATCTCCCGCGCGCGGCCAGCTCGTCGAGTCGCTCGAGCTGCCTCAAGGCGTCAGCTCTCCGTCCCAATCGGCCATAGAGATACCCGAGGAGACCGATCGCCGGATCAAAGTGGGGATCGCCCACAGCCACCGTGGTTCGCGCTGAGGCGAGCGCTTCCTCGTACCTGCCCTGCGCCGCGCGAGCTATTGCGAGACCCTCGTGGCCCCCGTAGTACTCCGGCTCCAACGCCACTAGGCTCTGAAACGCTGCCACGGCCTCCTCCTGCCGTCCAGCCCAGAGCAGCGGCCACCCGATGTTGTAGCTGACGTCTCGGGAGCGCGGGTCCAATCGCTCAGCACGCGCCAAGTGCTCCAGCGCACGATCGAACCGTCCCCATATCCCGCTCTCGAGCGGCCCCAACCATACCAGAGCGTCAACCGAGCTCGGGTTGAGCTCGAGGGCTCGCTCGAGCCCTTCCCTGGCCGCCCGCCAGTCGTAGCGATGCGACATCGCCTCGAGTGCCAGAGCGGTGTGGGCCTCCGCCAGTCGCTCGTCCAGCGCCAGGGCCTTCTCTGCCGCCGCCCTCGCATAGGGCCACGAGTCGTTCGGATGAACGCCCCCGAAGCCGCCCAGAACGGAATAGGCGTAGGCCAGGCCCGCGTAGCCCTGGGCGTAGTTGGAATCGGCTTCAACCGCGCTTTGGAAGTGCTGGATAGCCTGCTCGATGGCTCCCAGCTGCCATTGACCCAAGTAGTCGCGACCCAACAGGTAGTAGTCGTAGGCCTGAAGGTTCTCGGTGGGACGAACCGCCAACGACCTGCGCTCGGGCTCGAGGAGTGTGACCTCCAGCGCCTCAGCGACGCGAAGCGCGATGTCGGTTTGAACTTGAAAGATGTCTTCCAGCAACGCCTCGTAAGTGTTGGACCAGATGCTCCTCGAATCCGACACTCGGATCAGCTCGGTGTTGACACGAACCGCGCGGCCGCCCTGCTGGTGTTGCAGGCGGACGGCGCCATCCACGATATAGTCGACGCCGAGCTCGTCGCCGACCTCTGCAACCGTCTTGTCGGAGTTCTTGTATTGGCGGGCACTGGTTCGCCCGATGACTCCGAGGGCACTGACGGCGCTGAGCTTGGAGTGTATCTCCTCGGACACGCCGTCAGCGAAGTACTCGTCGTCCGCAGCCCCCAGATTCTCCAGCGGCAGCACCACGAGCATCGTCCTGTCGGCGGAGGCACCGCCTTCTTCCCGCAGCAGGAGCCAGCCAGCCGCGACGACCAGCGCCACGACCGCAAGGCCCACAGCCGCCACGACAGCTCCACCACGTCGAGTCGAGAGCGGCGCCGCTCCCGCACCCGGTGCCGTGCGCTTCACACCTTCCGGCGTGATATCGAACGCCCAGGCGAGAACGAGCGCGATCGGGAAACCCATGAGGGTCAGAACGACGACGAAGGTGAGCGTCCAGGGCGGCAGGTTGAGAGCCGGGAAGGCGATCTCCGCCGCCTGCCAGATCACGAAGGCGATAAAAGCATAGACGCCGGCGACGCGGTAGACGCGGCGGCGTTTGAGCTCCAAGAAGAACACCCGCAGATTCATCGACCGCTGCCTACTCCCTCCAAGTAAATCCACCGTCTATTCGCTGGAACACGACCGCCTACTGGACGAACTTCCGCTGCTGCAGGAATCGGATGAGAGGAGGGCATATGCTGGCACATCGCTCAGTGCAAGTTCAGTCGGGCGAGGAGTTCCTGGAATTCAGGGTATCGTCGCAGGTGCTCGAACGTCGGGTCGGAGCCGATTTCGGTGATCCAGCCGGTCCGCGTCTCCACACCTCGTCT
>JBDHHZ010000176.1:0-7144 GCA_039589115.1 Gemmatimonadota bacterium | reverse complement strand
GGAACGGAAGTCGGCGAAGATACGTGTCCCTGAGTTGAAGACGAGGGGGTAGCGCTCGGCCAGCGCCGGCTGCGCCAGCGGGCCCTCCTGTGGCTCGGTGTATACGGGGAGCGCGTCGTATCCGTGCTCTTCCAGGACGCTGGAGGCAATCTCGAACTTGCCCGACGGCGTCCGGAAGCCCGGCGCGCCATCCTCGCGCAGAGTCCCCTTCTCCCACTTCTTGTAGCCCATCATCACGGTAGGGATCTGCACCTCTCCGCCCGCCGCCCTCACATCCTCCAGCGTGAAGCCGGAGCCGTCCAGCACGTAGCGCAGCAGCTCCTCTTCCGTCTGCGGGTACAGGTCGCCGTATCCGAGCCGGTCCGCCAACTCTGCCAGGATCAGGAAGTCGTTCCGCGCCGCGCCTACAGGCTCGATCAGCTTCTCGCGGATCTTGAAGATCGGGCCGTAGGCCATGTACGAGGTGATCTCGTACCCGGTCGTCGCCGGCAGCACGATGTCGGCGTAAGCCGAGTCCGCCGTGTGGTGACGGTTGATGCTGACGACGAAGTCCAGCGCGTCCAGCGTGGCGCGCCAGATCTGCGGGTTCGGCCAGGCGGTGATGATCGAGCCGCCCAGGATGATCAGCGATCGGATCTCGTAGGGCTCGCCATTCAGCACCGAGTCGGCCAGCGCTATGGCGTGCGACTCGCCGCGGTACAAGCTGTAGACGGGGAAGCGATCGCGGCCCAACGCCTTCTTCGGGTCCGGGTTGGGGATCAGGCCGCCCCGGTTGATCGGAAAGGTGTTCTCCCGCATGCGGATGGCCAGGCCGCCGGGCGCATCGAGTTGGCCGGCCAACGCCCAGAGCGTGAAAACGGCTCGGATCGCCTGCACGCCGCTGTCGGAGTACTCGAGCCCCGTGTACATGATCGGGCAGGCGCCGCGCGCCCGGGCGATCCGACGTGCCAGGTCCACCACGGTCTGGGCAGGCACCCCTGTGATCTCTTCTACGACCTCGGGCCGGAAGTGCTGGACGTAAGTCGCCAGCTCCTCGAAGCCGACCGTCCAGTTCTTCACGAAATCTTCGTCGAACAGCTCTTCTTCTATGAGCGCGTTGATCATGCCGAGCGCCAGCGCGCCGTCGGTGCCGGGCCTGACCGGTATCCACTCGGCCCCCACTTCGCGCGCTGTGTGGTTGCGCTGTGGGTCGACACAGATGACTTCGGCGCCGCGCAGCACCGCCCGCTTGATCTGCTCGTGCGCCAGCGGCGGCGAGTCGGTGGCCGGGTTGGCACCCCAGATGACGATCAGCTCCGCGTTCTCGATGTCGTGATCCATGGTGTGGTAGTACTCACCGAAGGTCACGTGCGGTGCGATCATCGCGAATGAGACATAGCAGAGCGCGCCGACGCCCAGGGTGTTGGGCGAACCGAACGGGAACAGCACGCTGGAGGCCGACGATATCGCCACACCGGCGGGCTGGAACACATCGCAGAGCGCCAGCTCGAAGCTGCCACGCCCCGTGTAGATGGCCGTCGCCTCCGGCCCGTGCTCGGTTTTGATGCTCCCCAGCTTCTCGACGATGATCTCGAACGCGTCGTCCCAGGAGATGCGTTCGAATTCGTAGGTCCCCTTGGGCCCGATGCGTCGTAGCGGGAAGCGGAGACGATCGGGGTCGTGCACGATCTCCGGCGAGTGGGCGCCGTTCGTGCAGATCATGCCCAGCGGGTGGTCCTGCGGCCGCACGCCCTTCAGCTGTCCGTCCTCTAGCGTGACCGTCACCCAGCAGCCGGCGGGACAGATGCCGCAAAGGCCGTCTCTCTCTTCGACACGAGTGCTCGTCGCCGCCTCACGGCGGCCCACGGCGGCTTTGTGCATCGATTACTGAAGGCTAGATCGTAACGAGGCGCGGATCGGCGCATCGTCGATTCGCTCGAGCAGCAGCAGCGCGAACCACTCGTTGTCGTCAGTGAAGACGCGCGCCACATCGAAGCCCAAAGTGGCGAGCTGTCTCTTCAGATTCGGCAGGCGGAACTTGCGGCTTATCTCGATCATGATGCGCTCGCCGGCGGAGATCTCGAACGTCTGATCGAGCGGCTCGACATAGAGCTGCTGGTCGGTGTGGAAGAGCCCAAAGATTTCCATTCGTTCCAGCTCGGGGTTCCACGACGCCACGTGCTCTATCTGATCGAGCTCGAGCTCGGCACCCAGCTCACGGTTGATGCGCGCGAAGTAGTTGTTCGTGAACCGCGCGGTCACGCCGGCGGCATCGTTGTACGCCGCTTCCAGCGTAGCGGCGTCTTTCACCAGGTCGACTCCCAGCAGGAAGAAGTCGCCGGCCGGCAGATGGTCGGCGACGCCGCGCCAAAACGCCATCGTCTCCGCCGGATTCAAGTTGCCGATAGTGCTGCCGAGGAAAACCACCATCTGCGGCGATAGCCGGCGCAGGATGGGCATTGCGCTCCCATACGTCCCGTTCACTCCGGTGAACTGGACGTCCGGGAAGTGCTCGGAGATGGAGCGGCTGGCCACCTGAAGGGCGCTGTCGCTGACGTCCACCGGGACATACCGCACTTGCGCGCCGCCTCGCGAGTAGGCGGAGAGCAGGTACTGCGTCTTCACGGAGTACCCGGAGCCCAGCTCGACCAGCGTGACCGGGCCGGTGATCTCCGGCAGTTCGCAGGCGTGCTTCGCCAGGATCTCCGCTTCGGTGCGAGTGGGATAGTACTCGGGCTGTTCGGTGATCTCCTCGAACAGCCGGCTGCCCTCGGAGTCGTAGAGGAAGCGGCAGTGCAGCCACTTCGGCCGGTCGCTGAGCCCCGCGGCCACCGAGCGGGCGAACGCCTGCACGGACTCGCCGGTGCCGGGGGCCTGCACGAGGGTGTCACCGGAGCTGACGGCATCCCGGAAACGGGCCGCGAAATCGGACATTGGACTCGCAAGATAGGGCATCGGCCGTGCCGCTGCAAAAACCGGCGATTGACACTTCTTGAACGAACTCAGGCGGGCATCGGTTCCAGGTTCGACGGGGGATCTTGCGAAACTGGCCGGGATGTAATATCAAGAATCTATAACTGATAGTTGGGCAGAGGCTCGGCCCTGGAGTACCCGCCACTCCGGAGTCTCGAGCCGTTGTATTCTAGCGCCTCCAACGGTCCACGCTGGCCTCAAGTGGCGTCCAGCCGGCCTCTCCGCGCCCATATCCATACACTCGCTGACGCATGCCCCTGGGGCTGCCCGTAACACGGGCGTAGTCGATATCGCTCCGCGGGCCGAGGCCGGCGTCGCTGAAAGTCCGAGGGGTACAGCAATGGCTGGGCAAGTAGAGATACTGCGATCGGGTTTCCTCTCCGACGGGCGCTTCTATAGCATCGAGGCTGGGCGGTTGAAGGGCGGCGATTGGGGTGCCTGGATGGTATGCGTTCCGGGCGGAGTCGAGATCCAGAAGGACGAATCGCACGCGCTCCATACGGCGAGCCACAAGGAACTGCTCGCCAGGTGGGCGAGCGAGCTATCCGAGGAGACTATAGGCGGATTCGCGGAGGGGTTTTGCCCCTAGACGATTCCCGGACTACCAGCCGACCTTCTCGACGGTCACACCTCGCCCGGCGTCGGTGACGAACACGTCCGGCTCGTGCCCGTAGAGCTTGTTGTAGTGTTCCGTCACGTGCTCCAGGAAATCTTCCACCAACATAGCGGTGACCAAGTTCACCGTGCAGCCGCCGAAGCCGGCGCCGGTTAGCCGCGCGCCGATCGTGCCGGGCGCCTGCCGCGCCAGTTCGACCAGCGTGTCCAGTTCTTCCGAGCTGACCTGGTAGTCATCGCGCAGCGAGCGGTGCGACGCGAACATCAGCTCGCCGAATCGCTCGGTCTCGTTTTGCTCCAATGCCGCGGCGCCTAGCTGGACGCGCTCGATTTCGCCGACCACGTGCCGGGTCCGCCGGTCGAGCGGCGGCGGCAGATGACGGATCAACGAAGGGAGCTGCTCCGGCGCCACGTCGCGCAGCGACTTGATCTCGCTGTCGATCGCACTCAGCCGGCTCACCGACTCCTCGCACTCGCTGCGCCGTACGTTGTATTCGGAGTCGCGCAGCTCGCGCTCGACTCCCGTGCAGAGCACGACGATGCGCATCGCCAGGGGGAGCTGCACGTGCCGGACCTCCAGGTTGCGGCAGTCGAGCAGCATGGCGTTGCCGGGCGTGGCGCAGGCGGCAGCTACCTGGTCCATGATCCCGCAGCGGACGCGGACGAAGTGGTTCTCGGCGGCCTGTCCGATCTGGGCCAGAGTGAGCTCGGGAAGCTCGAGCCCGGAGACCTGGCGAAATGCCGCTGCGAAGGCGACTTCGATCGCAGCCGAGGAGGAGAGGCCGCCGCCGAGGGGAACGTTTCCCACCACGGCGGCGTCGAGGCCCGACACCGGTAGGCCCGCTTGCGCAATTGCCCAGGCTATGCCGGCCGGGTAGGCTGCCCAGCCGTCCAGCGAGCCTGGCGACAGGTCGGCGATGTCGAACTCCACCGTCTCATCGAACGCGCCGGCGAAGACGCGCACGTGGCGGTCGGTGCGGGCCCGGAAGGCGACGGCGATCTCCAGGTCGACCGCGACGGGCAGCACGATGCCGTCGTTGTAATCGACGTGGCCGCCGATCAAGTTCACCCGGCCAGGCGCCCGGCTCAAGAACTCGGGACGCTCCTCGAACGCGCCCTCGAAGGCCACCCGGGCCAACTCGAGGCTGGATCGTGCTTCGCTGGGGTCTGTCGTTGACATCGTTTCGGCGCCGCTCTAGTCTCGGACCTGGACGGTCAGTTCAACCCGCGCCCTTTCACCAGCAGGGCTATGGACCGGTTCTGGGCTTTGCTACGCTGCCCGCTCGTCATCGCGACGCTACTCGCCACTTCGCCCGCCGTCGGGCTCGCACAGCAGGTGCGCCGCATCGATGTGCTCGTCGTCCTCTACACCCGCTCCTTCTCGCAGACTCTGACCCGCGAGCAGCTCGAGCGCGTCCACGAGGAGGTCTTCGAGTTCGTCGACTTCTATCGCACCGCGGCGGGTGACGCGGTGGACATCCGCCTCTCCCTGCTACAGATCGATCGCGAGCTGGCGCTGGCCGAGGTCTCCGAGGTCGCACCCGGCCGCTACTACCTGGCCCGCGAGGACATCGAGGACGAACTCGTGAGGCTCGGCATGCTCGACTACGAGTTCGACGAGGTGATCGCCCTCTACGCCTGGAACAACGCCAATCCCGAGGGCGCCGCACTGGCCTACGGCGGCGGCGCCGTGGGACCCGACGGTAACTTCCTGGGCGACGCCGGCTACAACTCCATCGGCGTCTTCGCCTGGGATCCCGGCCGCATCTCGCAGATCATGATCCACGAGGTGCTTCACAACATCGACGACATGTTCTCTATGAGCGGCATGCCGGACGGCTTTCTCAACTCCGACGAGATGAGCCGCAACATGCCGGCGCTGCTCGCCGACCGGCCGGGCGCCTTTCTGCCGCACTATGATGATGACGAGATGATAAGCTACGCCGAGCGGGAGCGGGCGAACAGGGCGACCTATCCGTGGGCGATGCAGCTCGTCTACTACGGCTGGATGCTGGTGCGCACGCCGCGAGAGGCGTGGATGAGCCTCGACTACGGAAGCATCATCGATGCCGGCGAGCGCCGGCGCGGGACGCGGCCGCTGTACGAGCGCGTCTTCCTTAGCCGGGCCAACGGCGAGGTCTACCTGCCGGTGGTCTCGGGCGGTGGCCAGCCACCCGTGGCGCGCGCGGGAACGCGGGAATCGGCTCTGGAGCGCCGTACCTACCGGCACACCGACTTCGATGGCAGCACGCTGTTCGAGGGTACCTACCACGCCGGCTGGGTCGCGCTGCCCGGCGGAGCCGATCCGGTCGCGGTGGCCGTGAGTGGCGGATCGCTGGAGGTCGTTCCGATCGGTCTCGGTGATCTGGCGGCGCCGGCCCGGCTCGTGGCCTACGCCCGCTCCGTCGTCGCGACTGAAGGAGCCGATAGCGTGACCTTCGAGGCGGAGGTCGACGCACCGGAGAGCGAAGGCGTACTCCAGGTAAGGCTGCGCGAAGCCCGTTTCGACGCGCAGGGACCAGCCGTCGAGGGCGGCGCCGTAGTCGCCACAATTGCTGGCGATACGCTGGAACTGGAGGAAACGGAGCCCGGCCTGTTCGCGTTCGATGTAGCGGAGCTGGGGATGGGCCGGCAGGAGCTCACCTTGATCGCCCAGGCGCCGGGGCTGGCCTTCGCGCCCCGCGTCGTCACCGTCGAGCGTCGCCGGCATCGGGACGCCCCTCGCCATCACGATCCGCATCGGCCAGGACGTGGGCGCCCGGGAGGCCCGGGTCACCGCCCGGGTCGGCGAGAGCGAGCTCGAGCTGCGCGAGCTGACCGATGGCCGCTACAGCGTTGTGCTGGATGAAGTGATGGCGCCCGGCGTCGATACGATTCGCGTCAGCGCCGAGCTGCCGGCGCCGGGCGGCGTCGAAGTCATCGAGGGTGCGATCCCCATCTACGTGCAGCCGCGGGGCTGGATCGAGGTGCCCCGGCGCATCGGGGCCAGCGCCGACTCGGTCATCACGCTGGAGGCCCGGGTACGCGATCGTATGGGCCGCGCCGTCGAGGGCGCCGCTCTGCCGCTCGCTGTCGTGCTCGGGCCGGATCTGTTGTCGATGACCGAAGAGGAGCCGGGCCTGTACCGGGTTCGCTTCCAGGCGCCGCCCGGCGACCATCGCATCTATGTGATCGGGCTGGAAGGGAGATTCGAGCGTCGTGTGGTGTCGCTGCAAGTCCGCTAGGGCCGCCCTGGTCTTCGCCTTCGTGCTCTACGCCCTCGCCAATGCGATGAGCCCGCCGGCGACGTCAGTGCAGGCGCGCGTCGCCGTCGCGCCCGCACTTGCCTCAGGCGTGCAGATCGACGGCGTCCTGGACGAATGGGAGGAGGTGCCGGCCGTCGTCATCGACTCGTCCAGCTACCTGCTCACCGAGGCGGCGCTCTACGACGGGAACGCGGACCTGAGCGGTGCGGTCCAGTTCGTTTGGGACACGACCTATCTATATGTCGCGGGTCGCTTCGCGGACGACAGCCTCGCCGCCGGCGCCGCCTGGACCAGCGACCGGGTGAACCTCGTCTTCGACTTCCTGGGCGATA
>JBDHHZ010000175.1:0-6353 GCA_039589115.1 Gemmatimonadota bacterium | reverse complement strand
GTCGCGGTGAGCGGTCGGGCACAGAGGGGGGCCTCGCTTCATGTCGCGCGGCGCTCGGGCCAAGACGCTGCACGGGCCGGGGCGCTCCAAATGTCCGCTCGAGCCCCCCTCTGCACCCTCCCTGTCGCGGTAGGAGGAACCTGCCTTCGCGAGGACGCCCTCTGAGGCGTCTGAACCTCCCCGAACCCCCGAAACCCTGAATCACCGAATCACGTTCGAGAATTCCCGGACGATACAGTCCGCTCGTGGCCCCGCCGCGCTCGCCCTTTCGCGGTCAGCCTTCCCGAACTTGACATCGCTTCCCGGCGGCGGTGTATTGGTGGTGCGGGCTCACAAGCACAGAGACAAGAGGTCAGGTGGCGCGCGGCGCGAGCTGGCGCGCTTCATCATCTAGTATCGAACTGGAACATCCGGCATGAAGAGAAATCGACTTCCGCATCCCGATGAAGGAGCATCGCGCTGGGTCATCATGCGCGACCTGGGGCTATTCCAGCTCAAGCTCGCTATGGATGGGCTAATCGACTTGACTCTTGCACCGCTGTCCATCGCAGCAGCGCTGGTCGAGATATTCTTCGGCGGCGAGCGGCGCGGGCGTCTGTTCTATGCCATACTCCGGTTCGGCGAGAGGGCGGACCTTTGGCTCAACCTGTACGGAGCTTCGCGGCGCGCCGACGCGGATGGTCTCTTCGGTGGCAGCAAGGCGGGCAGCGACACGCTACTCGGCGAGATAGAGCAGATCGTACGGGGAGGCGACGAGCCGCGGAGACTCCGTAAGAAGCAGTAGACGGTGTGCAGTATGCGGTGTGCGGTATGCACTCGGATCTCACTGCATACCGCACACCGCAGACCGCACACTGGACTACTGAAACCGCAGTGTAGCAACTACACCGGCATGATCCGAGGGCCACAGCCCCGACGGCGTACGCTCAGCTGGATCGTCTCCTATCACATCAGCACCCACGACCTCCAGATCGCCCCGAAACAGTATGTAGTCGATCCGCTTCACCAGATCAGCGGTCGCGTTCTGTAGGTCGTCGTCGTGACAGCAAGTCAGACCGGCACCGCTGCCGCCGGCGGTCCAGGTGTCGGAGTACCCGGCGGCGAGGAAGTCGTCGTAAGTGGTCGTCGTGCTGCCATCGGCGTTGGAGTTGAAGTCGCCGACGACTATGACCGGCACAGCGGCTCCGCTGTGTATGACCCTCAGTTCGGCGGCCTGTGCGAGCTGTACCTGGGGCGCGTACTCCGGCGGCTCCAGGTGCGTGCTGACGAAGCGCACGGTCGCGCCGTCGATCGTCGCGTCCACCGAGGCCCAGCCGCGCAGGATGGTGATGACCGGGCCACCGGCGCCGCCCAGCGGGATCTCCATGTTGACGGTGAAGTTCGCCGCCTGGACGTTGGCGACCTGCACATCCGAGCGAACCAGGATCACCTCGTGGTCGGTCAGCCGCATGTCGTCGAACTCCGTTGGGCTGATCGCCATCGGGATCTCCACGTCCATCCCCTCACAGACCGCCACCGCGCTGTAGGCCAGGCCGCGGGCCGACAGCGCATCCAGGAGCGTATCGATGTGGTCGAGGACCACAGCGGTGGCCGGCTGCGGGTTGCCGATCAGGTAGTCGCCGGGCGATTGGGCGCGGAACAGGGAGACCTCCTGCAGGCCGATCAGGTGCGGGTTCGCCGCCTCGATCTCGTCGGCCAGCGCTTCGGCGCGCTCGGCGAAGTTGGTGGCGACCACGCTGCCCCAGGCCTGGGCGGCGAGCACGGGGATGTCGTTCGGCGTCGGCGCGGTCATCAGCACGTCGATATCAGCGCCGACGTAGATGTTCCGCGTCATCACGGTGAACTCCGCCTGGCCGCCGGTGCCGGTAGGTTCGTCGTCGCAGGCGACCAGGGCGGCGGCCAGCAGTATGAGTGCGGGTAGGCGATTCATGATTGACCTCCTGTGTGTTCGTGATAGGTCAGGCTGTGATCGTCGCCCGCATACTGCGAGGGCCGGGTCAAGCGGGAGTCAAGCGGGCAGCGAGGGTGAAATCGTTGACGGGAAGCGGCATATGGCGTAGGCTGTTGCCGGGTCACTCGTGTCGGTTACCCGACCACATGCGGTACTGATGTCCCACTCCCTGCTGGATCGCCTGCGGGCCGCTCTGGCCCGGCAGTACGACGTCGAGCGCGAGCTCGGCGCCGGCGGCATGGGCACTGTCTTTCTGGCCCGCGACCTCACCCTACAGCGGCGCGTCGCCATCAAGATCCTGCGACCGGAACTGGCCACCGCAACCGCCGCCGAGAGGTTCCTCCGCGAAGCCCGCGTCCTGGCCAGCATCAGCCACCCGAACGTCGTCCCCGTCCACAGCGCCGGCGACTCCGACGGCATCTTCTACTATGTGATGGACTACATCGACGGTGAGACGCTGGAACAGCGGCTCGCCCGCGGCAGCCTGTCGCAGGACGAGGTGGTGAAGCTGGGCGGCGATCTTCTGAGCGCGCTGCAGGCAGCTCACGAGCGCGGCGTCATCCACCGGGACGTGAAGCCGAGCAACATCTTCCTGGTCGGCGATCGGGCGCTGCTCGGCGATTTCGGCGTCTCCAAGCCGACGAGCGAAGACTCGCCGGGCCTGACCGATGCGGGCCACCGGGTGGGGACCCCGGCCTATATGGCGCCGGAACAAGTCGAGGGAGATGCGACACGCAAGAGCGACATGTACGCCGCCGGGATGCTCTTGTATGAAGCGCTGACTGGGGAGCGCTGGTCTATCGCGACGCCGACGGACCGAGCCGACTGGTCGGCGGTGCCCAGACCTCTCGTCCCGGTCCTGAGCCGCGCGCTCGTCCTGTCGCCCGCGGACCGCTGGGCGGATGTGGCCGCCTTCCGGGATGCGCTCCTGCATCCGGGGTCGGTCGGCTGGGGCTCTGCGATCAGGAAGTACGCGCTCGTCGCGGTAGCGCTAGTGACCTTGGCCGTCTGGCTCGGCTACCTGGCGCTCCGGCGCGAGCCGGGCATCAGGGACCTGGCGATCCTTCCGGTGGAGGTCATACCGGAGGACACGCACGACGGCCGGGCATTGGCACGACTCGTTTCGAACAAGCTGGAGAGCGTGCGACAGGTCAGGCTGGTATCGACTCGAGTCTCGTTCCCGTGGTGGGATGCGGCGCTTTCGGGACGGAGAGAATCTCCAGCACAACGGGCGGCGGAGGAGCTTAGAGCGCGATACGTTGCGCGCGCCACGCTGGTCGCTCGAGGTGATGCGGTGGATGTGCAGCTCGCCGTGTTCGACGCCAGAGGGAACGCCGTTCCCGGGCCTCCGCGCATGAGCTTCGATGATTACGACCTTCAAGAAGTGAGTGACTCTATAGCGGTCCGTCTCCTCAGGGTCATCCTCGAAGACGATCTGCCCGAGCTCGGCCGTCTGACCGGAGATGTCGACGCGCTGGCTCTGTTTCTGAACGGCGAGGACGCCTTCGAGCGCGGCGCCTGGGAACCCGCCGTCGGTTACTACGAAGCCGCCGTCGCGCGTGACAGCACGTTCGTTCTGGCATGGTGGCGTCTGGCCAATGCCTGGCGTTGGTTGGGCCGGCAGGGGCCCTACGACAGAGACTTTCAGCAGATACTCGATAGCTACGGCGCAGCGCTCGGTCCGCTGGATAGCCTGCTCATGGCAGCCCAGCTGGCGCCGGCCGGCGAGCGGCGCTTCGAGATGTACCGGGCGGCGCACGAGCGGTACCCGCAGAACGACTTCGCCGCCTACCTGTACGGAGAAGAGCTGTTCAACCGCGGTCCGCTATGGGGCAAGTCGTTGGAGGAAGCGGCGAGCGTGCTGGAGGAGGCGGTGGCCGCGAACCCGTACTGGGCGTCGGGCTACGTCCACCTGATCTGGGCGAACATCCGCCTCGGTCGAAGCGACGAGGCGCGCCGCGCCCTGGGCAGCCTGCCCGCCATCGCCGCGGATCCGGAGGAGGGCTGGCGCTACCCGCCGGAACTGCTCGAGCAGGCTACCTACGAGCGTTTCGAGCCGGAGGCCGCGGTGGAACGTCGCGGCCTGCTCCTAACCCACCCGGAGTTCGGCGTCCCTCAGTGGCTGATCGTCTTGGCGCGGCTGGGAGGTGCGTTCGATGTGCCGGAAGCCGAGCTGGCGCTCGGCGCGCTGCTCGCCGCGGATGCGGCGGCTCCCGATCAGCTCCAGGCCGGCGGGCACGAGGCGCAGGGGCTTGGCGCTTTCGCGCTGGGTCGCACGGTGCAAGCGCTGGCTCACTTCGACTCCGCGGCGGCTCTCTTCGCTAGCCGCGAGGCGCTGCTGCAGGCGGCGGAGTGGCGAGTGCTGCCCCGGGTCGCGCTTGGGCCGGGAGTCATAGATGAAGCGGGTCTGGAGCGGGCGCGACGAGCGCTCGAAGAGCTGGCTGACGACGAAGGGCTCGGCCAACGGGCGGCGTGGGCGCTGGCGATGGATGCGTACGCCGACCGGGATACGCTGAGGGCTAGTCATTGGAGCGAGCGGTTGGGTGATACTGCGCCGGAAATGGGTGCCGGTCAGCTCGCGAGATTCGCGTGGGCGATGGGAGAAGCAGCGCGCGGCCGATTCGAGGAGGCCCTCAGTGTATCGGAGCCGCTGCTGGCGTTTCAGGCGTCCGGCGTTCCTTTGCGCGGCGGTCCGTCACCGGCCCCGTCGCTCGCCGATCCGTTCCTGCGTGCTCTGCTGCATCTGAAGCGCGGCGCGTGGTACGAAGAGCTGGGCGACCCGCGCGAAGCTGAGCGAGAGTACTTGTGGTACGAGGCGGTGGACATCGCCGGCTTTCCCGGCCAGGAGCCGGCGCAGGCCGGCGAGATCGATTGGGCGTTCGCGACCTATGGACGCTATCTGCGGGGCATGGCGGCGATCCGTGCGGGCGAAGATGAACTTGCCTGCGCGCACCTCGGACGCGTGGTCGAGCTATGGTACGCGCCCGACGCCGCGTTCACCCGGCTGCGCGCCGCGGCGCAAGTGGCGAGGCGGGCCTGCGATGTTGCGGAGTGAAGCATGATCACTTGTCGAGTTCTAGGCCCGGTCGAGATCATCGTGGACGGTGGCCCCGCGTCGGGCGAGCTTCTCTGGCGCAAGAACCTGGCGCTTCTCCTCTACCTGGCCCGCTCGCCGAAGCGGACCCGATCGCGGGATCATCTCGTCGGCCTCCTCTGGGGCGACAAGCCGGAGTCGTCGGCCAAGCACTCTTTGAACGAAGCGATGCGCGTCGTGCGGAAGTTCGCCGGTCCTGATGCGCTGGAGAGCGAAGGCGGTCAGGTCAAGCTCGCCCCGAATGTCGTGCACCTCGATGTCGAGCGATTGGAGGGCCTCGTCGATGATGAAGACTGGCGCGGCGCCTCGACCCTCATCGCCGGCGAGTTCATGGAGGGGTTCAGCGTACCGGGTTGCTCCGAGTTCGAGGATTGGCTGTATGCCGAGCGCGTCGGGTTGCGAGGGCGGTGCGTGGAGGCGCTGGTGAACCTGGCGGAGCGATTGACCGACGCAGGTGAGGTCCGCGAGGCGATAGCCGCGGCGCAGCGTGCGCTGGCGCTCGACCCGACTGCGGAGCTGGCGGCGCAGGCGGCGATGCGGGGCCTGGCCATCTCCGGCGACCGCGCAGGCGCCCTCGAGCTCTACGACGCCTTCGCAGCGCGCCTGGAAGCGGAGATCGGGATCGAGCCCGATGAAGAGATCCAGGAGCTGGCGGAGCGGGTCAGACGCGAACGGACCTGGAAGCTGCCTGAGACGCCGGCGACCGGCCGGGAGGCTGGCGGCGTGTCGCGGCGGGCGCCCTTGCTCGGTCGCGAGGCAGAGCTGGGGCAGTTGCTTGAAGCCTGGGCGGCGTGCCGCGACCAGGGTCGCGCCGCGCTCGGCCTGATCGAGGGCGATCCGGGCACTGGAAGGACGCGACTGGCTGAGGAGTTGCTGGCGCGCGCGCGCTTGGACGGCGCGGCGGTGGCAACGTCGCGCGCCGTCGAGGCCGATATGAATCAGGCGTGGAGCGGTGTGCTAGCCGTGGCACGAGCGGCGCCGTTGTCCGCTCCCGGCCTGGAGGAAGCGCCGCGTGCGGCGCTCACCGCGTTCGCCGCCCACATACCGGATTGGGCGGAACGGCTCGGCCCGAAGGCGCAGCACGATTCGCCGGCGGAGTTGGGCCGCGCTGCGATCGACGTGCTCCGCGCGGTAACCGGCCGGCAGCCGGCGCTGATGATGCTGGACGATGCTCAGTGGATCGACCGCGAATCGCTGCTGGCACTGGGTGCCCTGCTCCGTGACCTGGCGCGCACACCGCTCTTCGTTCTCATCGCGGCCGCGCCCTACCCGGAACGTCCCGAGCTCGGGGAACTGCGCGCCCGGATC
>JBDHHZ010000174.1:0-6365 GCA_039589115.1 Gemmatimonadota bacterium | reverse complement strand
GCAGCCAGGGCTGAACACCGAGATGCTGTTGCCGCCGCTGGCGGAGCGGGGTGTGTTATCCGAGATGGCGGCACGAGGCATCCCGGTCATCCACCTACTCAACATCCGCGGTCTTGCGCTGCGCTACGCTCTACCATGGGATCCCATCCCGCTGCCGGAGCCCGGTGCCGGCCACTTGCAAGATGATGCGAGGACGCGCGACGGGCGTTTCTGGCTGCTCACCGCCGCGTATTTCTCGAGCCTTGCTCTGATCGCGGTCGCTGGGAAGCGCCGCCGGAGTTAGATTGCCCGCATAGCCCCAACGGCTGCGAACCTTGCGGAGGGACGGACCATGAAGCGTCGCGGCAGGTTGGCTGTTGGGATTTTCTCTCTTGCGTGCATGACATTGGCCAGCGTTGGTGCGCTCCACGCCCAGGAGGCGCCGCCGACCGCCGAGCTGCCGGTACTGCTCACGTCCTGTGGCCAGAGCCCCGGTCCCGCCCGCATCCGGTTCTTCTTGAATAGGCTCGAGATCGAGCACGAGTCCCTCGATCAGGCCACCGCCCAGGACCTCATCGATCGTCAGGAATCTGGGAACCCGTTCAAGTCGCTCATCATCGTTACCGGCGCGAGCCTGAAGGGGATGGGTGCGGCTGGCGTCTCGATCCAGGAGGAGCTGAACCGGACCGCAGCCCTGATCGACGAAGCCGAGCGCCAGGGCATCACGATCATCGGCGCCCACGTGGAGGGCATGTCGCGGCGCGCGCAGGGCGCGGCGGCCGGCGACAACTCTGACGAGCTGTCGATCGATGCGGTGTGTCCCCGCTCGGACTTGCTGGTTGTCCGAGAGGACGGGGACGCGGACTTACGGTTCAGCATCATCTCGGAGAACCTAGACATCCCCATCATCCTGTTCGAGAAGAATATGGAGCTGGGCGATGTCATGACGAGCCTGTTCGCCAGGTAGCCCTCGGCCTCAGAGGTGATGATGCTGAGAGCGGTGACGTTGGGGTCGGCCGGGTGGGCCTGCGAGCGGACTGCAGATCGCGACATGAAGCGAGGGCCCATCGCCGAGCCCGACCATCACCGCGGCAGTGAGGATTCTGCGCGGTGAGCATGTTCGCTTATGCCGGGATCGTACTCGGCGTCATGGTCGCGGTCTACATCGCGGCCAAGCTGTTCAAGCTTTCCACCGAGCTGGCGATGCTGGCGGCTGCACTCGGTGGAGCGCTGGCGGGCGGATTCGGGCTGCCGGCCCGGCACATCGCCGAAGGGGCGATGACCTACCTCGACATCAACCTCATCTTCATCACCGCCACCCTGTTCATGAACATCCTCAAGGATGCGGGTGGGATAGCGTTCGTCGTACGCGGGATCATCGGCCGCTTCCATCGCAGCCGAGTCCTGCTGTTCGTGCTGCTGACCGTACTACTACTCGTGCCGGGTGCGCTCACCGGTGCGGGAAGCGTCACCGTTCTGGTAACCGGCGGCCTGGTGGCGATCGTGTTGCAGACGATGGGGATCTCGAGGGTACGGACCGTCGCCATCGTGTTTATCATCGCCGGGCTCAGCGCCGCGGCGCCGCCGGTCAGCCTGTGGGCGATGCTCACTGCCGCCGGCGTCAACATGCCGTACATCGGCTTCTTCATGCCGCTGTTGGTGCCCTGTGTGGTCGCAGCCCTGTTCACCATCTTCTTCCTCGGCCGGCAGGCCAAGGAGATCGATCTGGAGAAGGCGCTTCAGGAGCTGCCCCGGCCACCGCAGGGGATGAACTGGCTGCGGGTCCTCGTGCCCTTCATCGTCTTCGTCGCGCTGATCGTGATCGGGCGAAAGTGGCCGCACGACACACCCGTGATCGGACTGCCGCTGATGTTCCTGTGCGCGGCGCTGGTTTCCTACGTGCTCTCTCCGATCCGGTTGGATTTCCTGCGGATCTCGCGTGAAACGATCGAACAGCTGCTGCCATTGATCGGTACGCTCACCTGCGTCGGAGTGCTCGTGCAGATCATGACGCTGACCGGCGTGCGGGGCCTGCTGGCCGTGACCACGATCACCCTGCCTGTAGCCCTCGTGTTCGCTACGCTGTTCATCGTGCTCCCGGTTTCCGAGGCCGTCTTGATGTGGGGAGCCGCACCGGTGCTCGGCGTACCGCTCATATTGCTCTTCAACACGATGGGCCTCAACCCGATCGTCGCCCTGGCGGGCATGAGCGTGATCTGGCCACTGGGCGACGCGCTGCCGCCCACGGCGATCATCGGTCGGCTTACCGTGGATGTCGTGGACTACCGTGAAGCTTATACGAGGTTCCTGAAGAGCTGTGTCGTCCCGGCCGTGGTCATCATGCTCATCGGTACGCTCATGGTGATCTTCTCGAGCCAGCTTTCGTTCCTGACCGGTCTGTAAGAAAGGAGAATCATGGCCATCCTGCAGACGCTCATCACGGTCCTCTATTACTGCCTGATCGCTTATGTGGCCGTGATCCTGGTCTGGAATTACAGCAAGACGCGCAAGTGGGAACAGGAAGTGCTCTACATCATAGTGCTGATCCCCTTCCTGCTGCGTCTGTTCAGGCTGAAGTGAGGTGACACTGGTGCAGCCTGATTCTGATAGTCAGCGCGGCCGCGCGCCGCTGCTCCGCAAGCTGGCGGTCGGCGGCCTGGGCTTGCTGCTCCTCGTCACCTCCGGTCTGAGCTTCTACCGTCACCGGCACCTGGAAGAGGCGGTAGTGCTGAGTCCCGGCGTGACCGAGGTGAAGAGGCTGAGCGAGTACTTCGAGCCGCTGCGTGGGACGGTCAACGACTGCAACGTCTATTTCTTCGAAGGCGCGGAACCGGGGGCGACGATGTTCGTCATCGGCGGTACGCATCCGGAGGAGCCGGCGGGGCGACTGGCCGCCTGGCTGTTCGCCGAGAACGCCGTGATGGAGCAGGGGCGGCTGATCGTGGTGCTGAGCAGCAACCGCAGCGCCACCACCGTGACGCGACTGGGAGGGGCCTACCCCCCCGACTTCACGATCCCCACCGACTGGGGAACGCGGACCTTCCGCCTGGGTGACCGCTGGTCGAATCCCCTGGATCAGTGGCCCGATCCGGAGGTGTACATCCACTACCCCAGCGGGCAGAGCCTGGCCTACGTGGATATCCGCAATCTGAACCGTACCTGGCCCGGCCGGCCCGACGGCACGCTCACCGAACGGACTACGTACGCTCTGACGGAGCTGATCCGGCAGGAGAGCGTGGACATCTTCATCGACCTGCACGAGGCGGAGCTGCAGTACCCCGTGATCAGTACCATCGTGACCCACGAACGGGGAGAGGAGCTGGCCACCTTCGTCTCGATGATGGTGAGCGATGAGGAGTTCAACATCGGCACGGAGTATTCACCGAAGAACCTGCACGGCCTGTCGCACCGCGAGGTAGGCGATGCGTCCGACGCGATATCGCTGTTGTTCGAGGCGCCGGAGCCGTTCCTCGATGCCACGCGCGGCCGCACGACCCGGGAGCAGCTGCTAACCGGGATCGACGAGTTCGTGGTGAAGGCCGGCGAGCACGGCCTGCTGTTCGAGCGGATAGATGAGAACGGCTGGCCGATCGACGTCCGAGTGGGACGCCATACCTCCACCGTCCTGCAGACCATGGACAGTTGGACGATGCTCTATCCCGACCGGCCACTGAGCTGTCGGGGTGTTCCGCGTTATGCCGAGGTCGTAGAGAAAGGCCTTGGCCACTGGTTGCACGATCCGTCGCAGGCCGCCGCCGGGCGGCTGGTGACCGAATAGTCATCATTGAGAGGAAGGAGCGATTCCGTGAAACGCACTAGCATGACGAGCTGGTGGGTGCTGGCAATGGTCATGGCCGTCGCGGTCGGCGTCAACACGGCCGCGGCCCAGACGCTGCCCGAGCTGTCACTTGGGTCTCAGTGCACTTCATCGCCAGACGATCCAGGTTGCGGCTGTAATCCCGAATATCAGGACTGCGGCTGTACCAGCATCCAGGTCGGACGCCAGGCGTCTACCGACGGCTCGGTGATGACCGCGCACAGTTGCGACGGAAACTACCGGACCTGGCTGCAGATCGAGCCGCGCAGAGAGAACCCGGCGGGTGCCCGGAAGCCAATCTACTGGGGGCTGCTGCACACCGAGACGCCGGGGGACCTGCGTGGTGTTCGGCTGAAGGGCGATATCCCCGAGGTAGAGCAGACCTACCGCTACTTCAACGTCGCCTATCCGGCCATGAACGAGAAGGGACTGGCGATCGGCGAGACGACCATCGGCGGCAGGTCGTTGCTACGGAACGACGAGGGGCTCTTCCTGATCGAGAACCTCCAGGCCATCGCGCTGGAGCGGACCAGCACGGCCCGCGAGGCGATCCAGCTGATCGGCGAGCTGGTGAAGGAGTACGGCTACGGCGATTACGGCGAATGCTTGACCTTCGCCGATTCGAAGGAAGTCTGGCACTTCGAGATCATGGGTGCCGGGCCGATGGAGGTCGGCGCCGTTTGGGCCGCGGTGCGGATTCCCGATGACCACGTGGGGGTCTCGGCCAACATCCCGCGAATCAGCGATCTCGACCTGGACGACGAAGACCACTACATGGCCAGCGAGAACGTCCACTCACTGGCCGAAGAGATGGGATGGTGGGACCCGGATAGCGACGAGCCGTTCAAGTGGTGGAAGGCGTACGGCAGAACCGATCGGGAAGGGAACTCGCGTCCACCGTTTTCGACACGCGAGTTCTTCATCTTGAGCACCCTCGCTCCTTCCTTGAACCTGACGATGGACATGGAAGAGCTGCCCTTCTCGGTCAAACCCGACGAGAAGGTCTCGGTCCGGGATGTCATGCGCTATTACCGGGAGACCTACGAGGGTACCGAGCTAGACATGTCCGGCAATCTGATGGTCCCCTACAGGCCGCGCCGCGGCGAAAGCGCCGAAGACGCGCCGGACTCGGTGACGAGCCCGATCATAAACAACTGGTCCATCGTCAGTGACATGGGGCGCTTGCTGAACACCGTCGCACCGGGCACCGTGGAGACGGTGCGCACCATCGCCGTCGCCCGCTGTTCCTATTCCCAGATCATCCAGGCGCGGGACTGGCTGCCGCCGGAGATCGGCACCGTGGCCTATTTCTCCTTCGACAATCCGGGGCAGAGTCCGCGAATCCCCATCTGGGCCGGGGTCACCGAGCTGCCGGAGAGCTTCAAGATCGGCTGCCAGAAGACGTATCGGACCGATTCCGCCTGCTGGTGGTACCGGCGGGCCAACCGG
Organism: Gemmatimonadota bacterium; assembly: GCA_039589115.1. Taxonomy (GTDB): domain Bacteria; phylum Gemmatimonadota; class Gemmatimonadetes; order Palauibacterales; family KS3-K002. The sequence continues at coordinate 1,120 of JBDHHZ010000174.1, read as the reverse complement.
CTGGCCATGATCAAGTGGGGATGGGCCCGGGAGTTCTCGGAAGGGGCCGTCCAAAGGTACGAGAACCAGCTCTTCGATGAGGTGCCTCTGATGGAGCAGAGGGCGCTGGAGCTCATGCGCAGCGAGGGCGGAGACGATCCCATGGTGTTCCGCGAGTTCCTGACCCGCTACACCAACAACTTCGCCCGGGCGACGATGGCCGAATGGTGGGAGCTGGGCAACTTCTACTGGGCGGAGTACGCCAGAGGATGGTAGAAAAGCTCGACATTCGACAGCCGACATTCGACAATCGATATCCGAGCACTGCCCGGCGAGCGATTCCCGACTTCCGACGTCCGATGTAGGACGTCGAGGGTCGAGCGTCGGCCGTCGGGCAGTACTTGGCTGTCGGCTGTAGACTAACGACTGTCGAATGTCGTGTTTCTATCTAACGACAGTTCCATCTTTCATAACGAACCTGACACGCCGAAGAGCCGAGATATCAGACGTAGGATCGCCTTCAACGGCGATGAGGTCTGCTAGCGTTCCTTCTTCGATCACGCCGCGGTCGTTGAGTCCGAAGATGCGGGCGTTGCCCGAGGTGGCGGCGATGGCCGCTTGGGCCGGCGTCATCCCGTACTCAACCATCAGCTCCAGCTCCCAGACGTTCTCGCCGTGTGGATAGACGCCGACGTCTCCGCCAAAGCAGATAGGCACGCCCGCCGCAAGCGCATCTTGGAATGCGCGCTTCTTGGCTGTGATTCGTTCCGGTTCGGGATCGACGCTCTTTCGCCAACCGGCGTAGTAGGTGACCGCCTCGGCTGCGCCCAGCGTCGGACAGAGTGCGACCCCTCGCTCCGCCATCATCGCGAAGACCTCCGAGGTGCCGCCGTCGCCGTGCTCGATGCTGGCGACGCCGGCCAACGTGGCCCGGCGCATCGCCTCGGGGCTACTGGCGTGGGCGGCGACCAGGCGGCCGGAGCTTGCCGCGACTTCGACGATCAGGTTCAGCTCGTCCTGAGTGAACGTTGGCTGCGCGTCGCCGTCCGGACCCCAACGGTAGTCGGCGTAGACCTTCACCAGGTCGGCGCCGCGGCCGATCTGGTCGCGCACCACGCGGATCAAGTCGTCGTGGCCGTCT
>JBDHHZ010000173.1:0-6420 GCA_039589115.1 Gemmatimonadota bacterium | reverse complement strand
CATTTGTGGCCGGCACCCAGTAATGCCACCCCGGCTAGGACCCCGAAACTGAAGATCACCAGGGCGACCAGTAGTTCGACAAGACTGAATCCGCGGCTCTGCTTCACAGCTTCCGCACCTCGTGGCCGCCTGCCGCGTAAATGCAGATCTCCCTGACCTCGCCGAACCCATTGATCAAGATGAACTTGTGGCTCGCGCCATCGCCCATCGCTCCCAATCCGTTGTACGACACCGTGTCGACGCTGGCGTCATCGAAGCGTACCTGGCTCGGCAGCCTCCGCGGCGACCCCGCCACCTTGTAGTCACGGTTCGACTCGCGGTAGACTGGGATAACTGCGTTCGACTGAATCGCGCGAATCTTCGCCTGCGCCAAGTCCGCCGCCAGCGTATGCGCCGCCGTGTTCAGCTGATAGCGGGCGACTACACGGCGGCTCAAGGGTCCCGTGGTCCCCATCGCCGCCCCCATCAACAACAGCACTACGGCCATGTCGATTAGCGTGTATCCCCGCTTACACTTGAGCGTTGTCATATCTACCCTCTGTGACCCTGCGCCTGACTTGTTGGCGGTCCGTGGGCTTCGGACAGAATGCCATGTTCGTGCCAGAAACCTAGGGAGTGCACAGCAACGACTTACGAAAAGCGCGGACAATCTGACCGGTCACAGTTTGCATTTTGTCGCAAATGTTTATCGGCGAGACGGGCCCGGGGAAACAGGCCCTGTCGGTGGGATAACTACTTGCCAATGAATGCGTTACGCCCCGAAGCCGGCGCTGGGGGGCAGCGGTGATACTCCGGCGGCTAAGACGGGTGTTTCTCTCCTCCTTCGCGCATCTTCTGGTACCGGAAAGAGAGGGCCAATAGGACGACCGCCAAGAGGATGAAGCTGCCGATCCGGTAGAGTTGAGACAGCTGAGAGAGGTCGTAGAGGAAGACCTTCCCGGCGGCGATCAGCGCCATCCCGAGCCCCACCCAGCGCACCGGCGGCCGTTTCAGCCAGAAGCCCGTGGCGAGCAGCGCAACAGCGTAGGCCATCCAGAACCCGCTGATCGAGAGGTCGCGGGCGAGGTTCCAGCCTTCCGCGTCGGACAGCAGTCCGAAGAAGCGCTGGATCTCTACCGTCCCCCAGGCCAGGAACAAGACCGCGGCGAACAGCAGTGGTATGGGCCGGATTCCCACCTCCCACGAAGCCGGATTCTCTGCACGATCCACAGCGAGTGGCCAAGCAGCGATGGCGAGTGTTACGGCAAGTCCGGTCAGCGCCCAGCCACTAATGAAAGCCGGGTCGAGATCGGGCCGGTTGACCAGGGCCGCGGAGTACACCATGGCCGCGAAGGCAAATGCGGCGAGGCCCGCTCCACGCGCTTCGACGCTGGCGAACCATATGCCCACCGCTGTGAACACGACCCCCTCCAAGAGCCAGGCTCTGGCCAGGGCGACCTCAGACCAGAGCAAGCAGGGCGCGACGAGCCAGAAGGCGAATCCGAGCCAGGCACGCCAGATCTGAACTTCGCCTTCGCCGCGACTCTCGAGCCACGTCTGCCCCAGGTAGACGGCACCGATCAGGAAACCGAGAACGAGTCCGATCAGGTCCCGCGACTCGGCGTAGGAGGAATCGCCGATCCCGACCAGAGCGGCGACATAGAAGAGCACGGGGGGCAGGATCGTGACGGAATACAAGCCGAATTCCTGTAGAGACTCCTGCGGGGATGTCGCTTGACGCACGGGCCTGGCTGCTCCCTGCTCTCGCTCTGTCACATTCGCCGGTGGGCCGCTAACGCCTACGGTGGCGATGAAATCCGCCAGCCAGAGCGCGGCGGCATAGGCGGCAAAGACGATCCCAGAAATCTCCCAGCCACCCTTCCCTGTCCACAGCGCGATCCATCCCAAGGCGACGGTCAGGACGGACACCTCGAGCCATTCGCGAAGGCGCGCGACCAGAAGCGCTCCCGCGATCAACAGGGCGAGGTAGACGCCATGCAGGTGAGGGGAACCCTCGCTGAGCAGAGCCACCATGGTGCCGCCGAGGATCGCGACCACCGCCAGGCCCGCCCAGCGCGTTCGGTACGCGACGAACAGGCCGGCGCCTGAGAGGAGGCCGAGGTAGCACAGCCCAAAGAGCGGAGACGCCGCCTCGACGCGCAGCAGCAGCGGCGCCAGGTAGCCGCCTACGGCCGCCAGCGCGACGAAGGAACCGGAGTCGCGGAGCAGACCGAGCGCCGCCGCGGCTGCGACCACGGCCACCATCATCACGAAACCCACCGATGTGGGAACGAGACCGTAGAGGGCTGTCCCGGCCCAGATGCTGACATAGATCGCGCCGAAGCCGCCTGCCGCCAACCAGAGTCCGTACGTCCGGTATCCGACGGCTCGTATCCGCTCCCCAACACCCAGCGCCACCACGCCTACCCCGGCACCCAGCAAGACTCGAGCGGCGGGACCGATCCAGCCACGCTCGATCGCCTCCTTGACGAAGAACCCGACTGCAAAGACGAGAGCGAGGACGCCCAGCAAGAGAAGGCCGCGACCGCCCAGCCAGAACTCGAGGTCGACCTGGCTTTTCTCCTTCCGGACCACCTGGGGTGCCTCAGTCGGTGGCCGGGGACTGGCAACCGGCTTTGCAGCAGCGGCCCGCTCGGCGGTGACCGCCGGCTCCGCAACGGCCGCCGGCTCGGGAGCGGTCGCTGGTTCGGCAACGGCTGCCGGCTCGGCGGTGACGGCCGGTTCGGGAGCGACTGTCGGCTCGGCTTGGGGAGGCTTCGCCGCCTCCTCCTCCGCATGACGCCGCATGTCGCGCTTGAGCCGCATCAGCTCGTGCTCGAACTTCACCGACAGGCGCTCGAGTTCCTCGAGCCGCCGCTGTAGACGATCGCTTTCCTTGTCAGGCATGGAGGCGGGCTCCCGTAGTAGCGAAGAACGCTTGGAGAGCTACGGGGACAATCTACCGCAAAGCCCCTCCGCATCAAAAGGGCTGTGAGGTCAGGCAGCCGAATCGAGTTAGCGAGGCTTGCCGAACAAAACGCGGAAACCGATGAGCAAGACGAGGGCGCCCATCACAGCCAGACCCAGCGAGCGAATGTCGAAACCGGTGACCTGGCCCCAACCCAGCAACGTGCCGATGTAGCCGCCGACCAGCGCTCCACCGATCCCCACGAAGATCGTGATCAGGCAGCCGCCGCGATCGCGCCCAGGATGAAGAGCTCTGGCGATGGTGCCTGCGATGAGTCCGAATATGATCCAAGAGACGACGCCCATGCGAGTGCTCCCGACAGTTCCCAACCAATTTCTACAGGCTTCAGCTAACCTTACGCCTGGTGCATCTCAGCGGTTTCAGCCGCTATTGACGAAGCTCATTACGATGTCTCTGAAGGCAGCGTCGTCCACCAGGCGGCGGAGCTGCTCGATGTCGTCGCTTAGCACGCGGTCGCCTTCCAGCGGCGGCACATGCCGTCGCACCAACTCGTGGCCGGCAGCCACGGCAGGCCCGGGGGTCAGAGGCTTCAGAAACTCGAGGGACTGAGCCGCGCACATGAGCTCGACAGCCAATACGCTCTGCAGACAAACCACCGCCCGCCGCGCCTTTCGTCCTGCGGCCATCCCCATGGAGACGTGGTCTTCCTTGTTGGCGCTCGTCGTCACCGAATCGACGCTGGCCGGGTGCGAGAGGACGCGCATCTCTGCAAGCGCGTCAACGGCGGCCACCTGGGCGATCATGAACCCGGACTCGACGCCGGGATCGGCGGCGAGGAACGCCGGCAGCTCCGAGAGATCCGGGTTGAGGAGCCGCTCGATCCGTTGCTGGCTGATCGATGCCAGATCGGTACAGGCGATGGTCAGAAAGTCGAGTGCTTCCGCGATGAGCTGGGCGTGGAAATTACCAGCGCTGACGATCTGGTCCGGGTCGGCGAACACCAACGGATTGTCGGTCGAGCTGTTGATCTCGATCTCCAGAACACCGCGCACGAAGCTCATCACATCGCGGGCGGCGCCATGGACCTGAGGCATGCAGCGAAGCGAGTAGGCGTCGTGCACGCGCGGATCGCCGTGACGGTGCGACTCGCGTATCTCGCTCTCCGCAAGCAGCGTCCGCAGTCGCGCCGCGCTGGTCACCTGCCCCGGGTGCGGCCTATTGGCATGGACTCTTTCATCGAACGGCGTCGGCGTGCCCATCAGACCTTCCAACGACATCGCGCCGGCGAGCTCCGCCGTCTCCACAGCGGCCTCGGCCTGCAGCAGGGCGAGCACGCCCTGAGCCGTCGTCGCCTGTGTGCCATTGATGAGCGCGAGCCCCTCCTTCTCCCTGAGCTGCACCGGCGCGAGCCCCGCCCGCTGCAGGGCAGCGGCCGCCGGCTCCGGACCCGAATCGCCGTGAACCGACCCCTCACCCAGCAGGCAGAGCGCCACATGCGCCAATGGAGCCAGGTCTCCGCTCGCTCCGACCGATCCGAACTCCGGGATCACCGGTTCGATCCCATGCTGCAACATGGCGAGAGTAGTCTCCACTACCTCGCGCCGGATACCCGAATTGCCACGGGCCAGAGAGTTGGCGCGTAGCAACATCACTGCGCGGCTCAACTCCCGGGCGAGCGGCGCACCGAAGCCACTCGCGTGGCTGCGGATCAGGTTCTCCTGCATTTCGAGCCGGCTGGCCGGCGGAATCAGGACTTCGGAGAGCCGGCCGAATCCGGTGGTCACGCCGTAGATGGGCTCGCGCCCAACGAGCGCGTGCTCGATGACCTCACGCGACGCATCGACTGCGTGACAGGCTTCGCTGGACAGAGCAACCTCCGACTCAAGTCCGCGGGCGACACGCCCCACATCCTCCAGGGTCAAGCTGTGGCCATCGATTTCCAGCATCCGGCGACCTCCATGACAGGTCGGTTCATGCGCGCTCGAGAACCGCAGGATAATAGGCAGGCCATCCGCGGGCGGGTAGCCTCAGCGGGTCTCGGGCCAAGTTCAGCCTAGCTGCGCGCCGGCCACCAGCTGGTCGGCAGCGGAGAATGCCTGCCCTCGAATCAGGAGCGTGCTGATCACAGAAGCAAGACCCGCGGCCGCCACGATCATCGCGACCACGACGAACTGATAGATCGCGGCATAGATGGGATCGCTGCGTCGCCGCGCTGGACCTCCAGGGAGACATCGTCGACGAGGACCCGTCCCTCGGCCACTCGCGCGAGATGCTCGGTACGCAGGATCGGTTCGTTCTTCATCATCGAGTTGTCGCGAAACTAGCGCCGGCGCACGGCAGGTCGAAAGACCGGACGGCTCGGTCCTGTTTCTCGCTTCTGCGCAGCCGAAAGCTTGACATGCCGAACAAGCCAGGTATCATGAGCTTTGCAACGAGCCACACCGTCCATTCCCCCAGGATGGGCGGTTTTTTGTTGGTCCTCGCATCGTCAGGTGCTCATGCTCATCTATCCGGCCATCGACTTGCTGGATGGACATTGCGTTCGCCTCAGGCAGGGCCGCTTCGACGAGGCGACTGTATACTCCGACGATCCAGTCGCCGTTGCACGCAGCTTCGTCGACGCCGGCGCTGAGGCTTTGCATATCGTCGATCTGGACGGAGCGCGGCTCGGCAAGGCAAAGAACCTCGACTGTATCCACCGCATCCGCGAGCGCGTGCCCGTCCTGATCCAGGTCGGTGGCGGCGTGCGGACCTTCTCAGTCGCCAACCGCCTCTACGAGGCCGGTATCAACAGGATAGTGTTCGGCACGGCGGCGGTTGAAGATCCGCGGCTGCTCTACAAGCTGCTGGGGCAATACGGGCCGGATCAGATCGCGGCGGCGCTCGATCTCCGGGAGGAGCGGCTCGTGATCGAGGGGCGCGAGTCGGAAGCGGACTCCGGCATCGACCAGGTGATGACCAATCTCAGCACGATCGGCGTTCGCTGGGTGGTCTGCACCGATGTGACACGTGACGGCATCCTGAGCGGCCCCAGCCAGGAGCTGGCGGCGCGCATGGTCTCTGCGGGGTTCCTCGTAATCAGTGGCGGCGGCGTCGCGACGCTCGACGACGTGATCAGAATCCGCGACACCGGGGCTGCCGGTTGCATCATCGGTAGCGCGCTCTACGGCGGCATGCTCACCGTACCCGACGCCATCGCGGCTGCCCGCGCCTTCTAGCGCTGAGGGCCCCGCGAGCAGGTCGCCGCGGAGCCCCCATCCTATACTATCCGAAACGCCAGCCTGCTATTCAAGCGGCAGGTTGCTGCTCCACGAGTGGGCGGTGATCCTCCAACCGTCGCCGGTCAACTTGGAGACGGTCAGGAACTTGCCCTCGTCGGTCTTCGTCTCACCCTCCGTCTCGTAGCTAAACGAATAGGTGCCGATCGCGTACGCTACGTCCCCACCGGCGCCATAGTCGGTTGTGTTGATGTCGATCTGCCTGGCGCTCGTTACGCCGAACATCTCGGTGAA
>JBDHHZ010000172.1:0-6447 GCA_039589115.1 Gemmatimonadota bacterium | reverse complement strand
GCTCCGCCCTTAACCTGCCGGGCATTTCGTTCGTCCACCAGAGCCGCACGGAGCTTCCAGATGCTGATCGATCCCAACGATGTCGCGATCTGCGTCACAGATGATGAAGTGAGCGACCGGCAGGGTTCCGCACCGACGTCGGCGCCCATCGTTCAGACTTCGCTCTTCACGTTTCCTACTTTCCAGGCCTTGATCGACGGGCTGGCCGGCGAACATCAGCAATATGTGTACACGAGGGGCCGGAACCCGACAGTGGAAGCCGTCGAGCGGAAGCTGGCCGAGCTGGAACGCGGCGAGGCGTGCAAGTGCTTCGCCTCGGGTATGGCAGCGATCAGTGCGGTCATGCTCGGGCTCTTGCGGTCCGGCGATCACATCCTGTTCGTGAACCAGACCTACGGTCCGACGCTGCAGCTGGCAGAACAACTTCACCGGTTCGGCATCGAGCACGACCTGTTACTCGACCTAAACGTCGAGGCGATCGAGGCGGCTTTACTACCGAATACACGACTCGTATGGCTCGAGAGTCCGGGCACGATGCTGTTCCGCATCGTCGACATCGCGGCGGTGACGTCACTCGCCGGCGAGCGGGGCATACTCACGTGTTTCGACAACAGCTGGGCTACGCCGCTCTGCCAGAAGCCGCTCTCGTTGGGTGTCGACATCGTAGTGCATAGCTGCACCAAGTACCTGGGCGGACACAGCGACTTGGTAGCAGGTGCAGTCGTCTCGACGGCGGCGCGAATAGAAGAGCTGTTCTTTCGGGCATTTCTGCTGAACGGAGGAATCCTCGGGCCGTTCGATGCCTGGCTTCTGCTTCGAGGCTTGCGGACACTGCCGGCACGTCTCCGGCAGCACGAGACGGACGCACTGAGCGTTGCTGAATTCCTGGGTACTCACCCAGCCGTTCGCCGCGTGTATCACCCGGCTTTCGCCGGCGACGCAGAGCTCGTAGAGAAGCAGCTCACTGGCTACACCGGACTTCTGAGCTTCGAGTTGGCGCAGGGCGACTTCGAGCACGTGAACCAGTTCATCGACGGCCTGCGACGCATCAAGATCGGGGTCAGCTGGGGTGGAGTGGAGAGTCTGGTCATCTCACCGAACAGGGGCGCCAACGGCCCGCAGCTCGACGCGCAGGGAATCCCCCGTGGACTGGTTCGCATATCCGTCGGCCTGGAGGGCACCGATGCGCTGATCGAGGACCTGGACTCCGCGCTGGCCGGCCTGCGATGACCCGGCCTCGAGCACGTAGGCCGCTGACGCTCGGCGAGGCGGTCCTACCGATCGCCACGATGCTGGGCTTGTTCGCCGTCGGGGCCGTTTTCCTCGAGCTGAGCGGCGAGCTGCTGATCGCGGTACTGCTCGGCTCGGCGGCGGTGGCCGGCTTCGTAGCCGTTCGACACGGGCACACCTGGGACGACATCCAGCGTTCGACCGGCGAGAAGCTGGCGTCCGTTCTGCCGGCGCTGCTGATCCTGCTGGCGATCGGCATGCTGATCTCGACCTGGGTGCTCTCCGGTACGATCCCCTATATGGTGTATTGGGGCGTTCAGCTGGTGAGCCCCCGGTTCCTCGTGCTCACAGCGTTCCTCGCCACCGCGATCATGTCTCTGTTCACGGGGACGTCCTGGGGCTCCGCCGGAACGATCGGGGTGGCGCTGATGGGCACGGCTGCAGCGCTGAACGCGCCGCTCGCCGCCACGGCGGGAGCAGTCGTGTCCGGTGCCTACTTCGGCGACAAGCTGTCGCCGCTGTCTGATTCGACGAACATCTGCGCCATCGGCGCCGACGCCCCGCTCTTCCGGCACATCAGGCACATGTTGTACACGGCCGTGCCCTCCTTCGTACTGGGGCTGGTGTTGTACACGCTGGCAGCACGGCTGGCGCCCGTGTCGTCCGACGGGATGCCCGAGAGCGCCCGCGTGCTGCTCGCCGATATCGAGACGGTGTACAGCCTGCACTGGATCGTCCTGGTGCCGCCTGCCATAGTCGTCTGGAGCATCATCCGCCGCACTCCGCCCGCCCTCGCAATCGCTCTGTCGTCGCTGGTCGCCGCGCTGCTGGGAGTCGTCGTCCAAGGATTCACCATCCAGGACGCGCTGGTCGCTGGAGTCGGCGGGTTTCGAGCGGATATGGTGAGTTCGGTTGGCGCCAACCCGGACGGGCTAGGCGTTGCTTTCATGACATTGGTGGAACGCGGCGGCCTCTATGGGATGGCCAACACGCTGATCGTGGTGATCTCCGCGTTCCTCCTGGCCGGTGCGATGGACGCCTCGGGCTCGCTCCAGTTGCTGATCGACCGGATGCTCCAGGCCGTCCGCTCCGTATTCGGCCTCATCTCCGCGACGATGGCCGCCGGCGCGGCCATGATCGCGCTGACGAGCCACGGCGGCGTGACGGCCCTGGTGATCGGCGGCCTGTTCCAGAAGGCGTACAAGGAGCGCGGATTGGCTCCGGAGAACCTGTCGCGCTCCCTGGAAGACTCCGTGACGATCACCGAGCCGCTCATGCCATGGACGGTATCGGCCGTCTTCATGGCGACTACGTTGGGCGTGCCTACGATCCGCTACGCGCCGTGGGCGATCTTCTGTTATGGCGGCCCGGTATTCTCGCTGCTGCTGGCCGGGCTCTACAAGCGGACGGGCTTCGGCCTTCGACCTCTCGGCGAGGAAGAGAGTTAACGCGCAAAACTTGCCGAGACATCTGCTCGTACTACTCTGTAAGAGCCCCAAACCGTCAGGAAGTAGGTGCCACCATTCCCGCGACGGCTGTCTGCCCGGCGCGGGCCGTGATGAATGAGAGGAGGTACCGATGAGGAGAAAGGGACTGCCTGCAGCCCTGACAGTCGTCGCCGCCGCGGTGCTGCTCTGCCCGGTTGCGGCACAGGCACAGATGCCGGTTCTAGTGGGACAGCAGATGCCGGACTTCACCCTGCCCGCCATCCAGGGCGGAGAGGTGACTCTTTCGGACCTGCAGGGAAAGACCGTTCTTCTGATCTTCCCGCGCGGGCGCGTGGGTGATCACTGGTGCCAGATCTGTCACTACCAATACGCGGAGCTGGTCGAGCTGGAGAAGGAGCTCCGACTGCGTGAGCAGTACAACACGGAGATCCTCTTCGTGCTCCCATACGGCGAGGAGATGGTGCAGGAATGGGTTGAGATATTCCCAGCGCAGATGGAGGTGATCGAAGGCTGGAAGAACCCGCCCGACGATGAGAACCTGACCGAAGGCAGACGGAGATGGGCGGAGCTGGCCAGGCAGTACTTCGCCAAGACCTTCACCTACGACGACGGGGAGGTACCGCTTCCCTTCCCCGTACTGGTGGACGCAGACCAGGAATTGTCGAAACGGCTCTTGCTGTTCACCACCAGCTGGGACAGGTCCGACGTCGAGCAGAACATCCCGACCATCTTCATACTGGACGGTGACGGCATGGTCCAGTTCAAGTACCACAGCCAGAACACCTTCGACAGGCCCGGATACGACTATCTTTTCAAAGTGATCGATAGGATGATCGCGAGCGACTGACGGCTGCCGACGCGCGATGCCAAAGGCGGGACGAGAACAACCTCTCGTCCCGCCTTTCTTTGTATGGCGGAGGTGCCGTACGGCGGCCCTTCTATATCTAACCCTTGCCGTTCGGCCGGATGTTCTGGTTGAGGCTGAAGAAGTTGTCTGGATCGTACTTGTCCTTCAGCTCGACCAGCCGCCGGTAGTTGGAACCATAGGCCGCGGCCACCCGATCGGTCTCGTCCTCCGGCATGAAGTTGACGTACACGCCGCCGGTGGCGAAGGGCGCCGTGCGATCGAAGAACTCGCGCGCCCAGGCGACGCATTTCTCATCATCCGCCGGATCGTCCCAGCGTGTGTGCACGTTGAGCACGAACTCGGCATCGCGGTGCGTGTAAGCCGTCGCGTCGGCGGACACGCGCCCGACGGCGGCGCCCAGCTGGGCCAAGAAGATCTCGCACTGGCCTGTGGGCAGCTTACCGGCGTATTCGATGACCAGGTCGATCGCCTCATCGCTCAGCGCCGCGAAGTCGTGGGACTTCCAGTAGTTTCGCGCGCCTGGCGTGAGTAACGGGTCGAACGCTGCCTGGAAGTCGACGAACTTGTGCGGCGCGATCGCGTCGGCGATCGGGTTGCCGATCTTGCGCAGACCCTCCATCGCGCGCTCGCCGTCCGCCATGTCTCCCGCATACAGCGCAGCGATCACCAGGACCTCCGTGCCGTGAACGTCCTCCGGCAGGAACGGGAGCGGCGGCGCCTTGCGCAACACGATCCAGGCCGTCAGCTCGTCCGGCGCGGAGGCGACGAACTCGCGGTACTGCCGCAGGACATCGGCTGCGTCGCTGAACGGATGCACGATCAGGCCGGCCAGCACGTCGGGGCCCAGCGGGTGCACGTTGAACTGGAACGACGTAACGATCCCGAAGTTGCCTCCGCCACCGCGGATCCCCCAAAAGAGATCGGCGTTTTCGCTCGCGCTGGCCGTGACACGCTCGCCGGTCGCTGTAACCACGTCGGCGGAGACCAGGCTGTCGATGGTCAGCCCGTATTTGCGGCTGATCCAGCCGAAGCCGCCACCGAGAGTGAGGCCGGCGATCCCCGTGGTCGAGTTTATGCCGACGGGCAACGCCAGGCCGTGCGCCTGAGTCGCTACGTCGATGTCGCCCAGCGTGGCTCCCGGCTGCGCCCGCGCCGTCCGGTTCGACGGGTCGACCACCACCGCGCTCAACCCAGACAGGTCGATCATCAGCGCGCCGTCCGCCACCGAGTTCCCGGCGATGTTGTGCCCGGCCCCGCGGACCGAGACGAGCAGATCGTTTTCTCTGCCGAACTTCACCGCCTGGGCGACATCGTCGGCGTCCGCACAGCGGGCGATGAGGCCGGGGCGTCGGTCGATCATGGCGTTCCAGATGGCCCGCGTCTCGTCGTAAATTCCGGATTCCGGCGTCACCAGCTCGCCTTGGAACTCGGCCGAGAGGCGCGCCACCGCGTCCTCTACGATGACGGCCTCCCCGCCACCGGCTTTGCGCATCGTCAGTCCTGCCATCGTATTTCTCCCGCAGTTGAGTGGTCCGCATGTGTTATGAAGCTGAGCCACCGGCTTTGCAGGATGGAAACCGCAGCGAACTCTAAGAACCGACGTGGGGATCCGTGGCCTTAACGGCTGGGATTGTCGCAGATGTCGGTGCTAGCGCACGAGGTTTCACCGGTTGGGGCCGGAGTGCCAGCTAAACGCAGCCCGCATTATGCAAAGGAGGGCCACCCAAGGTCAAGGACTGGCGAGAAGTGCTGGGAACTACCGGCTACTGGCTACCGGCCACCGACCACCGACCACCGACCACCGACTACCGACTACCGGCCACCGGCCACCGGCCACCGACTACCGGCCACCGGCCACCGACTCAGACGACGGTACAGCAGGGCTCCGATCGGCCTTCCAGTATCTCACGCAGGACGCCCAGGCCGCGGCTAAGAGCGTCGTGGCTCGCCGGCGCGGCGATACCGAGGCGGACGGCATGGGGAATCGCCTCCCTGCCCACGGCGAACACCTCCGCACCGGTGACCTGCACGCCACGCTGGCTGGCCTGCTCCACGAAGTCCCCGGACCGCCAGGGCTCCGGAAGACGCAGCCACACGTGGATCGCATCCGGGTGACCAACGTAGTCGAAACCCGCGAGCTGCTCCCGCACGATCCGCTGACGTTCCCGCGCTAGCGCGCGCTTGCCGGCGACGATCCGGTCCACGGTGCCCTCGTTGATCCATTGCGCGGCGATCTCCGCCGTGATCGGCGAGGCCATCCAGGTCGTGGTTCGCACGCCGGCGTCCAACCGCTCCACCAATCCCTCAGGCGCCAGCAGGTAACCGACCCGGAGCGAGGGAGCGATGCTCTTCCCCGTGCTCGCCACGTAGACGCTGTGCTCGGGCGCGTAGGTCGTGATCGGGGACGCAGGCTGCTCCACCAACAGACCGTGAACGTCGTCCTCGACGATCAGGACTCCGTAGCGCTCGCCGATCTCGGCTATCCGCCGCCGCCGCTCCGCTGGCATGATCGAGCACGTTGGGTTCTGCAAGGTGGGGATCACATACAGCGCACGTGCCTCTTCGGCCTGGCACGCTTCCTCGAACGCCTCCGGCACCAGACCATCCTCGTCCACGGGCAGGCCGTGGAGCCGGAGGCCCAGCATCTGCGCCAGCGATTTCATGCCGGGATAGGTGAGCGACTCGGTAAACACGAGATCGCCCGGGCGCGTGAGCGTCGCGAAGATGACATTCAACGCGTGCTGGCCGCCTGCCGTTACCAGCACCCCGGCCGCTTCCGCGTCAAGGCCCAAGCGCCGCAGCAGCCGAGCTCCCGCTTCCCGCTGAACCAGCGAACCCGAGTATCGCTGATAGCCCAGCAGGTGGGAGTGATCCGGCTGGCTCGCCAGTGACCGGAGGGTA
>JBDHHZ010000171.1:0-6712 GCA_039589115.1 Gemmatimonadota bacterium | reverse complement strand
CCTGGCACAGAGGGCCGGTCTTGGAGTGAAACGGTGTGCCTCGGAGCATACGATCTCCCCGACTATGGACGCGATTACATCGCTGCATAACCGGGCGGGGCTTCGGCGCTAGGCGTACTGGCTGAAGCTCATGCCCGCGGGAACTGGTTTATCTAGGGGTTGGGACAACTTGGACCGGGGACAAACTAAGGCGCAGGGGTGCTGCTGCGAAAGCCCGTTGCGGAGTTTATCAGCGTGCGCCGGGCCCGCTACAGCTTGAGGCGCTTGAAGATGGGCTCGGGTATCTGGCGTATGACCAGCATGATGTATCGCCAGATCCACGGAACGTAGATCACTGACTTCTTCTTCTTGATCCCTTTCAGGATCGCATCCGCGACTATCGCGGGATCGGCGGCCATGCGTGGCTCGACCTCGCCGTAGGTCATGCGCGTGTCGATGAAGCCGGGTTTCACCGTCAGGACCTGAACTCCCGATCTATGGAGTTTGTTGCGCAGGCCTTGCAGATAGAGCGAGAAGCCGCCTTTGGCCGACCCGTAGGTGAAGTTGCTCTGTCGGCCCCGGTCACCCGCTACCGACGAGATCCCGACGATGAAGCCGCCCTGCTTCTCTTCGAAGTATGGGGTGAGCAGGGTGAGGACGCTGACCGCTCCTAGGTAGTTGGCCGCGACGATCTCTTCGGCGTGGCTGTATTCCCGCTCTGCCCGGCCGGCGTCGCCAAGGAGTCCAAAAGCGACGATTACCCCGGCCAGCCTGTCTTCGGACGCGTCTATCACCCGCTTGATCAGTGCCGCGTGGGCGTCGGTATCCGCCGCGTCGAAGGTCTCGACATCCGTCTTCACGCCGTGTCTGACGGCGAGATCCGCCGCGATACGTCCGGTCTCTTCGGCGCTCCTACCCGTCAGCACCAGATCATAACCCTCTTTTGCCAGGGCCGTCGCGGTGGCACGGGCGATCATCGAAGAGGCGCCCAGGATGAGAACGGTACCGGGATCCGTGGCCGGCCCGGCAGGTCGCGGGCCGCTCATGGTACGAGCTCCAGGCGTTCCGCCAGATCGGAGGTGATCCGGCGATCGGGATCGATGCGGGCCTTCACTGCGAGCCACTCGTCCAGGCCCGCGTACATCTGGCGCGCCGATGAGGACGCGAGTCGCGCGTCCTTGCCGAGGTAGATCCTTCCCCCGACATCCATCACTATCTCGTCGACCCGTCCCAAGAAGTCGAACACACCGTCATCGCGGCAGGGAACATCGGCAGCGAGCGTATATCCGGGGATGGGAAACGAGAGTGTGTCCTTCATCTCGGCAGGGCCAAATCTCTTGAGTACGACCAGGAACAGCGGGTAGGGTGATCTTGTGAACGTCTCGAGAACCTTGACGAGCGCCTCGCGCCCCCCCTCGTACGGCAAAGCGAACTGGTACTGTAGGAACCCTCTCTTACCGTACAGGCGATTCCAGTCGCGCAGCCGGTCGAGCGGGAAGAAGAAAGGCTCGTAATGAGTCATGACCCCGCGCGCCCTGCGAGGATGCTTCCTGTAGAACAGCCCGTTGAAAGCCTTGACCGAGACCTTGTTGAGGGTGAAGCTCGGGAACACGTCGGGAATCGAGATGCCCCGCTTGCGACGCGAATCGTCGAGCTCGCCCGTTTGCGCTGGATTGCCTCGCATCAGCACGGACCGGCCGAGCGAGCCCCTCTTCGCCAGCCCATCCAGCCAGGCGACGGAGTACTTGTACTGGTCGTCCGACTCGTGGAACAGCTCCAGCGCTTTGTCGATGTTCTCGGCACGGTCATAGTCCACCGAGATGTAGGGACTCTCGAGCGCGATCAACTTCAAACGGAGCTGTGTCACGATACCGGTCAGGCCGAGCCCTCCCACGGTAGCCCAGAAGAGTTCGGCGTTCTCTTCGCGACTGCAGCGGACGAGGTCACCGGCGGGAGTGAGAAGTGAGAAATCCAGAACGTGCCGGCTCAACGAGCCGTCTTTGTGGTGGTTCTTGCCGTGAACGTCACACGCCAGGGCGCCGCCCATACTGACGAACTTCGTTCCCGGGACGACGGGCAAGAAGTAGCCCCTTGGTACGAAGTGCTCGAGTATCTCATCCAGGGTTACCCCGGCCTCGCACTCGAGAACGCCGGTTGCGGCGTCGAAGCCGAGGAACCGGTTCAGGCGCTCCGTCAGGATCGTGCGACCTGAACTGTTGAACGAGGCGTCACCATAGCTTCGGCCGAGACCGCGGGCCACGGCTGAGGTCCCTTCTGAGAGGCAGTCACGCAAATCGCTCAGCCGCTCCGGCCGGCACACTTCCGTCGTGCCGACGGGGTATCGCCCCCATCCCGACAGCTGCTTACGTAGCGAGCCACTCATCGTTAGGAAGCCATCCAGACGACAGCCAGGAACGCCAGCGCGACGGAGTAGGTGATCGGGTCTTTGAGTGCAAAGGCGACCGGATCCTCCTGCAGCGTGCCGCGGCCGGCGAACAGCCAGAGACGCAGATTCCAATACAGGAAGAGAGGCAGCCCGATCCAGAGAAGATCGGCATGGGCATAGAGTCTCGTGACGTCATCGCCCGTGATGTACAAGCAATAGACGAGCGCGCTGGCGGCGGCCGCGGCGACGCCCGTGGCGCTCAACGTCGGCAGGTCTTCGGGTCGATAACCGCGGCCTGCGATCTCTACGGCCTTTCTGGCCGCCGCCCCGCGAAGCTCTACGGCACGTTTCGCCAGCGCCAGCGAGAGGAAGAGGAAGATCGAGAACGCCAGGAACCAGCGGGACAAAGGTACTTCAACGAGTACGGCGCCCGCGACGATCCTCACCGTGTATAGCGTAGCCAGCGTGATCACGTCGACGGCCAGTTGTTGCTTGAGGCTGATCGAGTAGGCCGTCGTGATCACGAGATAGGCGGCGAGCACGCCGGTGAAAGCCGGCGAGAGCGACCAGGCCAGAACAGCGGCCGCGCCGAGCAGCAGTGCGGCCATCGCCAGTGCGTGGGGAATCGGAATCTCACCGGCGGCAAGCGGCCTATGCCGTTTCTTGGGATGTGCGCGGTCGCTCGCCAGATCGGCGAGGTCATTGAACAGATAGACGGCCGAAGCGGTGGCCGAGAAGGCGGCGAACCCGGCGAGCAGGCGCAGGCCGAGATCCGCGCTGGGGCTCAGGTGTGCGGCGAGGGCGGGCAGGAACATCAACGTGTTCTTCGCCCAGTGATGTGGGCGAAGCTGTCGCAGCCAGGCACGCCATGTCGACGAGCGGTGCTGGTGAACTTCGATATCCGGCCTGGCCCGCTTCGCCGCTCGCAGAGTGCCGGGGCCGGCGTTCACGGCGATCGCGCGGCGCGCGGCACGCCACAGAGGCAGGTCGGCTCGGCTGTTCCCGACGTAATCGAACTCGTCGTAGCTTTCGTGGATCCGTTGAAGCTTGTTGGAGCCCTTTAGATTCGTCGTACCGTCGCTTCCCCACGCCAGATCCGCCGCCACGCGCTCCTTCAAGTCCTCCACCTGGGTCTCGTGCGCTGCGGATGCCAACACGACGTCGACACCGGCGGCTCGCGCTTCCTCGATGAGCTTGACCGCCGCCGGGTCGAGCGGCAACTCGTCCACGCTGATGTCGCTTTCACGCGCGATGAAGGCCTTGAGCGAGGCACGGCCGCGTGACAAGGCCAGAGCGGCCGGAAACAACCGCCGCGGCCTTCTGGCCAGCAGGGCTACGAACCCTTCCCAGAGCAAGTCGGACCTGAGAAGCGTACCGTCGACGTCCATGATGAGGGGAACGCCCACCTTCGTCATGCCATCTCCATCACCGCGGGTACCGTTCGGGCGGCAGGGCAGGGGGGGAGGTCGGTACGATCCGATGCGCTGGCAGCGCCCGGATTCGCGCTAAGTATCGGTTGACTCGTGACAAAACGCAACATTCGCCGGCCTCGAGGCGCGGGTGTCGATGGCGATGACGATGAGGATGACGATGGAGAGGTTGCCCGCCGCCGTCATCCTCCCCATCGTCATCCTCATCGTCATCATCATCCTCATCGAAATCTATCAGAGGAGCCGGACAAAATGACTCCTGTCCTGCGTTCTGCCCTCACTCTTGCCGTCGCAACCGCTGCGCCGCTCCTGATGGCCGTGAAGGCGACGGCCCAGCAGCCCACGCTGACGTCGGAGCAGCTGGCCGAGCTGCGCTTCCGGTCCGTCGGCCCCGCCGTCACCGGCGGCCGCATCCACGATGTGGAGGCGCTCCCCGACGACCCGGCCACGATCTACCTGGCCACAGCATCCGGTGGCATCTGGAAGTCCACTAACAAGGGGACCACCTGGACGGCGATCTTCGACGACCAGCCTGTGAGCACGTTCGGCGATGTGGCCATAGCGCCGTCCAACCCGGACATCATCTGGGCCGGTACAGGAGAGCAGAACAACCGGCAGAGCACGTCTTGGGGAGACGGGGTCTATCGCTCCGAGGACGGCGGTGACTCCTGGGTGCACCTGGGACTCGAGGAGACCCGGCACATAGGACGTCTCATCGTCCACCCGGATGACCCGGACGTCGCCTATGTGGCGGCTCTGGGTAACCTCTGGGCGCCCAGCCGCGAGCGCGGCGTCTATAAGACGACTGACGGTGGCACGACCTGGGAGCAGGCTCTCTTCGTCGACACGCTGACGGGCGTAATCGACCTGGTCATGGACCCCTCGGAGCCCAACACGCTGTACGCCGCGGCCTATCAGAGACAGCGGCGGGCCTGGGGTTTCAACGGCGGCGGTCCCGGGAGCGGTATCTACAAGACGACCGACGGGGGCAGTAACTGGCAGAGGCTGGAGAACGGCATTCCCTCAGGCGACCTGGGTCGTATCGGTCTGGCGATCGCGGCGACGAACCACCTGGTGCTGAATGCCATCATCGAACATGCGGAGGAGCGAGGCATCTACCGGAGCGAGGACGGCGGCGCGACCTGGGAGAAGGTGAACCGCCTGAACCAACGGCCGATGTACTACAGCCACATCTACATCGATCCAACTAATGAGGATCGAGTGTACAGTCTCGCGACATCGTTCTACAAGAGCGAAGACGGTGGCCGCATGTTCCGGACGATGCCCACGCGACCCACATACGATGTCGGAGTGCACAGCGATTTCCATGCGATGTGGATCGACCCGGGCAACTCGGAGCATTTCTACCTGGTCGGCGATGCAGGTCTGCACGAGACGTGGGATCGCGGCGAGACGTTCATCCGGATCAACAACCTGCCGATCGGCCAATTCTACGCCGTGGGCGTGGACATGCGCGATCCGTACTACATCTACGGGGGGATGCAGGACAACCATTCTTGGCTCGGGCCCAGCCGGACCCGGCACTGGACCGGGATCATAAACGACGACTGGCGGCAGATCGGATTCGGGGACGGTATGTACCACCAGCCCGATCCCACGAACCATCGCTATGTCTACGGCAATGCTCAGAACGGTGGCCTGGTTCGCGTCGATCCAGAGACCGGCGATCATCTCGACATCCGGCCATATCCAGCGGACGGCGAGGCGCCATATCGCTTCGATTGGGTGACCCCGAGCCTCATATCTCAGCACGACCCGAGCGTGGTCTACTTCGGCGGCAACCGTCTCTTCATCTCGCGGGATCGCGGCGTGAGCTGGGAACGTACGGAGGATCTGACGCGCGGGATCGATCGGGCGGGCATGCAATTGATGGGCGTCCTCGGGTCCGAGTCGATGCTCTCGAAGAACGACGGCACATCGTCTTTCGGCGAGATCACGACCATCGCCGAATCGCCGATCGACGCGAGCATACTGTGGGTGGGCACCGATGATGGGAACGTTCACATCTCCACAGACGGTGGTACTACCTGGATCGAGGTATCCGGCGATGTGCCAGGCGTCCGCGATGGTACGTATGTCAGCCGCGTGATTGCATCCGTCAGCGGGGCTGGCGTCGCCTACGTCGCCTTCGACGCACACCGAGATGGCGACTTCGCTCCATACGTCTTCAAGACGATCGATTTCGGGCTCACCTGGACACCGCTGACCGACGGCCTGCCTCGCGAGGGTTCGGTGAACGTGATACGCGAACATCCTGCGAATCCGAGCCTGCTGTTCCTGGGGACCGAGCACGCCCTGTTCGTTTCGGCCGACGCGGGTGCCAACTGGACGCGCTTTCGCTCGAACCTGCCGACGACGCTCTATGATGACCTGGTCATCCACCCGCGTGACAATGATCTGATCGTCGCTACTCACGGACGCAGCATCTGGATTCTCGACGATCTCGCTCCGCTGGTAGAGTGGTCCGCCCGGGTGGCATCGTCGGCAGAGCCAGTACTGGAAGGACACGTCGTACCGCGGGCAGGGCGCCTATGCCGGTGAGAACCCTGCCGTCGGCGCGATCATCAGCTACTACCTGGCCGAATCGATAGAGGATGCGAGTATCATCATCATGGACGAGCGGGGAAGGGTCATCCGCCGTATCGAGGTTCCGGGTTCTGCCGGCGTGGTCCACCGCGTCGTTTGGGACCTTCGGCACGAGCCGCCACCTTTCCAGTCCAACAGCGATCAGACCGAGGCCGCGCCTGCGCTGCCGCATCCGGTGACGCCGCGCGGACCGTTCGTAGTGCCCGGCACCTATACCGCGACGTTGCGGGTCGGCGGCGCCCCTCGCTCTTCGCAGAACGTAGAGGTCACGGGCGATCCCCTCCTGTCGATTACACAGGCGGAATGGCGT
>JBDHHZ010000170.1:0-6455 GCA_039589115.1 Gemmatimonadota bacterium | reverse complement strand
CGGCCGCGACCTGTTCCGCCGTCGGCCCCAACATCGATCCCGCGGCCACGACAGCTCCCGTCGAGTCGATGGTGCCGCCCATCCAGGCGGCGCCGAGCACGTGGTTCATGCCGATCCAATTGATGCCGAGTGGCATGAAGAACATCATCAGCACGGTAAAGATCAACGTCATCCCCACCGCGAGTGTCAGGTCCTCTTTCTTGGCGCGGCAGGCGGCCGCGGCGGCGATGGCGGCGGAGACACCGCATACGCTGGTGGCGGACGCGATGATAATCGCCAGCTTCTTGTTCTTCATCTTCAGTGCGCGATTCGCGAACATGAACATGAAGATCACGACGGTCGGTGTGACCAGCCAGGCGACCATCAGCCCCGGCACGCCCATGGAAACGATCTTCTTGAACAGGATCTCGGCGCCCAACAGGACGAGACCGGTCTTAATGAAGAGCTCGGTCTTCGCGCCGGCGAGAAGCCATTTCGGCGTGCCGATGGTGTTGGAGATGAGCAAACCGACCAGCAACGCCCACAGCGCGTAGCTCAGCCCCCAGTACCTGATGTTGGTTTGATTCGCTATCCAGTAGGCGAGGCAGGCGAGGACGAAGACACCGGCGAAACCCAGTGCGTAGCGACCCGGTCGCTCGGTCTTCATGACCGCGATCCCCACCGTGGTCAGCACCCCCAGGCCCAGCATCAAGGCCAGCAGCGGCAGCAGGATCGTTCCGTCGCCAGAACTAAAAGCGGCGAGGGGGCTATCGGTCCACCTGCCGATCCTGGGTACTTGGGTGACAAGCCGTGTGAGGCTAGCGACGATCAGCAGGAACCCGAACCAGACCGCCCACCAATCCTCTTCCGTCCACAGAGCTCTGATCCCTTTGGTCATGAAGAAACCCCCGTGCGACGAACGGTAGCCGGAGATGCCGGTCTTGACGCATCCGAAACGCCGGTGCCTCCGAGCCGGGGCCCAACCGCACGAAGGTGGGTCACCAGAATACACACTTATCAGCTTTGGAGCCGGCAGTAAAGTGTCAGCGGGTAGAGTAAGCACGACGCATCCGTCTTTCTCTATCACTACGAGGTCATGCGCGGTCACGCGGCAGACAGCGAACAACCGAACCAGGAAGACTTTGTACGACTAACCCAAACTCGTCCCGGTCAGGGCAGCACCACCAGATCTTACAAGGGGTTGCTAATCGGGGCGCGCATTCGATAGGGACATCCGTCTAGTTGATGGCGCTGCACACGTAGGTGTCTGGTAGGTCCGAGGGGATGTCGAAGGTCACACGAGACGGTCAGATTCCGATTCTGGTGGGTTCGGCCGATGAGCCGAAAGACCGTGCGGGATATAGTCGGGGCGCCCGGATTCGCGTTGAAGGCGCCACCAGGCGCCTTCATACCGAACACCGCGCGTCGTTCGCGCGGTGTGAGTCACCACCGGGGACCTCCTGCTCCCAAAGCTTTCTTCCCGACTGCCCTATTTCAGCAAGATGCCAATCAACTCAAGGCTTTAGTCCGCATCCTGCGGAACCGCCGAACCCCTGAATCCGCAGCTTGCAGAGCGGAAGCTCACACAGAAACTCACACGCCACATCGCTTCATTCTGGTGTCACGGCGCTTGCTCAAGCTGAAAGTCTACGGTCTGAGTCTCCTCCGTACAGCGGATGTGGGTAGGATCGTTCCCGTACTCGTATCCCCAATGCGTGTAATCCACCGTCTGAAACCCCGTTGCGCTCGCTCGAATCCCGATCAAGACCTCGGGGCAGTACCCCTCCTCGACGTACGAGAGAGAGTAGTGCCCGAGGCTGTCGGTCTGGGCTCCGGCCATGAACTCTTGGTATTCCAGACGCTGCATGTACACGACTATTTCAGTACCGACTATCGGAGAACCATCCCCCGCTGCCACGACCGTTCCACTTACGCGAATGGTGGTGTCTGGGTAGTCTGGTCCTGTGAGCACCTCGCAGGCCGCAACAGCAAGGGCAAGCAAGATTGTGGCGACTCTCATCGGGGCCTCCTCCTGAGTGTGCTTCCCCGTCTATCACGTACCCAGTTTCGCGGAGACGAATCAAGAATTGATCAAGTGGACCGCCTCACCACACACGTAGGCGCCCCACTCAAAAGCGGGGTAATGCGCCTCCCCTGCCCTATCTCTCGTCGCGCATACGGACTTGGGGCGGGCGACTGCTGCCCGAGCAGGTGTTGTCGCCCTTACAAGTGTTGCGGTGTCTGCATTTTCTGGCCGGGTGTGTGAGAGGCGATGTGAAAGTGCGGCAGTTCGGGGAGAAACTCACACAGGAAACTCACACACCGCGGACGACCCACCAAAACGCCCGCCAAGCGATCTCCCTGTGTTCTCAGGCGTTAGGAGAATCGGGGCGCCCGGATTCGCGTTGAAGGCGCCACCAGGCGCCTTCATACCGAACACCGCGCGTCGTTCGCGCGGTGTGAGTCTCCACCGGGGACCTCCTGCTCCCAAAGCCGAAAACCAGCGCTCACCAGCGCTCGTGAGCGCTGATTTCGACGATTCTGCGCTGACTGTTGGACACCTGCGCTGGGTGTGTTGGCACTACTTTTGGCACTACACCGTCGATACCTGCAGAGAAGCTTGGCTGATGGTAGTACTGTCGGCAGTAAACCGCTGAGCACGGTTGACGTCGGCTCCGACCGGGCGCTCCCGTGCATGGCACCCTCCGGGCCGGGTTCACTATCGCGTGAAACGTCACATCAGTCAGTCGCGCCGGACCCCAGCGGCGCGATCACCAGCCTGACGATGTACTGCTCATCGAACTCGCCGCGGCGGACGCCCCAGGCGGTGTCGCCGCGGACGACCAGCGGCAACGTCCGCCAAGGGAAGCGCACCTCGCCCAGATACGTACCGTCGGGCTCGAAGACATCGTAGACCTCGGGTTCGACCCAGGAGATGGGCGGCCGCTGATTCGACTCCTCTTCCGGTGGCTCTACCGTGTCATCCTTCCGCGCCTCCACGTGGCGACGCACCCAGATGCGGCCACCCTCGTCGGTCAGGAAGGACGCGTAGGGTAGCTTGCGGTCGGGCACCGACCCTAGGTCCGCGGGATAGCCGACCTCTCTGTACCAGTTGAAGACCGCCCCCCACTCGGCGCGCTCCTCGGGGGTGTAGCGGACGGGCTCGCAAGCGCGCTCGATCCGCAGAGTCCGGCCGTCGCGCCAGCGGACGTCGAACGAGTAGCCGTCGTTGACGCCCACGACCATGTAGCCCAGCGGGCTCAGAGCGTGTTTCTTCTCCGGGTCCATAAACCCGCGCACCGTCATCACCATCTGCTCGGCGAAGGCGGATTCCATCGAGGCGAGGGGTGGCTCGTCCGGGAGGCTCGGGATGTGCATCGTGTCGACAGTATCACCTTCCGGGTCCAGGTGCAGGTAGCCGACCTGCATCGGCTCGGTCAATGGCATCGCTTCGCTGAGGATCGGCACGTAGGTATGATTCGCTGTGTCCACGACCACGTCCTCGCGCGCGAAGAACCCGCCCTGCACCGGCCAGTGCGCGGCGACCGTGCCGTCCGGTTCGTAAAGGCTGAGACGCGCGCTGCCCACGTCGGGCAGCACAATCTTGCCATCGCGGCGCAGGGCCAGCGTGCCGACGACGTCGCTATACTCGCCGGGCCCGCCGCCCTCACGGCCAAGGGTGCGCACGTACGGGCCGGCCGCGTCGAAGTAGCGGAGCGCCGGGACCTGGCTATCGAAGGCGTAGATCCCACCCTCCTCGTCCACCGCCACCGACACAATCGACCCCAACATCAGCTCTTCCGGGCCCTCGAGGACGCCGATGGAAAGGTCCTCGACCATCTCCCGTGGCTCGCCCCAGACACTGCCACTGATCGTGCGGACGACCACGGTGTCGCCGATCGTGTCCCACTCGGCGACCCAGGTCTCGAGGTCCTGCCCGCGGTCGCCGGAGCAGGCCCCAACGGTCAATAGAACGACAGAGAACACGGCGGCGCGGCATACGCGGGAACAGTGGTACATAGGGCACCTCACGTGCGGTGTCCGGCTGCGAACTCTTCGATGCAGTCTACATGCGGCACGACCGGCAACCAGCGCTCACCAACGCTGATGGGCGCTGATTTCGACGACTCTGCGCTGACTGTTGGACACCACCGCTGACTGTGTTGGCACTACGTTTGGCACTACCGAGTGGTTGGGTATCAGGTGCCTGTTCTATCAGGCTTCAACTCCTCCGGATCGAACACCCAGCCACCTTTGATCACCCGCCAAATGGTCTGCGAGTTCCTCATGTCCTCCAACGGATTCGCATCGAGCAAAACGATGTCGGCCAGCTTGCCAGCCTCCAGGCTTCCGAGGTCGTCATCAACACCTAGCGCTTTCGCCGCCCGTTGCGTGGCGATACCAAGCACCTCAAGCGGCGCCAGCCCGGCTAGGACGTAGACCTCCATCTCCATGTGCAGCGAGTGGCCAGGAGCCTGGATGTAATCAGTCCCCAGGAGAACCCGGACATCCTGACGTCGCGCAGCCCGGATGTCAGCGAGCGCGTTCGACATAAACCGCTCCGAAACGAGTGCATCTGGACTACCCGGCGATGCCATCGGCAGCGGCCCTATCGGCGTCGGAGCCTTACGACAGCTCAATGGGAAGAAGGCGCAGTACTTCGGGTCAGTCGATCGGTCGCGTTCCTGTACGAACAAGAAGTTCGTTGCGCCGTGCGGAGTCAGGGTGGGTGTCCAGTAGGTGCCGGCCGCAGCCATCAACTGAAAGACGTCGTCGTAGAAGCGGCTAAACAGCGCCTTGTGCTCGAGGAACGCGATTCCGTGTGTGACGCCGCGGGCGAGATGCCGGACATCCCACCCGTGTGCCGCCACCGGCAGGCTCAGGCTCCGCGCCTCGTCTGTGACTGCACGCGCAACAGGCCAACGAAGCGCTGTGTATTCCTTGATGAAATGTACGCCTCCATCCTTATGTCGCTGCACGTAGGTTACGGCATCCGTCTCATCGTGCACCAGGATGCAGCCCAGGCACGGCTGACGAGGCCCTTCGAGCATCTCGCCAGCGTAGATGTAGCGCGGCACGGGGTCAGAGGTGTTTCGCGACCGATCATCCAGCGCCCGCAGCCAGTCAAGCGGCGAGACCCCCATGTCACGAACAGTGGTAACACCGTAAGCGAGATACGCAGCCTGGTCAACGTTAAAGGAGTGAACGTGCACATCGAGCAGCCCGGGGATCGCAAAGCGACCGCCGGCGTCCAGCACCTCCGTCCCGGGCGGTAGCACCCGGCTCTCTTCTGTGTCAATCCACGCGATCCGACCTCCTTCGACTAGCAGCGACGTCTCGACTCCAAACCCCGCCTCGAGATCGAGCACGTGCACCCGTCGCAGCAAGATGGGCGGCGGCTCCGGCGAATCAATCGGCAATCGGATCGGGATCTCCTCCCGCCCACCGCCGATCAGTGAACGCTTCCACACCCGGTTCCCCGTGGCGTACAGCAGCGCCGAGCCGTCCGGTGCAAAGGCGAAATTCGGGCCAGCTCGCGCGTCAAGCAGGGTCGAATTGTCCTTCAGAACGGCTGGCAGGTCGGCTGGGTCTTTCGGGAATGGCGCGAGCCAAAGCTCCGAGTTGTGCCGAAACGCCACCCAGCTCCCATCGCGCGAGACCACTGCCGCCTTGCACTCGGCGCACAGACGGACCAGCGCTTCTGGGTCCGAGGACTCGGTGAGTGACAGGCGTCGGATGAAAGCTGAGTCGACCAGACCCGACTCATAGACGAGCGAGTTGCCGTCAGCGGCGAATTGCGGGCGCGGAAGGAATCCCCGACCGCTAACGTGGAGAAGCGAATCGGTAGGACGGCCGTCAGCCGTCACGATCTCGATGTGGTAGGCCCAATCCGACGACCGCCACCGCGCCAGCACCAGCTTTGCTCCATCCGGGCTCCAACTGGGCTGGAACACGTACGGTCCCGTTGCAACCGTGCGAGTCGTACGGCTCTCGAGATCGAGCACCCTGATCTCCCGCAGGCCGTGGTCTTCGTGTTCATACGCCAGACGCTTCCCATCCGGGGAGAACGCCGGGGAGTGCTCGAACGCGTGGCCCGTGGTCAGCCGACGCGCCTGACCGCTCGCAATGGGCTGCTCCCACAGATAGCCCAGCGCAGTGAAGACGAGGCGCTGCCCATCCGGCGATAGCCTGGGATCGAGGACCCTGAGACCTCCTGGCCGGGCTGCTCCCACGCCGGCCACTTTCGGCGGAGTGACGGGCGGCAGGATCTCCATCGTTACATTGGCTGTGAGATCGATGGGCGCCGGTTCACCGCTCGCCGTTGTGACTCTCCACAGGCGCCCGCCCTCGGCGAAGAAGAGTTCCCTCCCCTCACTGCCGACCGCAAAGCGTGGGTGTGGATGGTGGCACCCGTATCGTGGGACGCTTGCGAGCCTTGTCACAGAGTCAGTGAGATTCGAGATGAAGACCAGCTC
>JBDHHZ010000169.1:0-6505 GCA_039589115.1 Gemmatimonadota bacterium | reverse complement strand
CCGACCAGGAACCGGGCCGGTGCCTGCTGGGTACTACTCTACGCCCCTGTCCCCTCTCAATCCTTGCTGTAGTCAGAGAAAGGGGACTCGAGCGTGAGCTGCGGGTCTAGCACAACCAGAATTCCCCTCCGCCGCCTTGCCTTCGTCATTTTCCTTGCGTCGCTACCCTGTCTGTGGGTCATCGGCTGCGATGAGGACGTCGTCATCGTGTCAGACAGTGAAACCGATGTCGGGGACGACCCTCCGGAGCCGTTTCAGTACCCTGATCTAACGGGAAGCTACTGGTGCAGCCTCAACTATAGGTCGGAGCCGGGCGGGCAGGATCTGCCGGACTCGCTGACCTGCGAAGGTGTTCTCACGATCGCCGCGCAGGCTAACGGATCGTTTTGGGGTGCTTATGAGGTCTTCGAAACCGAAACGTGCCACGCGGACACCGTCGATATCGGCGGCAGGTTATCCGAGAACGGCGCGATGACCATTTCGGGTTTCCACAACAGAGTGCCGGGCCTCACTGGTACGGGCTCCGAGCTGGGAGAGTTGTGCTCCATCATCGACGGTAACGGGGTACTCGAGGGTGGAATGTCAGGGGGCTGGCTGGCCTTGTCGGCTAGCAGTCTGGTCGACTGCGGGTCGGGCTCGTTCCTTTTCTCTTCCGAATTGATGGGCGATCGCATTTAGTGTCGCCGGCTTCTCTTGTATGAAGGGGGCAGCGCTCGCTGCCCCCTTCATCGCATTGCGCTTAACCAGCAAACGTAGTTCAGGGCGATGCTCTGCCGTTCGCCCCCAGGCCCAGCTCGATGTCCGGCTGCGGCGGGTTGAGGTATCGCGCTAGGAAGGCGTAGATCACACGGCGCACCTCCCAGGCCTCGGGCACGTCCAGCCGGTCGAAGCTGTGACCGCCGGGCAGATCGTAGATCTCGTACTCGAAGTCTTTGCCCGCTGCGGTGAGCGCCTGAATCAGGTGCTCCACTTCGATGACGTTGACGTCCTCGTCGTGCACGTTGCCGTGGATCCGCACCGGGCGCGTCAGCTTCTCGACGTTCCAGACCGGCGAGCGACGCTTGTACTCCTCCAGGTCCTCGCGCGGTGTCGCGTCGATGTGATACTCCGCCTCGTAGTGGGCCTGATAGCTCGGCCCCAGGTAGCCCATCCGCTGCACCAGGTCGGAGACCGGCACACCGGCGAAGCCGGCGACATACTTGTCCGGGTGGTCGAACAGGCTGTGCAACGTGATGAGGCCGCCGTGGCTCCAGCCGATGAGCCCGACCCGGTCGTCATCGACGCGCGGGTGGTTCTCGGCGACCCAGTCGCGCGCCGCAAGCACGTCGCCCACCTCTTCGCCGCCGTAATCGATAGCCCGGTACATCCCGCGCCCGTAGCCCGTCGAGCCGCGGTACTCCGGCGCCACGACGATGTAGCCCTGGGCGAGCAGCTCCCGCACGATACGGCTGTAGTAGGTGGTGAAGTCGCTGTGCACTCCGCCGTGGGGTAGTACCAAGAGCGGCAGCCTCTGCCCGCCGAAATCCTCGCGCGGCGTGAAGACGTACGTGTAGAACTTGAACGGGTTGCCGGGTCCGCTGGGCGGCGGGTTGGGCTCGTTGGCCAGCGGCGGACCGTATATCCGCACCTTCTCGACCACCGCCAGGTCGCCGACGCGTTGGGTCCAGAGCACATCGTCGATCAGCTTCTCCAGGATGTCGACGCGGTGGCCCAGGTTGTCGTGGGCCCGGACTAGCTCCTCCGCCCGCTCGAGGGCCTGCTGGCCCGGTGTCTGAGCCACCGCCTGAGTGGTGGTGAAGAGCGCTGCAATGACAGCCAGGGTCGTGAATACGCGGGTCAGACGCATCATATCCTCCGTTCATCAGGACTATGCCGGGAAGCCTAGGGTATGCAGGAAAAATCTGGCCGAACACCGGCGCAGGCAAGGCGGCGTCAGGCAGGCGGGGTGGTCGTCGAGCGGAGCTGGGGTTAGCGACCCCGCGCTCACGGCGGGGCCGTGAGCGCGGGGGAGGCCGGAGCGAGACGACCACCCCGCCTGCCAAACGACCACCCCGCCTGCCACGCGAAACCCGCCGCCGCCGGCCTGCGTACGGAATCCCACGTGCGAGCGGGTCCAGCCAGGACCCTACACCGACCACCGTCAGGATGCAGACCATGGATTCCATCCTCAAGAACATCCGCTACGGGGTTCGAATGGTGTTGAAGAATCCTGCACTGGCGGTCATCTCGATCATCGCTCTCACGCTGGGCATCGGCCTGACGACGACGATGTTCAGCATCGTCTACGGCGCCCTGTATAGGGGTCTGCCGTTCGAGCAGGCGCATCGTCTGATGCACCTGGAGCGCAACAATCTCTCGCAGGACATCGAGAGCATGGAGGTGACGATCCACGACTTCGTGGATTGGCGCGAGCAGCAGACCACCTTCGAGGGGATTGCCGCGTTCTACCAGGGGACCGTCAACGTTGCGGGTTCCGAGGGGCGACCCGACCGCTACGACGGGGCCTTCATCAGCGCCAGCGCGTTTCAGCTGATCGGCGCCCAGCCGCATTTGGGCCGGACCTTCCGCGAGGGTGAGGACCGACCCGAGGCGGAACCGGTGATCATCCTGGGCTACAACGCCTGGCGCGATCGCTACGGAAGCGATCCGGGCGTGGTCGGTAGCGTCATCCGGGTGAACGGCGAGAGTGCGACGATCATCGGCGTCATGCCGGAGGGCTTCGCGTTTCCCATCGCCGAGGAAGTCTGGGTTCCGCTGCGAATGAACCCGCTGGAGATCGAGCGCGGGCAGGGGCTTACGCTCGAGGTGTTGGGTCGGTTGAAAGACGGAGTGACCGTCGATCAGGCGAACGCCGAGTTCTCGACCATCGCTCGCCGGCTCGAGCTCGAGTACCCGGAAACCAACGAGGGCGTCGGCGTCGCCATCAAGCCCTACACGGAAGAGTACATCGGCGAGGAGCCAGCGCGACTTCTCTGGACGATGTTGGCCGCCGTGTTCGGCGTCTTGCTCATCGCGTGTGCCAACGTGGCCAACCTGCTGCTGGCCCGCGCAACATTGCGCAGCAAGGAGGTGGCGGTCCGTACCGCGCTGGGCGCCAGCCGGATCCGCGTCATTGCGCAACTGCTCACCGAGACGGTCGTGCTCTCCGCCTTGGGCGGGATTCTGGGGCTTGGAGTCGGCTGGATCGGCGTGACGCTATTCAATCGCGCAATCGTGGACACCGATCCGCCGTTCTGGATCGATATCAAGATCGACCCGGTCGCCGTTCTGTTCGTCCTCGCGCTGGTGCTCGTCTCTGCAGTCATCGCCGGGATCATTCCCGCCGTGAAGTCGTCGGGCTCTGACGTGAACGAAGTACTCAAAGACGAGAGCCGCGGCTCCTCCAGCCTGCGGATCGGCAAGTTCAGCCGGGCACTGGTGGTGGTGGAGATCGCTCTCTCATTTGGCCTGCTGGTGGCCGCGGGCCTGATGATCCGCAGCGTGACCAAGCTGCGGAACATCGACTACGGGTTCGCGCCCGAGGAGATCTTCACGGCGCGGGTCGGCCTGTTCGAGACCGATTACCCGGACGATCCGAGCCGCGTACGCTTCTTCGACGAGGTCCAGGAGCGGTTGGGCGCGCTGCCCGGGGTCCGCTCCGCCGCGATCTCCACCAATCTCCCGGGCTTGGGGAGCGGGCGCTCGCGGATCGGCATCGACGGTGAGACCTACGACCGCGACCAGGACTACCCGCTCGCCCGTCAGAACGTCGTTTCGCCGGGATACTTCGAGACGTTTGGCGTGCGCGTGCTCCAAGGCCGCGAGTTCGTCGCCCAGGATCGGGAAGGGGTGTTGCCGGTAGCCATCGTCAACCAGAGCTTCGTCGAGACCTTCTTCCCCGGTGAGAGCCCACTCGGTCGCCGCTTCCGGGTCGGAGACTCCGAGACGGAAGAGCCCTGGCTGATGGTCGTAGGCGTCGTGCCCGACCTGTTCATGGGTGGCCCGGAAAACGAGGACCCGGAAGGGTTCTACGTCCCGATGGCGCAGAACGTGGCCCGCTTCATGTTCATGATCGCCCGGACCGACGCCAACGCCATAGCGCTGGCGCCACTGGTGCGCGACGAGGTCGTCGCGGTCGACGAAAACCTGCCCATCTACTGGGTACGGACGCTGGAAGGGGCGATCGCGGAGAGCACCTGGTTCTATACGGTCTTCGGTACCCTGTTCGTCGTCTTCGGCGGCGTGGCCCTCTTCCTGGCCGCCATCGGCCTCTATGGCGTGATGTCGTTCGCCGTCAGCCGGCGCACCAAGGAGGTGGGCGTTCGCATGGCCTTGGGCGCCGGGCGCGGCGACGTGATGAAGCTCGTCCTCAAGCAGGGGCTCTGGCAGCTCGCCGTCGGGGTGGTGCTGGGCGCCGGCCTCGGCGCTCTCCTCTCCCGCGGCCTCCAGGACATCCTCTTCGAAGTAGGGTCGCTGGATTTGCTGACCTTCGTTGCCATCGCCATCGTCCTCGTGAGCACCGGCATCCTGGCCTCGCTGGTACCGGCGCGGCGCGCGACACGGGTCGATCCGATGGTGGCCTTGCGGTACGAGTGAAGCGGCAGGGGCAGGCCGGGGCGGTCGTCTCGCTCCGGCCTCCCCCGCGCTCAGGGCACGACCGTGAGCGCAGGGTCGCTAACCCCAGCTCCGCTCGACGACCACCGCGAACTGCCTTCATCTGACGTCATCGTCTCGTCATCGCCCGCGCCCGCGCCCGCGACTACTAGAACGCGGGAACGGCATAAGCAGGACGAGTGTATATGAGTTCCCTCCCACCCGCCTGCCGACGTCCCTGAACGGGCCCGAGCGGAGAGGATCAGAGTGGCCAGACAATTCAAGTTCCGTAAGAAGGACGAGCCGCGGCAGGGGACTCGGCACGAGAGTCGGCACGTTCGGATAACGCGTCAGGTCGAAGGCGATCCCAGAGTTGGCGGCCTCCTCAAACCCATCGAGCGGGTCGGCGAAGATCTGAGGAGCGGCAAGATCTCGAAGGAGGACGCGGGCGAGCTGCTGTTCGGTCTGGTGGAACGTCTCACGGCGCAGGATAGCGAGTTCTGCATCGTATGCGAGAAGCCGAAAGAGGATCCTCAGGCCCTGGTCTGCGATGCGTGCAGCGAGGAAGTGGAGATCGATAGACACGTCGAGATCGAGATAGAGTTCGACGACGACGACTGATGTAGCCAGGAAAAAAAAGGGCGTTAGTACTCAGCCTCCGTCCCGCCAGGGCGGGGGCTTCGTCTATTCCTAACGGTCTTGTACGAACGGGGCCGGTCGAGTTATTGATGACCAACTATGACAGACTTCCGGGAGAAGAACGTCCTCATCACCGGTGCCGCCAGCGGCATCGGACGGCTACTGGCCGAGAAGATCGCCGCCGCAGGCGCCCGGGTGATCCTCTGGGACATCGATTCTGAAGCTCTCGCCGACGCGGCTGCGGAGATAAAGGGGCAGGGCCACAGCGTTGCCCTCTATCGCTGCGATGTCTCTGACCGGGAAGAGATCCAGGCGACCGCGGCCCGTGTCCTCGCCGACTGCGGTCCGGTCTCCATCCTGGTCAACAACGCCGGCGTGGTCACCGGGAAGCCGCTGCTCGAGGCGTCCGACGAACAGATCGAGCGTACCCTGCGCATCAACGCGCTCGCCCACTTCTGGACGGTGCGCGCCTTCCTGCCGGCGATGTTGGAGCAGGGGAGCGGGCACGTCGTGACCGTCGCATCCGCCGCCGGCCTGGTGGCGGCCCCTCGGCTCAGCGACTACTGCGCCAGCAAGTTCGCGGCCGTGGGCTTCGACGAGTCGCTGCGCCTGGAGCTCGCCGACGCCGGACACGCCATCAAGACGACGCTGGTCTGCCCGTTCTACGTCGGGACGGGGATGTTCGAGGGGGTGAAGACCCGCTTCGCATGGCTGCTCCCCATCCTCGAGCCCGAGTATGTGGTCGACCGGATCATCAAGGCGATCCGCAAGGACCACCGGCGGCTCATCATGCCGCGGTTCGCCTACACCGCCTTTCCGCTGCGCCTGTTGCCGGTGCGCTGGTTCGATGCTCTGATCGACTTCTTTGGCATCAGCAGTAGCATGGACGAATTCAAGGGGCGCGGTTAGTTCGGCAGCACGCCCGGTGACAACCCGCGGCGATCGGTTATAATACCGGACGGGGCCGGCCACTCGGAGAAATGGCTGGGTCCAGGGGAGAGGTGGCCGAGCGGCTTAAGGCGGCACCCTGCTAAGGTGTTGGGGGTCTATGCCCCTCGTGGGTTCGAATCCCACCCTCTCCGCCATTCGCATCTACCCTGGGGCTGCGCCTCTCGCGAGGCACAGCCCCGCGTTCTTTGATGGGCTAACGACCGATATGACCGGCAGACCACGCGTGCGTTTCGCGCCCAGCCCGACCGGCTACCTCCACGTCGGCGGCGCGCGAACGGCACTCTTCAACTGGCTCTTCGCCCGGCGCTGCGACGGCGTCTTCGTGCTGCGTATTGAGGACACC
>JBDHHZ010000168.1:0-10530 GCA_039589115.1 Gemmatimonadota bacterium | reverse complement strand
GCCAGACAAATCCTGCGCGGCGAGCTGCCGTTTTACGACGTGGATCCTGGTCCTGACTACTCGAACGTGAACGCTGCGCTGGTTCGGGAGTACGCCGATACGGATCGATCGGCGTTGCTGGAGAGCCTGGTCGCATCGACAGAGGAATTAACGGCCTTCCTGCGGACAGTTGACCCCGACACATGGGATAGCGACTTCGGGGTTCGACACAAGGGGGAAACGCTGACGGTAAAGAGTACTGTGGACGATTTGATAGCTGACTATCATCACCACCGAGAGCAGCTGGAGGGTTTTCGCACGAGCGCTGCCTGACAAGCGTTTGCAGCTGGCGCTGCATGCTACGCATTGACTGCCTTAGTTCTGCGAACAATGCTGGCTCCGTAGCCGTAGCTGGCTACGAGCTGAGTCCTTAGATGAGCTGCGCCGCTTGTTCCGTCGCGGCGCAGCTGAAACGCTGATCCGTTAGGCAACTCGAGGGAAAGATGAGACTTCACGAGATTGGACTGCTGGCGAAGGATCCAAGGGCGAGTAAGAGGTTCTACCACGAGACCCTCGGACTTGGGGTTGACCATGAGGAAGAGGGCCTGTCCGTTTTCGATGGGGGGTGGCCCGGAATCGAAATCGGCGCCTGCTCTGGGTATCCAGATCGCGTTCATATCTCTTTTATCGTAGAAGACGTTGACAAGCTGGCCGAGCGGCTTCGTGCGAAAGAGATCGAGTTCGCAGGCCCTGCGGAGATTCACCTCGGTAAACGGTGCATCATGCTTAGGGATCCTGATGGCCTTCGTGTTCTGATACAGAGTCCTACCGAGGCATCGCCGGACTGGCTCAAGAAGATGGTGAAGTGAGTTGCCTAACAGGCAGTGTAGTTGATGCAGAGTATCCCTGACGCAGTATCCCCGGTACTTGCCGAGCTTACGCACGCGCTGCCAAACCTGTTGGGCGCGAATCTGGTCGGGCTCTACGTTTACGGTTCGGTACTCGATTCAGAGTTCACCCCGGCCCGTAGCGACGTCGATTGCATCGCCGTGACGGAACGAGCGCTGGACGAGGCCACATTCGGCCGGCTCAATGCTTGGTTGACCGATGCCGCGCGAGAGGAACCCTGGTTCACGCGCCTGCAGTTGCATCTCTTGGTCAAGCAAAGCGTTCTGGTCGAGGATCGGCGGGCGTGCCTCTGGCAATTCGGGGTACTGAAACGCAGCGGCTCGGACGGGAATCCTATCATATGGATGGATTTCTTTCAGCGTGGCCGCACTCTACAAGGCCCAGGACCCGAGTCGTTCGTCCCGGAGATCACTGCCGAGATCCTTCACCGGGCGCTGGTTCGAGAAGTCGGCTATCTGCGAGAGGAAATCGTTGCCCAGCCGAACAGCGACTGGCGGGACGTCACATCCTATCGCCGCTACGCCGTTCTGACGCTGTGTAGGATCCTCTACTCACTCAGGACCGGCGAATTCGCTTCGAAGCAGCGAGCCGCCTCGTGGGCGATGGATAATACCCCAACGGAGTGGCACGATCTGATTCAACAAGCACTCGCCGTCGGTGAGACTGGTGGATCGGAGGGCTTGCCGCTCTCTCGAATCGGGGTATTTATCGACTACGTGCACGCTCAACTGGATCCTTAGACCAACCTCTTTGCGCAGCACAATAATTGGACCGTCATGGATATTGAGACGCTGACCAGATTCTTCATGTGGTGCACGATCATCAACGGAGTCCTGTTGACCTTCTGGACAATAGTGTTCGGATTCGCTCCTGGCTTGGTGTACCGTGCGCAGAGCAAGTGGTTTCGAGGGCCCCGGGAGACCGTTGACGAGGTGGAGAGAAGAACCTCGCTGTATCGGCAACCACTCGGAATTGGAACACTATCTCCAGCATTTGCGAGATCCTCGAGAGCGGCTGACATGCGCTATGACGGACAACTCACAACGTAGACTTACTCGGGATTGCTAGTCATGGAGGTCTTCCAGACACGCCGTCGGTGGAACGCCCAGTGGCCTGAGACTCTCGTTGTCGCATGCTCAGACGGGCGATTTCAGGAGGAAGTCGATGAGTTCCTCCAACGCCATCTGGCCATCGACCACTATGATCGCCTTTACGTGCCAGGAGGTGCTGGGGCGCTCGTCACGAGTGGTGCCGAGTTCATACGCGCCGATCGGCTCCGCACCGAATGTCGCACTCTGATCGCGACGCACGCGATCGAGCGAGTCATCCTGATGTTCCACGGGCCGGCCGTGGATGGCCCGGCCGAGGCATTGTGCGGCGATTACAGGCGGCGGCTACCGACGTCATCCCCGACGGCCATCCGTCGTCAGCAGGAAAGGGATGCGCAACAGATCTGGCACGACGGCTTGGGGGATGGAGTCCGCTTGGAGATCTACATGTCCGAAGCGACGGCGGACGGGTTTGTTCGGTTCGTTCAGATGCACGTCTAGGCTTGGCAGACCCGGAGGTAGTCATGCAAGAACGGAGCGGCACCGTCAGGCATTCCCTGGCCCTTCTCGGAGTCCTTCTGTGGGCCCCCTTGTCCTCGGTGGCGTACGTGGAAGCGCAGGAACTGACTGGTCTGCGTGGAGATCCTGCCGCCATCGCGGACGCTGAGGGGATGGTAGAAGCGATGGGCGGTCTGGCTATCTGGCGTGAGCTCGAGAGCGTCCACTTCGTTCACGAGTGGGACATCTTCGCTCGCCCCGACATCTACTTGGAGAACGAGACTCTGGATCTTACTGGACCACGCTCGTACGTCACGATGGAGAGCGAGATATACAGCAGGATCCGAGCGTATAGCCCCGAGCATCGGTACTGGAACATAGTCAACGGCGAGTTCTCGTATGCCAGCGATGAGGCGTACGAGAATGCGATGGAGCGCGCTCCTTATAGTATCTACCGACTGGCCAGAGCCATCGCCCGAGGTGATAGCTTCTATCATGTCCAGTTCGGTCCAATGAGGGATATGCCGGGCACCACCGCCCTGGAGTTCCGTGGTCCGGACGACGAGATCCACGGCTGGATCCTGCTCAACAGCAGAAAGGAGCCGGTGGTCTGGGCGACGACACAATACAGCTATAGCTTCGGCCCGTTAGAGCGGTTCGGGAATCTGCGTGTGCCGAAGTGGGCGGTGACCGGGGGCGGCCGAGTCCGATACGAGATGGTGTCACTCACCGGTAGCAGTGAGCGCCCCGATCTTTCGCTCTTTGCCCCACCGCCGAATCGCTGATCCTTTAAGCAGCATTTGCCAGAGTGAAAGGCAGCGTGTATCGGGAGTCGAGCGACTATTGAGTGTTAGGAGCATCGACGATGAGATCACTGGACCGTTGGCTGCTTTTGGCAGGGATTGCGGCTCCCGTTGCACATGGCATCGCCGTTCTGGTCGCTGGCTCGCTACAGGCCGATTACTCGCATCTGCATCAGTTCATTAGCGAGTTGGGAGCGTCGGGGACTCAATACCGGGCGGTGATGAACTACGGTGGGATAGTCCCTGCCGGGATTCTGACTGTGTTCTTCTCTATCGGCATGTACAGACGCTTGACGGGGCGCTTTGCTTTTGCCCTTGGCAGTCTATTGGTGACAGTCATGGGAATCGCGCGCCTTACGGCGGGAATCTTTCCGTGCGATCCAGGTTGCCCAGTGGTAGAGATGTCGAGAGCAGCGCAGCTTCATGCAGGATTTGGATTCCTTTCCTTCTGCTGTGGTGTCCTTGCCCCCCTGCTTTTGGCGTTCGGCTTGAGGGTTCACGGCCGTGGACGTCTGTTTTGGTTGTCGCTGGGCGTTGGTTTGTTCTCGGCCGTGCTACTCGTTCTGCTTCTTTGGATGGGGCCCGGTACGCCGTACGTCGGCGCCGTGCAACGGCTGATGCTCGTGTTGACTTATGGGTGGGTCGTTACTGTGGCGATCGAGCTGTTCAAGCCGGCCTGGTTCTCGCGCGAGGAGGTGGAGACCCACGCGGAGCGAACGTACGAGCTGCCGGTCCCGGCGACCACCCCGCGACGGTGAGCGCTGAGGGCGGTCGTGGTGCCGCTGAAGCTGCTGAACAGGGTTAGTCGCCTCACTTTCTTGCTTCGAAATTTCGACAAAGAGAAATTTACGTGCCCAGTCTGCGGATACAGTGGGCCGTTCAAGGATGTCAAACCTCCCACGGGCCGTAGAAAGCATGCCCAATGTCCCCACTGTAATGCTTTGGAAAGGCACCGACTTCAATTCTTGGTTGTGAATGACGTGTTGAATAGCATAGACGCTCCAGCACTGAAGATGCTTCATTTCGCTCCAGAACCTTTCTTCAGGGAGTTGTTCTCCAAGCGTTTTGGTCAATACGAGACCGCGGATTTGGACATGCGTGGCGTGGATCATGACGTTGATTTACAGAAACTCCCATTTGAGGATCAAAGCTACGATTTTGTGTTTGCCTCACATGTACTGGAACATATACGCAACGACGAGAGGGCAATCTCAGAGATCCGAAGAATTCTTAGGCCTAACGGTATTGCAGTCCTTCCCGTCCCCTTGGTAGCTGAGAAGACCGTAGAATATTCAGAGCCAAACCCGCATGAAGCCTATCATGTGAGGGCACCCGGATTTGACTATTTTGACAGGTACGATCGATTCTTCTCGAAAGTAGACAAGATTAGTTCAGATTCGCTACCGAGCAGATATCAACTGTTTGTTTATGAGAACAGAAGTCGATGGCCTACAAAGGAATGCCCTTTACGACCGTCCATGCAAGGTGAAAGACACATTGATATTGTACCCGTGTGTTATGTATGAGCAGTCAGGTCCTGCACCACGAGGGAGGACCGAGTAGTGAACGATCCCCGACTCCATGAGATTCTCAATCTCCTCGAGCCGCCCGCCGGCAAGCGTTTGTGGTACGGCGGGGCCACTGTCGCCGGAACCCTTCGGGGGGTCACGCCCGAGCAGGCCGCATGGAAGCCGGCTCGCAAGCGGCACTCAATCTGGGAGTTGACGCTACACGTGGCGTATTGGAAGTACGCAGTGCGCCGGAATCTAGAGGCCTTGCCCCAGGGGATGTTTCCTCGATCACCGGCCAATTGGCCGGCCGTGCCCAAGCCGGCGGACGCGTCGCACTGGAAGGCGGATCGCGCGTTGTTGCGGTCAGAGCACGTGCTGATAGTGGAGGCGGTGCGGGCGTTTGATCCGCGGAGACTAGACAAGACCGCACCCGGCAGCGCGAACTACAGGTTCGTGGACCTCCTGTTCGGTGTCGTGAGCCATGATCTCTACCACGTTGGCCAGATACAGGTGTTGAAGCGCTTGTACCAGACCCGGCGCGGACCGCATCAATAGCAGGATTTCTGCATGAGGTTCAATCGTAGCGGCACAGTTGGTTTCGGGGCCGCTGAAACGCTGATCCGTTTAACCGGCTGGCGCAATCTGCTCCAGCAACGTTGGAGGTCGAGATGAAACCTGCTGCATTGGTGGCCGTCGTTTTCCTCGCCGTGGTGGCGTTGCTGCACATCATACGCTTGATGCTGCAGGTAGAGATTGTGGTGGGCGGCGCGTCAGTTCCGGTGTGGGTGAGCCTGTTCGCAGTGCTAGGTCCAGGTGCGCTGGCAATCTGGCTGTGGCGCGAGCAGCGTGCGACAGGATAGACAGAAGGACGTGGCTGTCGTGAGCGTGCACTAACCTCCGAGCGGGGCCTGTTGCCTAGGAGATCTCGGGTCAGGACAGTGGCGTGACTGTGATGAGTATCAAGGCCGACCAGCGCATGGTCTTTCTGTGCCTGCTCGTGGCTGGACTGATCGGCAGCCTCGCTGGTGTGCCTCTGACCATCGCCGTGCTCTCAGACCCTGCCGTCGGCGGGCCCGTGGATCCCCAGACGATCTGGTTGTCGGCCTTGAGAGAGGCTCTACTCGTGCTCGCCCCTGCCTCCGCACTAGGTCTGTGGCTGGGGAAGAAGGTAGGGCTGGGCGCCATATTGCCGGAGGCGACCGGTCCGGATGCCGCTGGGCTCGGTGGTCGCGTGCGCCCGATTCTCGGCGTTTCGGTCGCCGTTGGCCTGGCCTTCGCGGCTCCCGGGATCATCGGCCTGTTCCTATTTCCGCCGGGTGATTTCGGGCCGGGGCTCGGCAACCCGACGCCGATCGACTGGCTGCTGCGATCGTTGAGCGCGGCCCTCACCGAGGAGATTGCATTCAGACTCGGTTTGATGACGGTCCTCGTTTGGCTGATCGCGGTAGTCGTGAGGAAGCCTGGGACTAATGACTCTGTGTTCTGGGCTGGAAACGCTCTCGCCGCCCTCGTGTTTGCGGGCTTTCACCTTCCTCCCGTCTTATCGGTCGATACGCCGAACTGGGGTCTGGTGTTCTCGATAGTGCTGTTCAACGGGCTCGCCGGCCTCGCCATGGGTTGGCTCTACGCTCGGTACAGCCTGGTTTCGTCGATGCTCGCTCATTTCGTTGCTGACGTTGTGCAGCACGTCATTCCGAGGGCATTGGCTGCGATCGCAGGTTGAAGGTGAGTGTCATGAAGCTGCGAAGTCGGCTCGTGCTGGCCCTGACCGTTCTAGCGGCGTGTTCTACTGGCGAAGACCGGTTGTCCGGTCGAGCGCGGCTGATCCTTCAAGACTCGCATTACGTCTGGAGGACCATCGAGACTCCGAGCGCTCGCGCCCATTACATAGAGGACAGCTTCGCCGAGCGCGAGCGTGACACGTTGGCTGAGCGTGTGGAGAGCGCCAGGGACGCGATTCTGGAAGCTCTGGGGATCCCTGACTACCCAGTGACCGTTGACGTGTTCTACGTCGATAGTCGACAGGACATGCAACGACTGACGGGCAGTCCGGTGACGGGCTGGGCGTTCATTGAGGATCAGGCGATCGTCGTAGTCTATAACGCGGACTGGCGAGCTTTCGAGCGTCATGAATTGACGCATGTGATCTCTCGAAATGCTTGGGGCGAGCCTGGCGAGCCGTCCGCCCCGACGCTGGAAGGTTTTGCGACGTTTGCGGATGGGGACTGTGGCGGTTACGAGGCTGGCAGAGTCGTCCGAACGATGCTGGATGAGCGCGTGCTTCTCGATCTGGAGCTCTTGTTGGAAGCTTTCCGGGCCCAGGACGACCTGATCGCCTATTTACAGGCGGCGAGCCTCGTCGAGTTCGTGGCCAGCCAAAAGACCGAGGATGGCCTGCGAGTGCTATGGAGCGACGGGCTAGGAGCGGCGCCACGTCTACTGGGCATTTCTCGAAGCCAGCTCGAGCGCCGGTGGTTAGATTGGCTCGAGGCGAGTTATGCGGCGATCCCAGATCAAGCGTGGCAACGAATCCGCTCCGACGGTTGCGGGATTCCAGCTCGTCTCGAAATCTGACTCGCTGCGCACCAGACGGTTGCTGAGGAGGAGAGGGAATGCGCCAGCTAGCCTTGTGGGTTGGAGTCATCCTCGTCGCGACTGCGATCGACCTCGGTGTCCGGATCGGGATGGCCTTCGATCTCCAACGCGTCGTGCGCGTGGAGGCGGTATTGTTCCTCGCGACATCGCTGGTGCTGTTCGCGCTGTATCGGCGCCAGCCGCGCGCGACCGGCTGGCGCCGTAAACTCCAGGCGGTTCTCGTAGCATCGTTCGCGCTGGCTGGCGTACGTTCCGCTATCTGGGCTGCGGGCCAGCCGGTCTACTGGGCCAACCTCGCCGTCCTGGCGCTCGCTGCCGTTGCCACGGTCGTGCTGTTAGTGCGTCGCCGCGCACGACGTCGGGCGACCGCTCCGGATCCGGACTCATAGTGAAGGTGTGATATGTTCACAGAGTCCGCTGAGCTCTACGACCTGATCTACAGGCAATTCAAGGACTACCGCGAGGAATCGAAGCGGGTCGCTGAATTGTTGAGCCGTCGGATGCCGACCGCCAGAACCGTCCTGGACGTCGCTTGCGGCACTGGAGAGCACGCCCGGTATCTCGAGGAGTCCGGATTCTCGGTCGATGGGGTGGACGTCGAGCGCGCTTTCGTCGAGCTTGCGGCGGCCAAGAATCCTAAGGGGCGCTTCGTCTGCCAGGACATGGTAGAGTTGGAAATGGGCCGCACCTACGACGCCGTGTTGTGTCTCTTCAGCTCTATCGGGTATGTGCTAACGGAAGAGCGTTTGCGCAGTGCGGTGCAGAGGTTCGCGGACCATGCGGTCGATGGAGGCATCGTCGTGGTCGAACCCTGGTTTCAGCCAGGCGACATGGAGGACGGCTACCTGGGGATGCACACGGCGGAAACGGAAGACGTCAAGGTGTGCCGGATGGCTCGCACGAGATTGATCGAGGGCGTATCGAGAATCGAGTTCGAGTACCTCGTGGGACGTCGCGAGGGCGTGGAGCGGTTCAGTGAGGTTCACGAACTTGCCCTGTTCACGCGGGCGCAGATGGAGCAGACGTTACACGAGGCGTCCCTGGAGATCGAATACGATCCCGAAGGCCTGTTTGGACGTGGGCTCTACGTCTGCCGCAAACCGGCTAGCTAAGCCGCTCGAGGAATCAGCTTAATTGAAGGTCCGAAACGTACACGAGCGTATACTGGCGGCGCCCGCGCCTACCGTCGCTCGCCTGCTCGATAGCCTGGCCTCCGAGAGCGATCTCTTGTGGCCGCACGATCGTTGGCCGCCGATGCGGTTCGACCGCGGCTTGTGCGTCGGTGCTGCGGGGGGGCACGGACCGGTGCGCTACGTCGTGGACAGCTATGAGCCAGGCCGGTCGGTTCGCTTCCGGTTCACCAGGCCGAAAGGCTTTGACGGATATCACGCCTTCGAGATCGAGGAGGCCGGTCCCCGATCCACCCGGCTTCGGCACGTCATAGAGATGAGAACGAGCGGGGGCGCGCTCTTCACATGGCCCCTGATCTATCGCCCGCTTCACAACACTCTGATCGAAGACTCGCTCGACCGCGCGCAATCCCATTGCGGTGCGCAACCTGGAGCCTCGAGCTGGTCAGGGTGGGTGCGCGCGCTTCGCTGGATACTGCGTAGACGGCAAGGTGGGAGGCCCGCGCGTCGCGCCGGCTGAGCGAGGGCGCATGCACCGCAGAGGCTGGCGTGAGCGAGGGAGCCACCATCATACTGTACTCATACTTGCGTATTCAATTCCTGACAGGTTCGTGTGAATGGAGGCCGGGTCATGCATGAGAAGAGCATTGAGCTGCTGAATAGAGCCGTCGGAGACGAGCTTTCCGCTGTCCACCAGTATATGTACTTCCATTTCCATTGCGACGATCAGGGCTACGATCTTCTCGCCGGCCTGTTCAAGAAGACGGCGGTCGAGGAGATGATTCACGTCGAGCGTGCGGCGGAGCGGATACTCTTCCTGAAGGGCGAGGTGGAGATGCAGTCTTCAGAGGAGATTCAGAAGATTCACGACGTACGCAAGATGCTGGAGCGGGCGGCCGCGATGGAGGCGCAGAGCGCCAAGGACTACAACGAGTGGGCCAACGAGTGCGGTAACAACGCCGACTCCGCGACGAAGCGGGTATTCGAGGATCTCGTAGCAGACGAA
Source organism: Gemmatimonadota bacterium (assembly GCA_039589115.1). GTDB lineage: Bacteria > Gemmatimonadota > Gemmatimonadetes > Palauibacterales > KS3-K002. The sequence goes on along the minus strand of JBDHHZ010000168.1, from coordinate 1,050 downwards.
GAACGGCATCACGATCAGTACTCGAGCGAGATGGATAACATCGATAGGTTCGGCGAGGGGTACCTGGCGCTCCAATCGATCGAGCGGAGCAAGAACCTATCCGCTACAGCGGAGTAGATGCGGCTGGCGGCGCGCCGTCCGAGCCGAGGGCTTTACCATGAGGCGATACCGGGTCTATCAGGTCGACTCTTTCACGACAGAGAAGTTCCAGGGCAACCCTGCTGGGGTCGTGCCGGACGCCGACGGGCTGAGTCCCGTAGAGATGCAGGCGATCGCCCGGGAGCTCAACAACTCTGAAACGGCCTTCGTGCTGTCCCCGGACGCGCCCGACCACGATGTGTGGGTGCGCTTCTTCACGCCGACGATCGAGGTCCCCTCTTGTGGCCATGCGACGATAGCGGCGCACTACGTCCGGGCGATCGAGAACGACCTACCCTCCTGTACGGTGGTCCAGAAGATCGGGGCCGGGATCTTACCTGTAGATGTTGTGCGCGAAGGTGCCGACTATCGGATAGTCATGACGCAGGGGGCGGTCGAGCTGGGCGAGCCGTACACCGCGGCGCAAGCTGAGGAGATCCAGGCGGCGCTCGGCCTGACCGCGGACCAGCTGGACGAGCGATGTCCCGTGCAAGTCGTATCGACGGGCCACTCCAAAGTGATGATCGGGATCAGGTCGCGGGAGACGCTCAACTCCCTGAGCCCGGACCTGGCCCGCCTGATGGAGATAAGCCGTCGCATCGACTGCAATGGCTACTACGTGTTCACCCTGGAGCCTATCGCGGACGATGTGCTCGCCCATGGCCGGATGTTCGCGCCGGCGATCGGTATTCCCGAAGACCCGGTGACCGGGAACGCCAACGGTCCACTCGGCGCCTATCTCGTGAAGCACGCCCTAGCAGATCCTATCGACGGGGTGCTGTCCTTCCGCGCCCGGCAAGGTGAGGCGCTTGGACGGCCGGGGATCGTAGAGGTCAGCGTGGAGGTGGAGGGATCGATGCCCAAGCTGGTGCGGGTGGCGGGCCGGGCGGTCATCGCATTTCAATCGGAGCT
>JBDHHZ010000167.1:0-6530 GCA_039589115.1 Gemmatimonadota bacterium | reverse complement strand
CGTGGTAAGGCTGGGTACGAAGATGATCGACGCACCGGTCGTGTTGCGCGCGCAGCGACTCGTCCAAAACGCCCGGCGGATGGGGCTGCTGCCCGAGGAATGATCCTGAGGTGGGTCGACCACCTCAGATCGAGGAGATATGAGCATGAGCGGAAGCGCCGATCTCGTAATCAACGCCGTGGGGCGCCGCGTTCCCACCGTGGTGAACGGGAAGGGACAAGTGCCCTACCAGGGCGTTGGCGCCTACGAGCCCCAGGGGTCCAAGCACGGGCCGCCCATCCGTTCCGCAAAGGACTACCCGCCGTCCGGCGGCAAGTTGGTGCCGGACTTGAAGACCGCGCTGCAGCACAGCGGCCTGAAGGACGGCATGACCATCTCCACCCACCACCACCTGAGGAACGGTGACGTCGTCGCCGTGATGGCCCTGAATGCGGCGGCCGAGTTGGGGGCGAAGGACCTCATGTGGTTCCCCAGCGCTTCCTTCCCCTGCCACGAGCCGGTGATCGACCTGATGGAAAGAGGCGTCGTCCATCATATCGAAGGCAGCATGAACGGTCCGCTGGGCGCCTACTGCTCCCACGGTAAGATGCGGGGGATGGGGGTGCTACGTTCGCATGGCGGGCGCTGGCAGGCCATCCAGGACGGCGAGGTCCACATAGACATCGCGGTGATCGCCGCGCCGACCTCCGACCCGTTCGGCAACGCCGACGGCTCACACGGCCCCTCCGCCTGCGGTTCGCTCGGTTTCGCACTCGCCGATTCCATCTACGCCGATCACGTGATCGTCGTCACCGACAATCTGGTCCCCTTCCCCTGCATCCCCTGGCAGATCCAGGGGAACAACGTCGATTTCGTCGTCGCGATCGACTCCATAGGCGATCCGAGTAAGATCGTTTCAGGTACGACCCAGGTCACCAAGAGTCCGGATCGCCTGCTCATCGCCGAGCACGTCGCGCGCTTCTTGAAGGACGCGGGTATCATGCGAGATGGCTTCTCCTTCCAGGCCGGCGCCGGCGGCATCGCATTGGCCTTCGTACAGTTCCTGAAGGAGCAGATGAAGCAGGCCGGAGTAACAGCGCGCTTTGTGCGCGGCGGTTCGACCCAGTACCTGGTCGATCTGATGAAGGAAGGACTGACCGACTATATCCTTGACGGTCAGACGTTCGACCTGGCTGCCGTCGAATCGATCGCTTCCGATCCGCGACACATCGCCACCTCGCCGTTCACTTCCTACAACTACCACGGCAAGGGTAACTTCGCATCCATGGTCGACGCCGTGGTCCTCGGCGCCACCGAAGTCGACGTGAACTTCAACGCCAACGTCAACACTCACTCGGACGGCATGCTGCTTCACGGGATCGGTGGCTGGCAGAACTGTCTCTTGTCGGGCTGTACGATCCTCGCTGTGCCCTCCTTCCGCGACCGCATCCCGGTTCTCGTCGAAGAGGTCACCACCATCACAGGACCCGGCGAGCTGGTCGATGTAGTAGCCACCGAGCGCGGCATCGCCATCAACCCGCGCCGCACAGATCTATTGGACGCCCTGAAAGGCTCCGATCTTCCCATCCGACCCATTCAGGAGATCAAGGAAGAGGTGCAGCGTCTGATGGGCGGGCCGCCCGCCGCGCCGCGCTTGACCGACCGGCCCGTCGCCGTGATCAAGTGGGTCGACGGCACGGTCCTCGACACGGTCTGGCAGGTCGAGGTGTAGACAGATTCCCCCGGCGCGGTACGGCCCGAGGCGCTGTCGGCCAGTTCTCTGACGAGGACTGGCCGGTTTGCTAGCCGGTCCTGGGCGGCCGATATTAAGCGGAGTCCCAGCCCATAACCATGGCGACCCGATCCCATGAGACTTCGACTGCTCGTACTGGCGTTCCTTACTACCGGCCTGGCCGCCTCACCTCTCGCCGCCCAGCGTCTCGTCAACGCCGATCTCGACGACCTGGAGCAGCGTGCCCTCGCCGACTCCAACGATGCCGTCGCCCACTACGAGCTAGGCCTCGGATACTGGAACGAGGGGCGCTTCGACGAGGCCGTGCGGTCATTCGAAACGGCGCTCGAGATCGATGGCAGATTCGCCGAGGTCTATCTGGCCCTGGCGGCACTCCCCTTCGCGCAGCGCGCCGAGCTGTGGACCGAGATCGCCGCCGGCCGCGTGCCGGCCGGGTTGGCCTCCGAGCTGGAGGAGTCGAACGAACTCTACAGGCGCGCCTTCCGCATCAACCCTCTGGTCGACCTGAAGATTCTGGGCGCCGTCACGCCGACGGACTCGGCATCCTGGAGTGCCGTTTCCGAGCAACGCGTTTACTACCAGACCCTCTCCCAGGGCTTCGCCGACATGCTCAAAGGCAACTACAACGGCGCCTACAAGCGATACCGGGACTACGCCAGGGACATCGGCTGGCGCGACGAGCCGCAGCTCGCCCCAGAGTCTCTCCTCTGGTATCGTGCGTTGGCCGCCGCGCATGCCGGGAAGTGGCGAGAAGCGGGCGCCGACATGACGATCGTGCTCGATCGTGCGCTCACGGGACAGCGACCGGATTCGCTGATCGCGATTCCTCTGAACACCAACGAGCTCCGATACGTGCTAGCAAGCCTGTTCCACGAGGCCGGCTGGTTCGCGGAAGCGGAACACTTTTATGCGGAAACCCTCGAGAATGATCCCGGCTTCTACACCGCTCACCTGGGGATAGCTCGAATTCACGAGGCCCGCGGCGAATGGCTTTCGGCTGCCGAGCGCTGCCGCCGTGCGTTGGACGCCAACCCCAACGATACGAGCATACTCCACGATCTCGGGGTGACGCTAGGGCGTGGCGGCTTCTTCGGCGAGTCGGAGCAGGTGTTGCTGCGGGCGCAGGACACCAATCCTCGGGACGCCCGCATCCCCTACATCCTGGGCTTGGTCCAGCTGAGCTGGGGCAAATTCGACGAGGCCCAGGAATCGTTCACGCATTTCCTATCAATCGCGCCCAGCCGGATGGAGCTCGAGATCGAAGACGCACGTCGCCGCCTGGCATCGCTCTCCGCCAGGTAGGCCGCATGGACATCGAGGAGATATCCACGATCGTGGAGGCCGCCCGCTCCGAGGGGCGGCGGGTATTGCTGGAGAGCGAAGGCCTGGAAGTGCTGAGCGCGATGGGGATCAGCACCCCAGGCTTCGTCGTACTCGACGCGGCAGGCGATTTCCCTTCAGTCGACCTCTCCGCATTCCCTGGCGAGTGTATCGTCCTCAAGGTGCTCTCCCCGGACATCCTACATAAGAGCGAAGCGGGCGGTGTGACCATCCTGCCCCGCGACCCGCAGGCGGTGGGCACCGCCATCCTGGCGATGGAGGAGAAGTTCCGTCACAACGACGTAGTGGGTTACCTGCTCGAAGAACACGTCCCTTACGATCCGTCGTTAGGTGGCGAGCTGCTAATGGGCACTCGCTGGACCTATGACTTCGGACCCGTAGTGACCTGCGGCGCCGGCGGCATCCACACCGAGTTTCTCGCCGGCGCATTCAAGCCGGGAAGCGAGATCGCCGTCGCCTCCCCCTTCGATCTCGATGCAGGCTCAGTCGTCGAGTTACTACAGGAGGTCGCTGTCGCCGGTCTCCTCACCGGTGAGCAGAGGGGTCAGCCGCCGCGCCTCGAGCTGGGGCGTCTGGTCGACCTGTTCATGAAGTTCGCGCACCTGGCCAGGGAAGCCGTGCCGGCGATCGTAAGCGAGATCGAGGTCAACCCGTTCGTCGTAGCAGGTAAGCGGATGTTGCCGCTCGATGTCCTGGTCAAATGCGAGCCAGTAAGCGAGCCGCAACTTCATCCTAGACCGCTGGAGAAGATCAAGAACCTTCTAGAACCAAGCTCGATCGCGATCATCGGCGTCTCAGAACGCATGAAACCGGGACGGGTTATTCTGAAGAACCTGATCGACGGCGGATTCGACCGGCGGCGGATCTATGTTGTGAAGCCGGACTCGGAAACCGTTGAGGGCTGCCGTTGTTATCCGGATGTGAGGTCACTGCCGGAACGAGTCGATCTTCTCGTCCTGGCCGTCGGGGCGGCACAACTCCCGGACCTGCTCGCAACAGTGGTCGAGGACGAGAAGGCAGAGAGCATCATCGTCATACCGGGAGGCCTGGAGGAGAGAGAAGGAACAGAGGATATAGTCTCGCGCATGAGTACGATCATCGAGAGCTCCCGTCGCAGCGAGTGGGGCGGGCCCGTACTGAACGGCGGGAATTCCATGGGGATCCGGTCGCAGCCCGGCGGCTACGACGCTACGTTCATACCTGGATATAAGCTGAGTCCTCCCAACGGCTCCCATCCCTTCGCCTTCATCTCACAGAGCGGAGCGTTCTACGTCGCCAAGGGCGGCAAGCTCGGGGCCGATGTCAGGTACGCGATCTCGATCGGCAACCAGATGGACCTCACGATCGGTGACTACCTGACCTATCTGAAGGACGACCCCGAATTGGAGGTCTTCGCCATCTACGCCGAGGGGTTCAGGCCTCGAGACGGCCTAAAGTTCTTGGAAGCGGCACGAGAGATCAGCGCCGAAGGCAGAACCGTCGTCCTCTATCGCGCGGGACGAACGGAGGCTGGAATATCGGCTTCGGCGAGCCACACGGCCGCCGTCGCCGGCGACTACGTCGTCAATCGCGAGCTCGCCAGGCAGGCGGGCGTCATCATCTGCGAGACGACCGCCGACTTCGAGGACCTGACCAGGCTGTTCGCACTCCTGAGCTCGAAGGAGGTTCGCGGACTGCGCCTCGGCCCGATCTCGAACGCGGGTTTCGAGTGCGTATCGATAGCCGATCACCTGGGCCGGTTCCAGCTTGCAGATTTCTCTCAGGACACCAGAGCCGGCCTACTGTCCGTGCTCCAAGGGTGCCGGCTGGATGAGGTCGTCAGCGTTCGCGTACCGCTCGACGTCACACCCATCATGCCAGACGCACCCTTCGCCGAAGCGGTTCGCCTGGTCATTGAAGACGAGAATGTGGACGTCGGGCTGGTCGGTTGCGTCCCGCTCACTCCGGCCCTTCAGACCCTGGCGCCGGGCGATGCTCACGCCGAAGATGTGTACAGCCCTGACTCGGTCGCGATGCGACTGGTTAGGCTCAATGATGAGACAAAAAAGGCCTGGGTCGCGGTCGTCGACGGCGGCCCGCTGTACGACCCGATGGCCAGGATGCTTGAAGAAAGCGGCATTCCAGCGTTCCGGACCGCTGACCGCGCGCTCCGTCTGTTCGGCACGTACTGTGCAGCTAGACTGAGACGATAACCCAAGCCCAGCCCTGACGGCCTGGCACTGTGTGCCCGGCGTTAGCCGAGGAAAGGACCAATGGCAAAGGCAGATCAGATGTTTCCGAAAGCGAGAATCCCTTTTGGGACCTGGGGGAGCAGCTATTTCCCCGCCTGGCAGACCAGTGCCCTGGCTGAAGTGAACATCGGCCAGTTCGCCGGCGAGTCGATGGGCCGGATCCTGGGGTTAAGAAAGGTTCCCAAGAGCGAGCTGGATTACCTGGTCATCGGCTCGACCATCCCCTGGCACTGGAAGTTCTGGAACGCGCCGCTGGTGGCGAGCACCATGGGTCACCGCATACCCGGCTACCACGTCGAACAGGCCTGCGCAACGGGTCTGCAGGCGGCTTTGCTGGCCGGTGCCGAGGTCGATTCCGGCGCGAACGATGTGGTCGGCGTCCTCACGTTCGATCGAACCAGCGACTCGCCAGTGGGCGTATTCCCGGAGCGCCGGGCCCACGAGCGCACGCAGGCGATCGCCGACGTCTGGGACAACTTCGGCTTCGATCCGGCCACGGGAAACTCGATGATCAGCGCAGCCGGCATCACGGCCCGCAAGTATAAGTGCGATAGAGCGGAAACCGACGACGTGGCGTTCCTTCGCTACGATCAGTACTTCGAGGCGAAGAACTCCGGGTTCCTCGATAGGGTCCTCGTTCCCCTCGATGTGCTGAACGTGGCGGGGCGTCCGCTGGGGCGAGTCGACGGCGACTACGGAGTGCGCAAGCTGACGCTCGGCGGGCTACGTGCGATGCGCGAGCTCGATACCTGCGTCACCGGCGGCGGCCAGACGCACGCATCCGACGGCATGTCGACGCTGCTCGTGACGACGAAGGAGAAGGCCAAGCAGCTCAGCTCCCGGCCGGAGATCGATATCCAGTTCGTCGCGAAGTTCGAGGCCCGGACGCAGCCCAGCCTGATGCCCGAGGCCCCGGCGTTCGCCGTTCAGAAGCTGCTGGACAAGACGGGGCTGACCATGGCCGACATGGTCGTGGTCAAGAACCACAACCCGTTCGCCGTCAACGATGTCATCTTCTCGAAGCTGCTCGACTACGACTGGCGCAAGATGAACAACACCGGATGCCCGCTGGTCTGGGGACATCCTCAGGGACCGACGCTCACCAGGGTTCTGATCGAAGCGCTGGAAGAGGCGGTCGATCTGGGTGGTGGCCACGTACTCATCTTCGGTTGCGCCGCTGGCGATGTCGGCATCGCGTCCGTGCTGAAAGTTTCGTAAGGAGATAG
>JBDHHZ010000166.1:0-11898 GCA_039589115.1 Gemmatimonadota bacterium | reverse complement strand
GCGCTCGTCGCCATCAATTCCTTCAGGGCGAACGTCACCTCGGCCGTCAGCCGGCAAACGCGGAACCTGCTGGGCGCCGACCTGCAGCTGGGTAGTCGCTGGGATTATCCACCCGATATCGAGGCCCTCATCGACTCGCTGGTCTCGGAAGGCGCGGAAGTGTCTCGCGTGACTTCATTTTCGTCGATGGCACTGGCAACGCGCTCCGGCTTGACACGGCTCCTCCAAGTTCGAGCACCGGCGGGGGGATATCCCTTCTACGGTGCGATCGAGACGGAACCGCCCGGTCTGTGGGATACGTATCGCTCGGAGCGGAATGCGCTGGTCGATCCCGCCGTCCTGGTGCAACTCGAGGCCGAGGTCGGCGACACCCTGGCCATCGGCACGGCACGCTTCGTCATCGCCGGCACCGTGACCAGCGTGCCGGGCGATATCGGATTGCGAGCCGTTATCGGCCCGCGCGCCTACATCCCGCCACAGTATCTCGCAGAGACTGGACTGCTGGCCTTCGGCAGCGTCTCCCGGCACATAGCGTACTTCAAGCTGGACGACCCGGAAGGGATCGAGAACCTGGTCGAGGCGAAAGACTCGCTCTTCGAGGCGAGCCGCGTCTGGACCACCACGGTCGCGGAGTACGAGGAGGACCTGTCCTCAGGCCTCGACCGGATGGGTGCCTTTCTCGGACTCGTAGGCCTCGTCGCCTTGTTGCTCGGCGGTGTCGGCGTCGCCAGCGGCGTGCACGTCTTCGTCAGCGAGAAACTGAATACCGCGGCCATCCTCCGTTGCCTCGGCGCCCGGCAGCGGCAGGCGTTCACGATCTATCTGTTGCAGGCAGGCCTGATGGGGCTGACCGGCGCGGTGCTGGGCGTCGCTCTCGGAATCGCCGTGCAGGGTTTGCTCCCAGGTGTCGTGCGCGATTTCCTGCCGCTCGACGTCCCCTTCCGCCTCCAGCCCGGCGCCATCCTCGCCGGCCTCGGCATCGGGATCGGGGTTGCGCTGCTCTTCGCGCTGCTGCCGCTGCTCCGCATCAAGGACGTCGCACCACTTCGCGCGCTGCGACGAGACTTCGAGCGGGCAGGGCGGTGGCGCGACCCGTGGCGGCTGGCGACCTATGCGGTCCTGCTGCTGGGCCTGCTGGCGCTGACCGTCTGGCAGGCACCCGAAGCGTCCGTCGGCCTCGCCTTCGCCGTCGCTGCCGTCGTCACGGCCGGGGCCCTCGGTCTCACCGCCTTCGCGTTGATGTGGCTGACGCGCCGCTTCTTCCCGAAGCGCGCCAGCTTCCCGCTGCGCCAGGGCGTTGCGAATCTCTTTCGGCCGCACAACCAGACGGTCGCCGTCACCCTGGCCATCGGCTCCGGCGTCTTCCTCATCTCCACGCTCTTCGTGGTCCAGCGCAACCTGCTGGACCAGATCCTCAGGGAGACCCGACCCGATCGGCCCAATATGTTCCTGTTCGACATCCAGCCGGACCAGGAAGATGGGGTCACCCGTTTGATGGAGGAGAGCGGCGCGCCGCTGTTGCAGCGGACGCCCATCGTCCCCGCACGGCTCACGCGACTCGGCGATCGTAGCGTCGAAGAAGTGCTCGCCGACACCACCGGCCCGCGCATCCCGCGCTGGGCGATGCTGCGCGAGTACCGGCATACCTACCGCGATTCGCTGGTCGGCTCCGAAGAGATCATCGCCGGTGAGTGGTTCTCGGATACCGAGAGTGAAAGCGGAGTCGCGCGCATCTCCATCGAAGAGAGCATCGCCGAGGATTTGAAGGTCGAGGTCGGAGACCGGATCACCTGGGACGTTCAGGGCGTGCCGCTGGAGACCGAGATCACAAGCGTACGGCGCGTCGATTGGGCAAGCTTCGAGCCCAACTTCTTCGCCGTCTTCGAGCCAGGCGCCCTGGACGACGCGCCGCAGAGCCTGGTGATGCTCACCCGCGTCGACGATCCGACGACGCGCGCCGAAATCCAGCGCGATCTGGTGATCGCCCACCCAAACGTCGCCGCAATCGACCTGACGATCATCATCGAGGCCATCGACTCGATTCTCGGCAAGGTGGCAGTGGCCATCCGCTTCATGGCACTGTTCAGCATCGCCTGCGGCCTCGTGATCCTGATCGGTGCCATCGCAACATCTCGCTACCAGCGCATGCGCGAGTCGGTCTTGCTCAAAACACTCGGCGCCCGCTCTCGCGTCATCGGCCGCATACTCGCCACCGAGTACTTCGCGCTCGGTTCCTTCGCCGGGCTGGCCGGAGTGGTGCTCGCCGCCGTCGCCGGCTGGGTCGCCGTGAAGTTCCTGTTCGAGATGACGTTTTATCTGCCAGGGCTGCCGCTGCTCTTCTTCTGGGTGGGCACCGCACTCCTCACCACGATCATCGGGCTGGCCAACAGCCGTGACGTCGTGAAACGAACTCCGCTCGCCGGAATGCGGGACTTCGCGGAATAGGGGAGATTGCACCCGCTTGACAGTGCTGACTCCATTCGGCCACGTTGTGGCTCGTGGATCCCGATAGACGAACCGAGCCTGAGGCCGCGAACATGAGACGCCCCCGCACACTTCCTCTCGTACTCGCCTTACTCGCAGCACCCGGACTAGCGCATGGCCAGGAATCGGCGCGAGAGATCATGGATCGTGTCGATCGCATCTTGCGCGGCGAATCGAGCCACGGGGTCGCCACCATGGACGTGGTGACGGAGAACTGGGACCGCAGCATGACGATGGAGATGTGGTCGCTGGGCACCGATTACTCGCTGATCCGGATCACGGCGCCCAACAAGGAGGCCGGTACCGCGACGCTGAAAGCCGAGGACGACATCTGGAACTACCTCCCGCGGGTCGATCGCACCATCAAGATTCCGGCGTCCCTGATGATGGGAGCGTGGATGGGCTCTCACTTCACCAACGACGATCTCGTGAAGGAGAGCCGGTTGGTCGAGGACTACGACATCGAGATCGCTTTCGACGGGGCGCGTGAAGGAGTCGAGGTTTGGGAGTTCGAGTTGACGCCGAAACCGGAGGCAGCGGTCGTCTGGGGTCGAATCACCTACCAGGTGCGCCAGGACGATCTGATGCCTACCTGGGCCCGTTACTACGATGAGGACGGCGAGTTGGTCCGCACGATGACCTTCAGCGACTTTCGAGTGATGGGCGGTCGCCTGGTGCCGCTCGCGATGGACATGATACCTCACGACAAGCCCGGCGAGCACACTTCGGTCCGATACTCGGAGCTCGAGTTCGACATCGACATCGACGAGGATTTCTTTTCGTTGCGGGCGCTACGGAGCCGGGGGAGGTAGCGCGCGATGGCCGGACACTTCTGGTGGAGCATCGGCTGGCGCAACCTCGGCCGTAACCGTCGGCGTACCTTCATCACCGCGATCGGTCTGGCGATAGGCTATTTCGCAGTCGTATTCCTGGTCGGCTGGGCGGAAGGCCTGCAGTCCGAGATGATCGAGAACGGCACCGGCCTGGTGACCGGCCAGATTCAAGTACACGATCTCGAGTACCGGCCGGAGCGCAAGATCTACGACACGATCGGCGGGCGCGACGGGAGCGACGTAGAGCGTCTGGTTCAAGAGATCGCGGCGGATCCAGCGGTGGCGGCCGCAACCCCACGAGCGTACGCCGGTGGTCTGATAAGTTCCGGTGAAGCGACGACAGCCGGTATCCTGATGGGCGCGGATCCGCAGCGCGCGCTCGGTGTCAGTCGCTTAATGCGCGGTCTCGTGGAAGGTCGCATCCCGGAGGCGGATGCGAACGCGATCATGGTCGGCACTGAGATGGCGCGCCAGCTCGAGGTGGGCATCGGTGGCGAAGTCATCCTCGTCGTCCCCGCCGCCGACGGCTCGATGGGGAACGACCTTTACACTGTCTCCGGCATCTACAGGACGGGGATGACGGACCTGGATGGCTCGTATGCAGTACTTCCGCTGAGCTCGCTTCAGACGTTGGCTGCCCTTTCTCCCGATCGCATTCACGAGATCGCCATATCGACGGTCGATCCGTGGTTGGCCCCCGAGGCCGCCGACCGTTTGGCGGCCCAGCTGGCCCCACTCGGCTTGGACATAGAGGTCGAACCGTGGACGCGCCTGCGCCCCGAGATGCTCGATTATGTGCGGCTCGCGCAGAGCTGGTATTTCATCATCCTGGCGATCGTTTTCGCCATAGCGGTCTTCGGTGTCGCCAACACGATGCTGATGGCAACGTTCGAACGGCGGCGCGAGCTGGCCGTGATGCTGGCGTTGGGCACAACGCCCTGGCGCATCACTCTCACCGTCCTCTTCGAGGCGTTCGCGCTCGGGCTCGTGAGCCTGGTTGTCGGAGCCGTCCTCACCTTCCCACTGCTGGTATGGTGGCACAACGCTCCGCCCGACCTGAGTTGGCTCTACGGCGAGTTCACCATGTTCGGAGCGCTGGTTAGGCCGGTGCTGCGAGTCGAATACAACTTCGAGATGGCGATCTGGACCGGCGTTGCGCTTCTGATCACGGCCCTACTGGCTGCTTTGTACCCGGCAGCACGCGCCGCCCGGATACCACCGGCCGACACGCTCTCAGGAATATGATGACTCGAACGCTTCCCATGGTCCGACTCGCGCTGCGCAACCTGCGCCGGCAGGCGCGACGCAGCATCCTCACCGCGGCGGCTATGATCTTGGGCGGCACGCTGCTCATGATCTCCTTGCCGCTGGGCGACGGGACGCACGAGGATTGGATCGAGTCAGCCGTGCGCATGGGAGACGGCCACCTCTCGATTCAGGCGCCTGGATATCATGCGAGCCGCAAGATCGAAGAACGCCTTTCGGCGCCTGCGCGAGCCGCGGCCGAGGGAGCTTTGAGTCGGCCAGGCATCGCGGAATACATAGTCGATGCCGCGCCGCGCCTCGCCACCGGTGGGCTCGCCAGCTCGCCGACCGGAGCCCGCCCGGCGATGATTGTCGGCGTCGATCCGGTTGCCGAGGCGCGGTTCTCGATACTCGATGAGAAGATCGCGGAAGGTCGCTACCTGGAGCCCGACGATCGCCTCGCGGCTTATGTAGGGGCCGGCCTGGTCGAAGGGCTCGACCTCAGGCTCGGCTCGCGCTTCGTGCTCACCGCACAGGACGCCGACGGCGAGATCGCCGGTCAGCTCGTCCGCGTAGTCGGCATCTACCGTACAGGCATCCCCGAAGTCGATCAAGCGATGATCCATATCCCGCTCGGCACGGCAAGTTCGTGGCTCAGCGCTGGCGATGACGTCACCACCATCGCACTGGCGATCGACCAGAGTCGTCGTGTGCCGCGGCTCGCACGCGCCCTGCGCAGTGATCTCGCCGATGCGATCGATGACGGCAGTGCGACCGTGTTGACCTGGCGACAGGCGATGCCCGAACTGGATGCCGCGGTCAAGATCGACGACTTCGGCAACTACATCTGGCAGTTGATCATGTTCGGGATCATCGCCATGGGAATCGTCAATACGGTGCTCATGTCGGTGATGTATCGAAAGCGGGAGTTCGGTCTTCTGCAGGCGCTCGGGCTCACACCGCGACAGACGGGAAGCCTGGTGATGATCGAGGGACTTATACTCACCACGCTCAGCGGTATCATAGGCATCAGCCTCGGCTTGTTCATCACCTGGTTCTTTTGGCGCGATGGGTTGGACTTCTCAGCGATCTGGGATGAAGAGTGGACCTTCTCTGGGGTCGTGATGGACCCAATCGTGTTCCCGATGTTCCGCGTCGCGAGGATCGTGCAGGGTCTTGTATTCATCTTCTTGATCGGCAGCCTCGCCTCACTGTATCCCGCTTACCGAGCGACGCGCATCGATGTCGCCGAAGCCATGAAATTCGACCGATGAACGACAGAGACAGAAATACCGCAGCCGTAAGGACCGAACAGGTCTGGAAGATCTTCGAGCAAGAAGCCGAAGAGGTCCAGGCCGTCCGTGGAGTTACGCTCACCATCGAGCCCGGCGAGTTCATCGCCATGGCCGGACCGAGCGGCTCGGGGAAGACGACGCTCCTCAATCTGATCGGTGGCCTCACGCGTCCGACGCGCGGTGGCGTCTGGGTCGACGGCCGTGACGTCACGGCGATGTCGAACCGGGCACTGGCGCGCCTCAGGCTGGAGAGGATCGGCTTCATCTTTCAGGCCTACAACCTGCTGCCCGTGCTCACCGCCCTCGAGAACGCCGAGTTCCCGCTCTTGCTGCAGGGTGTGAACGGCGGCGAGCGCCAGCGACGCGTCAGCGAACTGTTCGAGCGTACCGGGCTGGCGGGCCTGGAAGACAGGCGGCCCGGCAAGCTCTCCGGCGGTCAGCAGCAGCGAGTCGCGGTGATCCGAGCCGTTGTCAGCGCGCCGGCGCTCGTGCTCGCCGACGAGCCGACCGCTAACCTCGACTCCGCAGCGAGCGACTGAACCGCGATCTGGGCACGACCTTCGTGTTCGCGACCCACGACCCGCGGGTGATGGAGCGGGCGCGTCGATTGGTGCGGCTTGTGGACGGAGCGATAGAGTCGGACGAGCGGCGGCAGCCCGAGCCGGAACGGTGAACCGCGGACTTCCACTCGCCATCCTAGTCGTGATCCTCTGGGCCAGCCCTTCACACGCCCAGGGCCTGCCCGAAATACGCGGCTACTACCTGAACGTTCCTCTCTGGAGTGACTCCAACCCGTTTGCCGTCGGCGGTTTCGGTGACCTTCAACGCTTTCGCCTGATGACCGAGCCCGACCTCGGGCCGTTCGTCAGCGATGTCGCCTATGAGCATTTGCTCACATACAGCGAGCGCGCCGTGTCGCAGCCGGTGGGCAGCATTGTCGGAGGCCTGGCACCCGGCGGCGGTGAATGGCTCGATCTCCAGTGGACGATCGAAGAGTCGGACCACTGGCTGTGGCGACATCGCTTCGACCGGCTGAGCCTGAGCTACGGCAACCAGGCGCTGGAAGCGACTCTGGGCCGCCAAACCATCTCTTGGGCTACGACGCTCTTCCTTACACCGGCCGACCCGTTCGCCCCCTTCGACCCGGCCGATCCATTTCGCGAGTACCGCGGCGGTGTCGACGCCTTCCGCTTCCAGGTGTTCCCCAGCTCGCTCAGCGATCTCGACTTCGTGCTGAGGATGGCGGAGACGGGGATCGGCGAGACCGTGACGATCCTCGGCCGCGGCCGTACCGTCTGGAAAGGCTGGGAGGTCTCGGCCTGGGCGGGCAGCCTCCATAACGAGCCCGCGGGCGCGGTCGGCGCGGCCGGCTCCAGCGGCCCGTTCGCGATACGCGCCGAAGCTTCGCTCAGGGAACAAGACGAGGCGCTGGCCTTTCGCGGCACGCTCGGCGTCGACCGCCTGTTCAACGTGTACGGCCGCGACCTCTTCACGGTGCTGGAGTATCAGCACGACGACTTTGGCGCCTCGAGTGCCGAGGAGCTACTCGACGTCTTCCGGTCCGATCCCGTCGCCCGTGGAGAGATGCAGGTGTTCGGACAGGACGAGCTGGCCGGCCAGGCCGCCTACCAGATCCACCCGTTGCTGAACTGCAGCTTTCTGGTGCTCTGGAATCTGAATGATTTGAGCGCCTTGGTCGTGCCGGGGGCTTCTTACTCGGTCTCCAACGAGGTCACACTGCAGGGTGGTTTGTATCTTGGGATCGGAGATGGTACGCCGGAGAGTCTGCTTGATATCCCTTCCGAGTACGGCATCGTGCCGGCGACCGTCTACCTGGCGCTGACCGCGTTCTTCTAGACGTCGAAGACTTCCCTTTTCGCGTCCACCGCCTTCGATGCGCTCTCGAACGCCCGCTTGAACAGCCAGCCGCTGACCAGCAAAGCTAAACCGATCCAGATCACACCCCAGATCACCGTCGGTATCCCGGTCAACTCGGCCAGCATGCGGGCGTCCGACATGACCTCCGGACGATCGATCACATCGCTCTTGATGTCGAGGATCGCGTAGAGACAACTCGTCAGACCGAGCACCGTGAGCAGCGCGGCGTTGCCTTCCGCGGGTAGCTGGCGGCCCGACATGATCAGGGTGACTCCAAAGACGCCGCTGAACAGGATCCCGAACCAATTGTCCACGTAGACCAGCGCGACGCCGACGACGGTGACGCCGAGAACCGCCGCCGCGATCCGAGGTATGTTGCCGGGCCCCCGGGCAGCCAAGAGGATGGCGGCGCCCCACAACAGGCTTCCCAGGTAGCCGGCCGAGAGGGTGAGAAAGACGCTGCCGCCCGGGCACTGGCAGAACCCGCCTTCGTTCGCCTGGACGACGATCCCCTCGATCGTGCCGCCCGTGAGAATTGCGATCGCGCCGTGACTTATCTCGTGCAGCAAGACGACGAAGATCTTGATAGGATAGATGATCGGAGTGTTCCAGAGGAACCACAGCGCGACGAAGTAAACGGCGAACCCCGCCAGGAATCGAAGACGTCTCTTTGTTATCTCTTCCATGGCGCGTCTATCGTGACGTATCGGGTTCGCCGTCCACACCTGCCCGCTGAATGTTCTACGCGACCGCTTTGCTAGCCGCCGCCTCGAACACCGTACACTACGGTCGCATCATCGGAGTTGTTTCGATAGGGTGACCCTCGGCCGGCCGGTCCACTACTCGATCCACACGCAGACACAGCCGCACCACCCAGTAACAAGCGACGACCAGCAGGACCGCCGCCACAACCAGTGTTCCCACGCCGTACTCGACCGATTCGACGTCGACCGGGCCGGACCAGAACAGCCCGACGATCCCGACCACATTGTTGATGGCGTGCACCGCGATGGCCGGCCGGATGCTCCTGCACCGCCAGGTCACCCAACCCACGGGCAGGCTCCAGGCGAAGAAGAACAGCGCGCCGGTCCGCCCGTGCAGGAGCGCGAACGCCAGTCCTGCCAGCGCGATGGCGTACCAGTGCCGTAGCCGCGTCTCGAGCACACCCTGCAACATCCCCCGAAACAGCGCCTCCTCGATGACCGGTGCGAGGAGCACGACGCCGACGGCCAGAGCGATGCGCTCCGCCAGGCTGGCGGCGCTCGAGACGAACTCGATGTCTCGAGCCGGTGGCCCGAGCAACACGGTGGCCGCGAAGTTCGCCAGCAACAGCACGAAGCCCAGCTTCAACGCCAGCGGGTAGATACCGGTCGGAACTCTATCCAGCCTCAGAACGCGCGGGATGCTCCTGCCGGTCGCAGCGAGATAGGCGACCACACCGCCCAGCGCGCCGACCTCCACCAGGAGCGCGCCGGCCACCATCGAGTCGGTGAAGAAGGTCCCAACCGCGACGAACAGGAAGGCGCCCACCCCTGCGGCGGAGAAAGCTCCGAAGACGGCGCCCAGGCCCGCAGCACGACCTACCGCTGCAGTCTCCATCTCATACGGCTCGCCGTGCGTTCCCGCCTGGTCCGGTTTCTCTTCTGTCATCCGCCCGTTCTACCCGTGTATGTACGAGCCGCTCCTCCCGGTCCGTACTTTCGGTTTAACGTTTGCTCGCCCGCCGGCATCTATACACACAGAAGGGGCGGTACGAGCGTGACGCCGCCCGTAGCGATCGGATGAGGTTACGATGGCGAGCGCGATTTTGCCACCGACCATCGAGATGTCTGCTGGGTTGCTCCGTCCTTGTGAGTGATGTTGAAACGGGGAAGCAGGAGGGCGGAGCACCCGGCGAATATGCGCCGCGCGCCGGGGATACGCCGCGCCGTGGGAGCATGCGCGGGGGAGACCGCGGCGGCCCCGGCGTACGGTGAAACAGAAATGATGCAGATGGTGCTGGGTCATGAGGTTCAGGCGGAAAAAGGACAGGTCTGAGGGGATCAAGTCCTTATCTCTTGGCCCAGCGCCTTTCAATCCCACGCTCTAGCTACCCACCTCTCTCGACACATGGACAGACGCCGCGCCGCAGGCTAAAGTGTCGATACACCTCACACACATCTGGAGCGTAGCGGTACCGCGACGGCCGCTCGCCGTCGCGTGCCGCCCCGACCGGGAGGTAAGGATGAAGCTGTCCATCAAATCGGTGGCCATCACTCTGGCGATCATCTGGGGAGTCGCGGTTTTCCTGGTTGGCCTGGGCCACTTGCTGTCGCCGGACTACGGTACGGCGTTCCTCGGTGTGGTCGCCTCGGTCTATCCGGGCTACGAAGTCGGCGGGTTCGGGTCGGTGATCGTCGGCACGCTCTACGCGGCGCTGGACGGGGCCATCGGCGGCGCGATCTTCGCCTGGCTCTACAACAAACTCGCAGCATAGCTGCCGGAGCGCCCCGGCCGTCTCAGCAGCGCCGGCCGGGGCGCGAAACCCACCGGCTCCCGGAGGCGTAGGGACGGCTAGACAGCCCTAACCAAGTATTCCAACCCTTTCCAGATCCGCAATGTCTAAGCGGTAGGAACAAGCCAAACCACTCCGTCCGCGCCTACGGCGGGGCGGCCTATGTCCTTTTGTTAGCGGAGGCACATCTATGAAGTCCCGATTCCTGAGCGCCCTGGTTGCCGGGACCCTCGCCGTGCTGCTGGCGGGGCCGGTATGGGCACAGGAGGAGTACTCGTTCGAGGGGAACGAGCTCCTGGTCACCAACCTGGTCGGCGAGGTGACCGTCCGCGGCCATGACGGGTCACGCATCGTGGTACGCACGAACACGGGCGGCGATGACGCAGGGGTCATCAGGTTCGAGGTGAAAGAGGGTGGACGTGCCGAGTTTCACGCTGTCTACCCGCTAGAGCAGTCGCTGAGCTACCACTATCCCCGGCGACGCGGCGGCCAATCCCAGATCCGCGTGGAGAATTGGCGTGACGAGAGCAGCTTCCTGGAGGACGTCTACTCCGGGATCCGAGGCCGCAGTAAGATCGAGGTCGGCGGCGACGTTGACCGCGATGCCCTCGAGGCCTGGGCCGACCTCGAGATCCTCGTACCCAGTGGTGTGGAGACCCGCGTGGTGCTCGCCGTCGGCAAGCTGAACGCGATGGATGTCCAGGCCAGCGTCGATCTCGACACTCACAGCGGGCCCGTCACCGCCGAGAACATCGCGGGTAACACCCGCATCGACACCGGCAGCGGTTCGGTAGACGTGATCGGGGTTCGCGGCGACCTGTTCGTCGAGACGGGGTCCGGTAGCGTCGATGCAGCCGATATCGAGGGTGACGATATCAACATCGACACCGGCAGTGGCAGCGTGACCGTCAATCGTGGGAGGGCACGCCATCTCGAGGTCGATACCGGCAGCGGTTCGGTGAAGACCAGCGAGATCTACTGCCAGAGCGCGACGATCGACACCGGCTCCGGCTCGGTGACCCTCGATCTCGTCGAGATGGGCGGCGGAGAATACGTCATCGATACCGGCAGCGGCGGCGTGACAGTGAACATGCCGGCAGACGCCTCGGTGAGTGTCATCGCCGAGACGGGAAGCGGCGGCATCGACCTCGACGTGCCGAACGCTATGCTACGCCGGATGAGCCGCGATAGGGTGGAACTCGAGATCGGCGGCGGCGACGCGCGCCTCGAGATTGATACCGGCTCCGGCGGCATCACGCTCCGGTCCCGCTAGGCACTACGGCCGGGCGACCGGCCGCTCACGAACGCGCAGGCGGAGAGGTGCATCGTCGTGCACCTTTCCGCCTTGTCGCTCTTTCTGCTAGGAATCCTGCCGGTCACCGGGCTCCAGAGCCGGTCGCGCGGAAACTTCGACGAGTGTCGCCAACCGGTCGGCCAGCTCGACCAGCTTTGGCCTGTGCCGGGCCGCTTTGCCTTTGAAGAACAGGGTCACCGCCGTGATGGCGCCGACCGGGGCGAGCAGTAGCGCGAAAAGCATGGCCCGGTCACCGAAGCCGAGCGCGGCCACTGCGCCCAAGCCGAGTAGGAGCCCGCCCCCCACGCCCCAGGCGGGCACGAATATCCTCCACCCGGACAGCTCGAAGCGCTCTTCGATATGGACCTGCGTCCT
>JBDHHZ010000165.1:0-6534 GCA_039589115.1 Gemmatimonadota bacterium | reverse complement strand
GGCGGTACGGTCCCCGAGCTTCTCGAGGACCTCGGGTCGGCGATCGACGATATGATAGCCGGCGGTTCGTTCAGAGGACGTCAGTACAGGAGCCTGCTGTCCAAGGTCCGCGTCGCCGAGCGCATGGTCGAGCGAGACAGGCCGCGGGTGGCGATCAGGAGTCTACGGGTTCTGATCTGGCAGGTGAATCTCTACGTAAGGTTTGGAAGAGTGACCGAGGATGAGGCGCAGCCGGTGATCGATCTCGCCCAGGAAACGATCCAGGCACTCCTCGACGGAGAGGGCTAGAGACTCACACGACAAACCTAACCATAAGAAGGGGCGCGGCCTGTCGACCGCGCCCCTCTTGCTGTCAGGGAGCATGGCGTAGCGGGCTGCGAGCCCTCGCTCGCCTATGACGCGCTTATCAGGTGGTCGGGGCCGCAGCCTTCCTCTTCTTCCAGCTCGAGCTCCCTTAGCAGGCAGTTCACCGTATGCTCTACCAGCTCTTCGACAGTCACACCGCGGCGCTCGGCTACGGCCTCGTAGGCGCGATAGTGCTGATCGGTGAGCTCTGCCCAAACGCGAACCTTACGCATTCGACTACTCCCGTGTCGGGCGACCGCCCTGCTTAGGCGACCGGCACTCCCTTGTGACCGTAGCAGAGGATCCCGCTGTTGCCTTCCTTGCGTATCAGGCGGAACTCGAGCGACACCTCCATCCCGGGCAACACGGTAGAGGGATCGCAGTCCACCACCTGGGTCATGAAGCGGGCCCCTTCCGGCGTCTCCACTATGGCCATGGCGTAGGGCGCCTCCATCAAGAAGTCGGCAGGCGGAACGTGGATCACGGTCGAGGTGATCACCACGCCCTTGTGCGACAGATTGACCGTCTCCCAGTCTTCGCCGCGGCAAGACGGACAGATTCGCCGAGCCGGGTAGGCCACCTTGCCGCAGCCCTTGCACCGACCGGCTTCGAGGCGAAAGCGGCTGGGTATCTCTCTCGCGTATCTAGGACTCGGCATGATCAGACCCCCTGGAAGATGTGGACGACGGAACTGGCACCCGAGCCGCCCATGTTCTGGGTGAGGCCGACGCGTGCCTTGTCCACCTGACGGGCACCGCCTTCGCCCTGTAGCTGCGTGAAGATCTCGATCGCCTGGGCGATACCGGTCGCGCCGACCGGGTGCCCCTTCGCTTTGAGGCCGCCGCTGGTGTTCACCGGCACACAGCCGCCCAGAGCGGTGAAGCCCTCACGTGCGGCCGCGCCGCCTTTGCCTCTCTCCACCAGCCCGAGCGCCTCGATGCAGCAGATCTCGGCGATCGCGAAGCAGTCGTGCACTTCGGCCACCTGAATATCGCGGGGGCCTACACCTGCCATCTTGTAGGCGCGCTCCGCCGATTTCTGCACCGAATCCAAGAATGCCGGGTCCTCGCGGTTGGCCAGCGCTATCGAACCGGACGCCAGGCCACTGCCGATGATCTTGACCGGCTTGTCCGTGTACTTGTTCGCCTGATCGAGGGGGCAGAGCAACACGGCGGCGGCGCCATCGCTTACCGGAGAGCAGTGCAGCAGCCTCAACGGCTCGGCCACGACCGACGAAGCCATCACCTGCTCCGGCGTGACCTCGCGAGGGAACTGGGACTTCTCGTTCATCGCGCCATGCCGGTGGTTCTTCACCGCTACCCAGGCGAGATCCTCTTCAGTCGTGCCGTACTTCTGCATATGCGCACGGGCGATCATCGCGTAGAGTCCCGGGAACGTCACGCCGTAATAGACCTCCTGCTCCTGATCGGATGCCGAGGCCAGCACGTTCGTCACGTCGGCGCCGTCGGTCATCTTCTCGATGCCAACGGCGAGGACCAGATCGCTCATCCCCGAAGCGACGTCCATGTATGCCAGCCTCAGGGCCACGCCGCCTGAAGCGCAGGCCGACTCGACCCGTGTGGCTGCGACCCCGGTCATCCCCAACTGGTCGGCCATCAGCGGGCCGAGATGCTCCTGACCCACGAACTGGCCGCCCGACATGTTGCCAACGTAGATCGAGTCCACGTTGTCCGCGCCGGCGTCGTTCAGCGCTCCGACAGCCGCCTCCACGAACATGTCGCGCAGGCTCAACTCCCAGAGCTCGCCGAACCGGGTCATCCCGGCCCCGACGATCGCCACATCGCGCATTGTCTGCCTCCTCAGTCGTTGACTTTGATCTTCTCTCTGAATTTCGCGTATTCGCCGTAGCTTAGGTACTGCCGTGGGCCGTCCAACATCCCGCGCACGGTCGGAGCGAGTCCCTGAACCTCCGACAGTCGCTTCGTCGCTTTGAGTACGAAGGAATCGCTCCCGGCGCCCGAGCCGAATGACGTGATCAGGATCAAGTCGCCGGGCTTCGCTACATCGAGAATCGCTGCCAGGCCGGTGGGCGATGAGCCGGAATACGTGTTGCCCATCGTGTTGACCACCCAACCCGTCTCCAGTTGCTCTTTCTTGAAGCCGAGCGTCTTGCCCGCCGATAGCGGGAACTTGCCGTTCGGCATGTGAAAGACGGCGTAGGCGAAGTCTTCTGCCTTCAGCCCGGTCTTCTCCAGGATACCGCGGCTGGCCGATAGCACGTGCTTGAAGTACGCCGGCTCGCCGGTGTAACGCCCGCCGTGCCGTGGGTAGAACTCACCCTCGCGCCGCCAGAAGTCCGGCGTGTCGCTGGTGTAGCTGTAGGTCTCGACGACATCGGCCAGCAGGTTGTCCTTCCCGAAGATGAACGCTGCCCCACCGGCCGAGGCGGAGAACTCCAGAGCATCATCCGGCGCACCCTGAGACGTGTCGGCGCCGATTCCCATCGCGTAGTCGACGCGGCCGGACTCGACCAGCCCGAGCGCCACGAACATCGCCTCCGTACCGGCTTTGCAGGCGAACTCGAAATCGGCGACGTGTACCTCCGGGCCGATCCCCATCGCTTCGATCGCCACGGTGCCGCTGGGCTTCACCGCATAAGGGTGCGACTCGGAACCGATGTAGAGCGCTCCGATCTCCTGTGGATCGATGCCCGCTCGTTCGATGGCCGCGCGGCCCGCCGCAACGGAGATCGTTATCGTATCCTCGTCGAAGCCGGGGACCGATTTCTCCTCCAGTAGCAGCCCACGCTTGATGACCTCCGGGTCTTTGCCCCACTGGCGGGCGATCTCCTCGGTCGTGATCCTCTTGCGGGGGATGTAAGCCCCATACCCGACTATGCCTGCCATCTACGCCTCCTCATGGGCAGCTTGTTACAAAACGGGACAAGCGGTCTCTCAGGGTTAGCCTCTCTCGTGTCAGCGCTCGGTGAGACACGCGTCGGTCGATATCGGAGCATGGGAGATAAACCCGGCCGCGACACGGCCTCTCGCTCAACGCAGTAATCTCAAACACAAAGTAGCAAAAAACAGGCCGACTCGCCGCCTTTGCCGGAGGTAGCCTGTCGACACCGTCACTGCATATAATGCCTCCGACGGCTCGGTTGCTAAGTGGACTCTGAGAAGCATGAGGTGTTGACGATGCGGATATCCGGGTTCTCGTTCGCCAGGAACGTGGTCAAGCTCCACTACCCGATAAAGGAAGCGATCCTCTCGATCCTTCCGATCGTCGACGAGTTCGTGATCGCGCTGGCGGAAGGAGATCCCGACGACACGACACGCGAGATGGTGGAATCGATCGAGGATCCGCGGATTCGGATCGTGGAAGGCACATGGGAGGTAGAGAGGCTGCGGTCGCGAGCCTACAGCCACATGACCAACGTCGCACTGGACGAGTGCAGCGGAGACTGGTGCTTCTACATTCAGGCAGACGAAGTGGTCCACGAGGATGACCTGCCCATTATCAGGGCGCGCTGCGAGCAGCTGTTGGACGACCGGCGCGTCGAGGGACTGCTGTTCGACTATCTCCACTTCTTCGGTGACTACGACCACTACCAGACGAGTCACGGATGGTACCAGAAGGAGATCCGCATCATACGTAGTGGACTGGGCATCCGTTCCGTTCGCGATGCGCAGTCGTTTCGCTACGCCGATGAGAGCCGGATCGACGTCGCACGGGTGGATGCTCGAATATTCCACTACGGCTGGGTGCGGCCGCCCGACTTCATGCACCGCAAGCGGATGGAGCTCTTCTCTCATAGTGTAGACAGGGCGGCCCTCGAGACGGAGTGGGAAGACGTGGCCGAGATTGACTACGGTCCGATGGGTAGACTACCGGTCTATGCAGGTACGCATCCGGCGGTGATGCGCGACCGCATCGCCGAGATGGACTGGGCGGACAAGCTGAGGCAAAAAGACGCGCCGGGGATGACGAGACGTGAGCGCCACCAGGACGAACGCCCCAAGTGTCGAATTCTCTCGGCCATCGAGCGCTGGAGCGGCCTCGATCTCAACCACAAGAACTACGGAAAGGTGATTCGCGTGTGACCGCGTCTGCCGGGTGCGGCCAGATGCCCGGCACCGAGTACCCGCAGCCCGGACACGCCCCGCCGTTCGGGCTCAGTTCATCCTTCCTTACGTGAAAGCCGATCCGCTCGACTAGAGTTCGGTCGCATCCCGGGCAGCAGGTGTTCTCCCAGCCATTCAGCATGCCGGGAAGGTTGCCGGCGTAGACGTAGTTGAGTCCGGCCTCGCGGCCGATCTCGGCTGCGCGCAGCAGTTGTGTGGGGGTGGTGCCTCCCACGCCGGTCATCCTGTAGTTCGGGTGGAAGGCGGTGACGTGCCAGGGTATGTCCGGCGATACCGATGCGATGAAGGACGCGGCATCGCGCAGTTCCTCATCAGAGTCGTTGAACTCCGGCACTACGAGGGTGACGACCTCGACCCAGAAGCCCTTGGCGTGCGCCATGCGCACCGTCTCCAGGATCTGAGCCAGTACACCGCCCAACTTGCGGTAGTTGCGATCGCTCATCGTCTTGAGATCGATCTTGTAGGCGTCGGTCCACGGCCGCAGGTAGTCGAGCACCTCGGGCGTCGCGTTCCCGTTCGAGACGTAGCCCGTGTGCAGGCCCTTCGACTTCGCCAGCCGGAAGATCTCGAGCGCCCATTCCGATGTGATGAGCGGCTCGTTGTAGGAGGAAACCACCAGTCGCGCCCCACGCCTCACGGCGAGCTCGACGATCTCGTCCGACCTGATATCACGAGGACCGGCCCCCGCAGCATCGTCACGCAGCGCCTGCGATGAGAGCCAGTTTTGACAATAGTTGCAGTGAAGGTCGCAGCCCAGCATGCCGAACGTGACGGCGTCCGAGCCCGGGAAGACATGGAAGAGCGGTTTCTTCTCGGTGGGATCGCACTGCAGGCCGACGACGTAGTTGCAGGGGACCATCAGAGTCCCGGCCTCGTTGAAGCGTACCCGGCAGATCCCCCGGCGCCCCGCCCTTATCAGGCAACGCAGCCCGCAGGCGAAACAGCGTACCGAGCCGTCTTCCTCTCGCTCGTACAATTCGCCGGGCCGCGTGCGTGCGTCGAGCTTCTCCGCCAGAGTCGTCCCCAAGGCCTTACCTCCTTCGCCTATTCTAAAGCCTAAACCCGGATCGTGCACTTTGCCCGCGCTGACGGTGTTCCTTCAATATCCAGTATCCGACACTCAGTAACCATTGATCAAATGGATCCTCAAGGGTCAAGGTCCAATGAGCGATGACCAGTGATCAGAGCTGATGAACATCGGTCATCGGCCATCGGTCATTGCAAACTGGGCTTTTTCTTGGCGACTGGTTATCGAGTGTGGGATATTGATTACTGAGAGATTCTTAGGAACGAGCGCGCCCTAGAGCCGCCGGGATGCCGATCAGAACGAAAGCCGACACGATGAAGACGACCATCACGTAGGCGGACTCTCGATAGAGCGGTTCGCCCACCGAATAGAACGGGTCATGCGGCAACCGCCCGGCCGCCTCCAACAGCGCCATCCCCGTGACAGCGAGCGCCGCCACGAGCGATCCGGCGATTCCGCGCACCCCCGGATACAGCGCCTTGAGCTCGAGCGCCGGAAACAAGAGAACCAAGATCGTCAACCAGCCGGTACCGCCCAGACGACTCATGACGAGAGTAGCGGCCAAGACCTCGTAGACGAAGAAGGCGAAGCAGAGAAAAAACGCCACATGCTCTGAGGTAGCCTGGCGCGGGCGCAAAGCAAAGAAGATCGCTGCCGTGACGTACCAGGTCGCCAGCACCAGGACCACCGATGTCTGCAGCGGCGGATTGAGCCAGAAGCGGATCAGCGCCAGTACCAGGATCGTGCCGTAGAGGGCGGTGCGAAGCAGCACGAGGCCGCCGCGCCCAGTAGATCCTTCCTCCATCAGGCCTGCCTCATCACAGACTCCCCGGTTCATATCGACTTCGTGCTGACTGCTTGGGACGCAGGACGATAGGCGTGGCGCCCCGGACGTAGCAAGGGGGTGGGGGAGAAGCCGACAGCCGACATTCGACAACCGACAGCCGAGTACTTCCCGACTCCCCACTTTCGACGTCCTACGTTCGACGGACGCCGAGCGCTGGATGTCGGGGAGCTTCGAGCCCGTACTCCTACTCCCACCCGTACTCCACTCCT
>JBDHHZ010000164.1:0-6554 GCA_039589115.1 Gemmatimonadota bacterium | reverse complement strand
GTCTACAGCGGGCGGGGTATGATAGCCCAGCATCGAGGGATTGGCGTCGGGGCGTGTCATCTCTCTCCGGCCTCCCCCGCGCTCACGGTCACGGACGGCGGGGAGCGGGTCGTCTCGCTCCGGCCTCCCCCGCGCTCACGGTCACGGACGGCGGGGAGCGGGTCGTCTCGCGGTTCCGACCCCTCCCGGGTCGACCGGAGCGAGCGGCCCCCCGGCTCCGACCCTACCCCTCCAGCACCACGATCGCGCACGCCAGCCCGGCCTCGTGACTCAGGCTGACCCAGGTCCGCTGGACGCCGAGGCGGTCGGCTTGGGCGCGCGCCTCACTGCTCAGCTCGAGGCGCGGAGGACTGGTGCCGGACCTGACGATCTCCACATCGGTCCAGCGGAGCCCAGGGCCTTTACCCGTTCCCAGCGCCTTGAGAGCCGCTTCCTTGCCGGCGAACCGTGCCGCCAAGCACTCGCCGGGATCGGGGCGATCGTCGCAGTCTTTGAGCTCCCGCGGCGTGAACAATCGGCGTCGCGCCCGCTCGCCATGTCGTGCGATGGTCGCGCGGACGCGTTCTATTTCCACTAGATCAATTCCGATGCCGACGATCATCGTTCTAGGAAGAGGCCCTCGATCAACCTTCCAGGAGAGTCGGGATGCTCACCTCCGACGCGGATGGGTGCACCAGTACACCATCCCCCGTCGGCAGGCTGATGATGGCCGGGGCGTCCTTCTCTATCCGATGGAAGCCCTTCCCCTCCAGAACCCGGTGCACGAAGATGCGGCGAATGAGCACCATCACGGTCGCCAGCACCGGGACGGCGACCAGCAAGCCCACTACGCCCAGCAGGTTGGCCATCACGAGCACCGACAGAATCGTGAGCACAGGCGGCAGCTCGACCTGCTTCTCGAACACCATCGGAGCAACGACGTTGGCCTCGAAGACATGCACTATGACGCCCAGCAGCATGACCAGCAGCGCCTTGGTAACGCCGCCGGTGCCGATGACGAACAGTGCCGGCAACAGCGTCGATACGATGGTGCCGAAGAAGGGCACGATCACCGCTAGCCCGGTGAAGACTCCGAAGGCGAGGGAGTAGGGGACATCGAGCAGGATCAGTCCGACCCAGGTCAGCAAGCCCAGCACCAGCATCGATATCCCCAAGCCGACAAGCCAGGCCCGCATCGTGTGCCCCAGATCGGCCAGGATGTCGCGTGCCAGCTCCCGGTAGGCCGGCGGCGTCAGCGCGATCACGCCCTCGCGGTAGACTGTAGGCTTGAGCGCCATGTAGATGCCCATGATCAGCACGGACACCACATGGATCAGTACGCCGATGCCGGAGAAGACGTACGGCACCACATCGCCGAAGAACTCGTTGACCTGCTCGAACACCCGGTCCAGGAATCCCGCACCTTCGCCGCCGCCCTCGCCGATCGGACCGATGAGGCGGCTGAGCAATTGGTTCTCCTGAGCCAGGCGCGTGAGTTCCGCCTCCATCGAGCTCAGGGTGCCGGGCAAGGCCTCGAACAGCTCCCGGAACTGGGTTACGACGGGCGGCACAATCAGCAGCCCGACGAGCCCTATGAACAGCACCGTGGTCAACAGGCTCAAGATGAGCCCCAGCCCGCGAGCCACACGGAGCCGCTGCGCGAAGAAATCGACGAGCGAGCTTAAATAGACGGCGAAGAGCGCCGCCACGAAGAGAAGGAGCAGTATCTCGGCGACGCTATTGACGAAAAGGAGTAGGAGTACGACGAAGACGGTCGTTGCTAGAAGACCGTAGAGGTCGCGCGCCGTGAACCTGTGGTCAGAGTCGGCCAGCTTTACTCCTCCTTCGGCGCTTCCTCTTCCTCGATGATCTCGGCCTCATGAACTTCATCGACCGTGTGCTCCTCCTCCTCCTCGCCCGCCGGCAGGAGGCCCATCTCCTCCTTCAGGGCGGACAACTGGCGCTCCACATCGATGTCGCCGCCTTCCAGCCGCTTGAATTGCCGCTCTAGATCGTCGCCACCCAATTCTTCGTCGACCTCGGCAGCGGCCAAGGCCCTGACCTCCGCGTCCTCTATCCGCTCGGCCATCCGATCGAAGGCCTCGAAGGCGCTGCGGTCAGCGAGCCCGGTCATCGTCTCATGAATACGCTGCTGAGCCTGAGCCCGCTTCTGCCGTGCGATAAGCAGATTCCGCTTGCGCTTCGCCTCTTCGATCTTGCTGCTCAACTGCCGCAGCGTGTCCTTCAGCTTCTCCGTCTCCGATGCGTGGGCGCGCCACTGCTCCTCCAGCGTCCCCGAATGCTGGCCGTGCTCCGTGCCACGCAACAGGGCTTGCCTGGCTAGGTCCTCCCTGCCCTCGCGCAGCGCGAGTTTGGCGCGCCGCTCCCAATCCGAGCCCTGATCCCGCTCGTCCTGGACTTGGCGACGGAGCTTGCGCTCATCAGCGATGGCGACAGCCACCTCCTGCTTGGCCTGCGCAAGCTGCGAACGCATGTCATCGATGATCTGATTCAGCATCTTCTCGGGGTTCTCCGCCCGAGCGATGAGATCGTTCAGGTTCGAACGGACCATCGTGGACAACCTGCTCCAGATACTCATAGTCCTCTCTCTATGGAGTTCTGTAATGCAACAGCGTTTCGTAGTGTGACCGCAAAGCCATCAGTATGCTCTCCAGCGAGGCCTGTAGCTCGCTGAAGTCCAGATCCACCAGCTGTAGAGTGTCGACCAGCACGATCTCGTCCTCGTCCAGGCCGTAGGCGCCATGGACCAGATCCGTCGCGTTGAGCTCGAGAAGCTCGCGGAACAGGCCCTTACGTAGGTCCTCATCCTGCGGCGCGGTCATGACCTCGACTCGGACCACCAACAGCGGCGGGGCATAGTTGACGATTACCGGCGCCGCTTCCTGGCTGTCTCCGACGACCCAGAGCCCCTCCTCGATCTCCTGGAAGGGTAGCTCCATCCGGACCAAATAACCCTCTACATCCTCGCGCGTGACCATCCCGGCCTCCGCCTACGTTCGAGTCTCAGAATCCTCGGTCTCGCCGGGACCCAAGCTCAGATGCCTCGGCTCCGACAGTAGCTTAGTCAGGAAAGACTGCTCCTCGACAACCCGTTCCAGACTATCGCGAATCTCCTCGACGTCATGCCGCAGCTTGTCCAGCTCCCCATGCGAGACCGCCCCCTCGGGCGCCTTCGCCGGCACCAGGTTCCGTACCGCCTCACCCAGCGCCTTACCCAGCGGAGAATCGACCAGCACGATCTTCGCCAGGAACAAGACTCCGATGAGCGCCAAAAGGTACACCAAGGGCACCACCACTGACTACGGCTCTGGGAAGCCCGGGGTTTCCGCCCCGGAACGCGACCGCCGACGGACATGCCGCCGCGCATGACCTGTGCAAATATCGGTGAGTGAAGTCAGATTGGCTAGGTCAGGATGTGCTTTCCCGGTGAGCGCTTTGCAGCATCAGCGAAAGCTGCGCGTGAAGGGCCTCCCCCAATGCCTTGGCCTGGCTCCACTTCTTCCGCTCCGCCAGCGCCCTTACTTCAGCCAGCCCTTCTTCCATTATCTCCACAGAACCCGCCCCCGCCGGCTGACCCGTCTCGCCGCCAGACACCTCCCGAAGCCGGCCCAGCATCCGCTCCGATTCCTCCAGATGCGACTCCACCAGCGAGCGTAGCTCGCTCTCCGACAGGGCCGGCTTGGGCAGCGGCGCCGTCACCTCCAGCTCGGGACCTGGCTCCACTGCTGGTGCCGGCGCGGCTTCCACCGCCACCGACTCCTCAGCCCTCGCTACCACCTGGGCCCGGAGCTCCGGGATCTCCTCCGTCTCGCCCGCCTCACCCGCCTGCGCCGGGGACGCCGCCGCAGATGGACTCTCGGCCCCTCCCACGAGACCCTCCTGCCGACGACGCGTCATGATGAATGCGGCGACAGCAACCACCGCGACCACGATCACGACGATCCACACTGCGCTCAAGATCCCTCCTGAGAGATCATCCGGGAAGCACTATTAGAATGGGAGTCTATCGGTGAAGAAGAGGACCAGATAGGCCATTCCCCACAAAAGCAGGAAGGTGTAAGCGCCGAACAACATCGCCCGTGCGCCTCTTCGCTTTCCGTCCACTGCGACAGCACCGGAAGCCTGTGGAGCCAGATCGGTGCCCGTGCTGTCCTGGGTGCTTTTGTTAGCTAAATTACCTTCAATCATGATCACGCAGCAGCTCGCTGGTCTAGTAACCCGCTCGCGCCACTCGCACACGACTGCCCCACGCCGGCAGTTCCCTCACCCCAGGCTATCTGTGCCGCGATCGGACCCGTAACGTCTTTCGCTGAAAGGGACCCTAAGCTATTGGTGGTCGGGGTCCCGTGTCAAGTAGAAAGGCGGCCCCGTTGGTCAGCCTGCTCGAGCGTGTCGATCCGGCTGGCGAGCTTCCGAATGAGACCCTTATAGGCCAGGATGGTCCGGGCGTAGCCGACCCTTTCCCAGGTTGTAACGAGGATGTAGGCAACGGCGAAGAAGAGGAGTAACTGCCAGGAGCGCAGGAGGGGAGCCGTCACCACGAGCGCAGCCGTCAGGAGGAGGCCGCTGACGACCACAACGCGCAGCCGGCGGCGCGTGAGGTCGACGTCGGAGCTGCGTTCGAGCAGCATTCTGTCGGTCTGGGTCAGGCTCAGGTTCGCTTGGTCCATGCTCGTTCCCCTTGCGGCCTACTGGGCCGGCGTGCCTGTGCTGTTTCTATCAGCTTTTCCAGGCAAGGCCGGCACTCCCGTGGCGGCCACGTGCTGGCCCAGCCGATCCAGCAGGCCGGTCAGAACACGGAGTCGTTTCTTCACCCTCTTTCGGTACATGGTGCGTATGAAGGTGTACCAAGAGCTGGCGACTCCGGCGCCGACGAAGATGCCGCTGGCGACGCCCAATCCGAGCAACTCGGAGGCGCCGACTCCGGAGACTATACCGAACACGCCCCCGAAGATCACAGCGGCCATGCCCATGATGTCTTCGTCGAATCCCTTGTTCTCCCTGATTCTGATCCTGGTCTTCCCGTCACCCGGGCTCACCGTGATCCGCACCTGCTGAGTCCAATCTCTGGTGGTCGGCTTGAACTCCCAGGAAAGCGAGCGGTTGAGGGTCTCGTTCACATTCCCAGCCTCGCCGATCGTCTCGCGGATCTCCTCCAGCAGCGTTCCGTATTCGCGCTCCGGCACCTCGCTGGCGAGGTTCCGCTCCAGCTCGACCTTCCCGGTGAACCCGAAGAAACCGCCTGCCTCGATACCACCTCGAGGCTCTGCTTCTACCATCGCGCCGGCAGCTTCGTGCACGGCCTCTGCCGGGATGCCAACCTCCGCCGCGATCTGCTGGATGCCGCCGAGCGAAAGTGCCCGGTCCTCCGTCGGTCGCGCCTCGATTTCCGCCGCACGCCTGACGATCTCGTGCGCTTCCTGCTCGCTGTAGCCTCTCTTGCCGCTGGACGCGGCCTCCAGCGCCTGAGCGAACTCGCCGGCCGTCAGGTAGCGCTCCTCCGGCCGCAGCCGCATCGCCCGCACCAGAGCGAACTCGAGTGAGCCGGGCAGCTCATCGAGCCGCTCGCGATGCGGCGGCGGCGCGTCGATGAACCGCCCGAGCTTCCCCGCCCGCTCGCTGATCCACATCCCGGGCGTCTGGCCGATGACAGCCTCGTAGAAGACGCTGGCGAGGCTGTATATGTCGGTCCGCTCATCGAGATCGGTACTACCCGCCGCCTGCTCGGGACTCATGTAGCCCAGCGTCCCGATGGGAAAACCGGTGCGGGTGAGGTTTGCACCGCCCGCCGTGCTGATCGCCTTGGCGACCCCGAAGTCGGCGACGACAGCGTGCCCTTCGGACAGCAGGATGTTCTCGGGCTTGATATCACGATGCACGAGCTTCTGACGATGGGCGTAGCCCAACGCGTCAGCCACCTCCTGGACGATCTCCAACGCCGCCGCGGGTCGCAGGCACGTCTCGCGCTCGAGCAGCCCGCGCAGCGATCCCCCTTCCACGAACGGCATGACGTAGTAGAG
This sequence comes from Gemmatimonadota bacterium, assembly GCA_039589115.1. Lineage (GTDB taxonomy): Bacteria > Gemmatimonadota > Gemmatimonadetes > Palauibacterales > KS3-K002. The sequence continues at coordinate 534 of JBDHHZ010000164.1, read as the reverse complement.
GAAGCCGCTGGCCGCAGCTGAATCGATCAACGTGAGGATATGAGGGTGGCTGAGCCGGGCCGCTATCCCGATCTCCTTCAGGAAGCGCTCGGCGGCGATGGAGGCGGTGAGCTCCGGGTGCAGCACTTTTATCGCGACCTGCCGGTCGTGGCGCACGTCGTCGGCCAGATAGACGGTGGCCATGCCACCGCGCCCCAGCACACGTCGTAGCTCGTAGCGCTCGGGCAGCGCGGAGCTCAACGCCTCCGGTATCTCGCTCATCGCCTAGTTTCTGCGCCCGAGGCTGCCATCAACCCAGGGCTCCCAGAGGCCGAAGACGCGCATCGAGGCCTCGGGACCGGACGCTGTGATGATACCGAGGAGGAGCGCCAGGCTGACATCTGCGGCAGTCGGCTTCGTCATGAGAACCTCCTGCAGGGATACAGTGCTTCTTGTCTGTCAGGATTGCTCTAGCGAACAGCTGTATTTTGCGGGCCGTCATCGGCTGCGGCAAGGTGAGCCAGGTAGCGCGGCTCGAGCGCCGCACAGCCGAAA
>JBDHHZ010000163.1:0-6570 GCA_039589115.1 Gemmatimonadota bacterium | reverse complement strand
TATACCGCGCCCCACCCACCCAACCTGGTCACCTCCAGCCCAACGGCGTATTCTCAGACTGTGAACGAAGAGCTAACGCACCGCATCCTCCTCCGCCCGTCCGGCGAGCTGGCGATCAAGTCGAAGAACACGCGACGCCGGTTCCAGCGGCGGCTGGTAGCGAACCTCAAGGACGCGCTCGGCACGGCGGGGGTATCCTCCCGCGTGCACGACGACTGGGGCCGGCTGTTCGTCGAGGCATCGAGTCGGGCGGCCCTGGACGTGGTTCCTCGAGTGTTCGGCATCGCATCGCTCTCCGAGATCGAGGCGACCACGGAGGCGCGGCTCGAATCGATCGTCGAGGTCGGTGAAAGGCTCTACGCCGACCGGGTTCGCGGTGGTAGCTTCGCCGTGCGGGCGCGACGCGCCGGTCGCCACTCGTTCTCGTCCCGCGACGTCAACTACGAGCTGGGCAAGGCGCTCAACCGATACGCTGAAGTTGACCTCGATGCACCCGACGTGACGGTCGGCGTCGAGGTCAGAGACGGGACGGCCTACTTCTTCAGTCGGCAGATCCCGGCAGGCGGTGGATTGCCGGGCGGCGTGGAGGGCTCGGCCCTGGCGCTCATCTCAGGTGGTTACGATTCCGCCGTCGCCGCCTGGATGATGCTGAAGCGGGGTGTGGCGCTGGACTTCGCCTTCTGCAACCTCGCCGGCGGCGCCTATGAGCGGGCCGTGCTGAGCGTGGCCAAGCTGCTGGCCGACGAGTGGTGCTACGGGATGCAGCCCCGCATCCATGTCGTCGACTTCGAGGCGCCGATCCTGCAGCTCAAGGATCGGGTGCGGGAGAGCTTCTGGCAGGTCATACTCAAGCGGCTCATGTATCGGGCCGGCGACCGGATCGCGCAGGAAGCAGGAGCGCTCGCCGTCGTCACAGGCGAAGCCGTCGGCCAGGTTTCCTCCCAGACCCTGGCGAACCTGGCGGCCATCGACCCGAGCTCCGCGACCCCCGTCTTGCGTCCTCTGGTTGGCTTCGACAAGGGTGAGATCATCGAGCGCAGCCGCGCGATCGGCACCTATCCGCTCTCGGAGAAGGTGCGCGAGTATTGCGCCCTGACGGAGAGACGGCCGATCACCGACGCGACGCCCGAGGAGGCGGCGGCCGAGGAGGCGCGATTAGATCTCTCGGTGATCGACGCCGCGGTCGCGGAACGCAGGGTCCTCGACTTGCGGTCGCTCGACGCCAGCGAGCTCGTTACGCCCTACCTTTATACGTCCGAGATCCCGCCCGACGCGATCGTCATCGACGCTCGATCGCCCGCCCAGTACGAGCCTTGGCACTATCCCGGCGCGCTGAACCGCGAGTTCTGGGAGCTGTACCGCGACTTCGAGTCGCTCGAGCGTGAGAGCGCCTACGTCCTCTACTGCGAGCTCGGGCTCAAGACGGCGCAGTTGGCGGAGAAGATGCAGAAGGCAGGCTTCGAGGCGTATAGCTTCAAGGGTGGAGTGAAGGCGCTTCGGGAATACTGGGCCGCTGAGGGGGCGAAGCGGTAGTCTAATTCAATATCCAATATCCCACACTCGCCGACCAAATCCCAACGACGGCCTCAAGTACCAATGACCAAGCTCCGATGTCCGCATGATCAGCTGGAGATCGGATCTTGGTGATTGTCACTCGACTAGTCTTTGCTCGGCTGGAGAATGAGTGTCGGATATTGGTTATTGAAGTCAGAAGACCCGAATCGGCGGCACATACTTCCGCGGATTCTCGCGCAGTTCGGATACCACTGCCTGTACATCCACCAGCAGCTTCAGCAGACCCTCGTACAGTTCCTGATCGGTCAGCAGCTGGCCCAGCGTGCCATCGCCGGACTCGAGCGCGGCCAACAGCGAGTCGGCGCGTGCCGATGTGGAAGACAGCTCGACGTATAGCGTCTCGTCGGTTAGCAGCCGCGACAGCGTCCCATCGCCGCTGACCAGCGCGGATGTGAGGGTGTCGAGGCCGGCGACCACTGAGCGCAGGTCCTGGTAGAGCTGCTCGTCCTGTGCCAACTGTGCCAGGGCGCCTTCGCCGCGCCCCACGGCGCCGAGGAAGTCGTTCATCGAGCGCGACGTGTTGAGCAGCTCGACGTAGAGAGCGGAATCGGTGAGCAACCGGCCGGCCGTGCCATGGCCCGCCAGCAGGGTGTCGGCGATGGCCCGGAAATTCCTGAGCATCACCGCCAGATCGTCGACCAGCTCGGAAGCCGAGGCGAGCATTTGCTCGTAGTCGACGGCGACGGCGCTGTACAGCGTGTCGCCCTCCTCGAGGGCGCGCGACCCGGTGGTCCCGGGAGTCACGTCGATGATCTTGTCGCCCAGCAGGCCCTGGGTGCGGATACGCGCCTCCGAGTCCTCGCGGATCTGCTCACTAACCGACCTGTCGATCGCCATGGTGATCCGCAGGACGTGATCGGGGTGTCTGCGTTCCGCGATGGGCACGAAGTCGATGGCCTGTACCTTGCCCACGTCCTGTCCCGCGACGCGTACGCTGGCGCCCTCGATCAGACCGTTGGCGCTGGGCATCAGCGTCGTCAGTTGGTAACGCTCGCCGAACACGGCGCCCGTTTCGCCGATGAAGAAGACCGCCACTGCCAGAACGATGATCGCAACGACTACGGCGAGCCCCACGCGAATCTGGTTCCAGCTGATCCTCGATGCACCGTTCATGCTGTAGGCGACCTCCTCACCCTCAGTCCCTGAACTGCTGTACGTACGGGTCCGTCGAGGCGACGAACTCATCGGCTGGCCCGTAGAATATGATGCGAGTGGCCCAGAGCATAGCGATATGGGTGGAGACCTCGAGCACCGCACGCACATCGTGGCTGACGACGACGGCGGTGACGTCGAGCTCCGCCTGCAGTCGCTTGATCAGTTCTACGATGGTTCGCCCCGTCAGCGGGTCCAGGCCCGTCGTCGGCTCGTCGTAGAGCAAGATCTTTGGCTCGTGAACTATGGCCCGGGCGATCCCCACCCGCTTCTTCTGGCCGCCCGAGAGCTCCGCCGGCAACCGGTCCGCGAACTCGTCAATCGACATGTCGACCATACTCAGCGCCTGGTCCACCCTGGCGGTCACCTCATCCTCGGGCAGCCGCATATGTTCCCGCAAGGGGAAGGCGACGTTCTCGAAGACGCTCAGCGAGTCGAAGAGGGCCGATGCTTGGAACACCATCCCCATCTTCTGCCGGACCTGCAGTACTTCCTCGAACGACAGCTGGTTGATGTCCTCGCCGTCGACGAGGATCTGGCCGTCGTTCGGCACCAGTAGACGCAGGATGATCTTCAGGACGGTCGACTTCCCGACGCCCGACGGGCCGACGATCGCCAGCGCCTCTCCCTCCCGGACCCGGAAGGAGATATCGTTGAGCACCTCGTTCTCAGCGAAGGCCAGGTCCAGGTGCCGCGCCTCCAGCACGACGGGCGGTTCGAGGCCCGCCGCGGCGTCGGCCCGTGCGGCAGCCGACGGCTGCGCATTCGTCGAGAAAGGGCGGTCGTCCATCATTCGAACAGGATAGAGATCAACACCTGAGTCAGGAAGTAGTCTACCGCCAGTATCAGGATCGACGCCGTGACCACGGCGCGTGTCGTGCTCACGCCGACGCCTTCCGTGCCGCCCCGCGTTTGCAGCCCGAAGTAGCACCCGGTCATGGCGATGATCCCGCCGAAGAAGAACGGCTTCACCAGGCCAGCGAGCACATCCTTCGGAATGTACCGGAAGACGAATCCGGATTGCGCCAGCGTCTGGTACACCGAGCGCATATACAGGTCGGCGGTCAGGTCCAGCTTGACCACGGCGATCAACATTCCACCGAGGATAGCAATGGCATCGGTGATCACCGTCAGCACCGGCAGCATCAGCAGGGCGGCGAGCAGCCTCGGGGTCACCAGCTTCTTGATCGGGTCGGTGCCGATGACGTTCAGGGCGTCGATCTGCTCGGTCACCTTCATCGAGCCGAGTTGTGCCGCTATGCCGGCGCCGACGCGACCCGCGACAACTAGGGCGGTGAGGACCGGTCCGAGTTCGCGGATCGTGCTCGCCCCCACCAGCCGCCCGATGTAGATGGTGGCTCCGAAACGCTGCATCTCTATCGAGCTCTGCAACGCCAGCACCATCCCGGTGAACAGACCGGTCAGCAGGACGATCCCCAGCGAGCCCACGCCGATCACGTCCATCTGCTGTAGGGTGTCGCGCCAGTAGAAGGGCCGGGCGAACGCGGCGCGCAGTGCCTTGGCCGTCAGGACGGTGTACTCCTGAACGCCCAGCACCGCTCGCTTCAAGTAGCCCTCTACCAGAGTCCAGACCCCGGCCATCGCTTCCCTCCATCCGGCGGCCATAGCCAGCCGCGCCTTTGACAGCGTGGATCGCCTTGTTTTATCTTCGCGCGCCGCCGTACGCAAGGAAAGCCCCAACATCCGGCCGCCGAAAGCCGTCCATCGTGCGACGCAGCCTGGCTTTGCAGCCGTTGCTGGCACGGAGTTTGAACGAAGCTTCTGCCAATAAGCGGTGTTTTGAGACTCTCAGGTCACAGCGCCTCGCGCCGGCTCGTCCTTGGGCGACGCAGGCCCGGCTGGCGCCCGGAAACGATGGAGAGGCAGTTCTAACCCGACGGGACCCAAAATGTCACGTTCCATACCTCAGGATATCGAGATCGCACAGGCCGCGACGCTGAAGCCCATCACCGAGATCGCCGCCGGGCTCGGCCTCGGACCGGACGAATACGAGCCGTATGGCAAGAACAAGGCGAAGGTATCGCTCGAGCTGAGCAAGCGGCCGGCGAGGGCCAAGCTCGTGCTGGTGACGGCGATCACGCCCACACCGGCCGGGGAAGGGAAGAGCACCGTCTCCGTCGGCCTGGCCCAAGCGCTCAGCAAGCGGGACGTCAACCACGTGCTGTGCCTGCGCGAGCCGTCGCTGGGACCGGTGTTTGGCATCAAGGGCGGCGCCGCCGGCGGCGGCTACGCCCAGGTCGTTCCCATGGAGGACATCAACCTCCACTTCACCGGCGATTTCCACGCCATCACCAGCGCCCACATGCTGTTGTCGGCTATGCTGGATGCCCATATCCACCATGGCAACGACTCCGGCATAGACGTCCGCCGCATCACCTGGCCGCGCTCCGTTGATATGAACGACCGGGCGCTGCGCAACATGGTGATCGGGATGGGCGGCGCGGTCCACGGCGTGCCCCGGCAGGACGGCTTCGTGATCACCGCTGCCAGCGAGATCATGGCCATCTTCTGCCTCTCGCAGGACATCGATGACTTGACGGAGCGGCTGGGTAGGATCGTCGTCGGCTACACCCGCGAAGGCCAGCCGGTGCGGGCGTCCGCTCTCAACGCGCAGGGCGCCATGACCGTGCTGTTGCGCGACGCGCTGGCGCCGAACCTGGTGCAGACGCTGGAGGGCGGACCGGCCTTCATACACGGCGGGCCCTTCGGCAACATCGCCCACGGCTGCAACTCGATCATCGCGACGCGAACCAGCCTCGGCTTGGGCGACGTCGTGGTCACCGAGGCCGGCTTCGGCTCCGATCTGGGCGCCGAGAAGTTCTTCAACATCAAGTGCCGGGCCGCCGGCTTCGATCCGCAGGCCGCGGTGATCGTCGCTACTACCCGCGCTCTCCGTCATCACGGCGGTGCCGCCAAAGAGAACCTTGCTAAGGCGGACCCGGCGGCGGTGGAAGGCGGGGTCGCGAATCTCGCGGCTCACATCCACAACGCGCAGCAGCACGGCTTGCCGGCTTTGGTGTCGCTGAACGTCTTCGACGGCGACAGCGACGACGAGCATAAGATCATCATGCGCAGCTGCGAGGAGCTCGGCGTGCCCTGCGTGAAGACCGAGATTTGGGCCAAGGGCGGTGCCGGCGGCCTGGAGCTGGCCGATGCCGTGATGGAGACGGTCGAGAAGGGAGAGGCCAAGTTCAAGCCGCTCTATCCACTCGACCTCACGCTCAAAGAGAAGGTCCAGACCATCGCGACCAAGGTCTACGGCGCCGACGGCGTGAACTATACGCCGGCCGCCGAGAAGCGGTTCGCCGAGCTCGAGAAGCACGGTTTCGGCGACCTGCCCATCTGCATGGCCAAGACGCAGTACTCGTTGAGCGACGACCCTGCCAAGCGAGCCCGGCCTGAGGGGTTCAGCATAACCGTTCGCGAGGCCAAGGTCTCCGCTGGCGCAGGCTTCGTCGTCGTCTTCACCGGCGACATCATGACCATGCCCGGCCTCGGCAAGAAGCCGGCGGCGGTCAATATGCGGGTCAACGAGGCAGGTCAAATAGAGGGACTGTTCTGATGACAGATCGCAGGAGCGTACACACCGACGGGGCCCCCGCGGCGATCGGGCCCTACTCGCAGGCTATCGTCAGCGGCGGCTTCGTCTTCACCGCGGGACAGATCGCCCTCATTCCCGATACCATGGAGTTCGTCGAGGGCGGCGTTGAGGAACAAGCGCACCGCGCGCTGAAGAACCTGACCGCCGTTATCGAGGCCGCCGGCTCCAGCATGAAAGACGTGGTCAAGACGACCCTCTACCTGGCGGATATGGACGACTTC
>JBDHHZ010000162.1:0-6603 GCA_039589115.1 Gemmatimonadota bacterium | reverse complement strand
AGAAAGATGGGATTCGGCTAGGCTAGCGGCAACGTTGAGGCTCGCGTGGCCTGTGGATGCCGTCAGGTGCCGCCCTGATCACTCTCCCCTGCCAGCCAGCGGCGCGCCTCTTCGATGTCGCGAAACGCCCGCAACTCGGTGGACGTCGACTCCGAGAGCAGCGAGGCCATCCTCGCCATTCCGTAGCGTGCGCTGCCCGACTCGACGAAAGCGACGCGAGACCCGCGAAGCATCTCTCCCGCACGGTCCAACTTGTAGATGAAGACCTTGACGAAACCGGGGTTCAGGACGGTCATCAGCTCGCGGTGATCCGAGAGCACGTCCATGCCTGGCCGGAAATCGGGATCTGCTACGACGGTATCGAAGCAGGCGAGCGCCTCGTCCGGGGTGATGCGGCCGCTCGCGACGACGGCGACGATGCCGTTCTCTCGGTCGATCACGTATGCGAAAGGCATCTGTCAGTGCTTTGATAGAGAGGAACGAGATGGTCGCGCTCTTCACCTGTAAGATGCGAAAGAAATTCGTTGCGACAAGGTTTAGGGGAACAAAAGTTTGCAGCGGAACTCCCCACTGAGATGCGGTTCCGGCCGCTACTCGCAGAACGTGAGCAGTGCGGACATGACCTGGCGCTCGGCGGTGCCGCCCGCGGGTCGGTTGACGAGGGCTCCGTTTACGACCAGGGTCGATGAGCCACCGCCGTCGAGGTTGAGAGCTTCCACGGCGCCGGATTCGGCCGTGAGCGTGGCCAGCTCCTCGAGCGTGACACCGCGGCTCTCCGGCTGCCGGCCGTCGACGACCATCAATATCAGAGCCCCGTCGGCGGTGCGGCCGGCGGCCGTACGGGGGTGGTAGTCCCGCAGATAGGAGCCGAAGAACGCCTCCTGGTCCGCCATGACGCGCGCTTCACCGCGTACCACCAACGCGGGCCCGGCGGCCAGGGCATCGCGCACTCCCCATACCTCCGCCCGATCGTGCAGAAGCGGTTCGGCCGGCTGGCCGCGGCTGTGAGGCGGCGGGGTCTCCCAGGTGTAGATCGTGTCCCCGCGGCTGGTGGCCCAGGTGATCTCGATGGCGTCGTCGGAAGTAAAGCCGATGGCGGCGCGCGCCGTCTCGTAGCGCAGCGAGTCCCAAAGCACCGAGCGGGTTGCGGATCCCAGCTTGTCCCCGCCTGAGACCAGCAGGCCGACATGCCGCGCCCGTGCATTGTCGATGGCGAAATAGCCGCCGTTGACCGCTACGCAGGCGCGTAAGTCGCGCGCTAAGCTCGAGACGGTCTCGAGCCCGTCGGCGGGGTCGTCGGATACCGCGACCCGCGTGATGATGATGGGATGGGGCTCATCGATGGCCACGTACCAGGCCCGCAGCGGCAGCTCGTCGTTCTGCCCTACATAAACGCGAACGCTTGGCGGCAGCTCGGCGTTCAGTGAATCGACGAGCGTCCAGTTCATGGGGAGCGCCGAGCGCGCCGACTCCGTCGAAGTACACGCGGCCAGCGCGAGCGTCAGCGGCAGCGTACCGATCCAGAGCGATGCTCGCGTGCGACCGATCATCATATCAGAGTGGGTGAACCGACGCGCCGGCTGACGGCTCGGCGATGAACAGTTGATCTTCCAGCGCCCCCTCGAACTCGCGCGAATTGTAGAATCGGTTAGTCAAGGCTTTGAGTACTTTCTTCGTGCCCTTCTTCGAGCAAAGCGCTACGACACAACCGCCGAGGCCGGCACCGGTCAGCCGCGCGCCGGCCGCACCGGCACGAACGGCGATGTCGACCAGCTCGTCCAGCTCCGGGCAACTCACCTCGAAGTCGTCTCGCAGGCTCGCATGTGACTCTTTCATCAGCCGCCCGAAGCCTCTCAGGTCGTAGGCCGCCAGCGCCTTCTCGGTCAGGCGCACTCGCTCCGCTTCGCTGGCTACGTGCCGGAAGCGCCGTGCGAGCTTCTCGTCCAGATTCTCGTCGGCCCTCTTGACGAGGTCACGCACACGTCTCCGTCTCAGCAGTTTGCGATAGGAGTCAACGGAATCGGTGACTCCCAACGCCTCGGCCATCTGAGTCAGCGCCTCTCGACACTCTTCGGTCCGCTCGTTGTAGGTTTCCCGGGCCTCGCCGGACTTCTCCGCCTGCAACAGGCTGGACGCGATGACGAAGTGCCACTCGGGCGGGATCGGGTGTGCGGTGAGGCGAAGCGGGTCGAAGTCGATGCGGCTGGCCGAGTGGTGACGCGCCGCCAGGCAGATGGCCTGGTCCATCGCGCCGCCGCGGGTCCCGACGTAGTGCTCGGCTTCGGCGAGCAATTCGGCCAGCTCGAGGCGTTCCACCTCTTCGTGATCGTTGGCGTGCAGGACGGCGAGCGCCGAGGCAACGACCAAGGCCGAGGAGGAGCTGAGACCGGCGGCGACCGGGATGTCGGAGTGAACCACTGCGTCGAGGCCGCGCTCAATACCGAAGCGCTCCGCCAGACCCTGAGTGGCGGCCTTAGCGTAGTTGCCCCAATCACCTGCCGAGTAAGGTGCGATCTTCGAACTCAACTTGAACTTGCGAGGTGGGTACTGAGGGTCGGTGCTGGCTATGCGGATCCGATCGTCGTCGCGCTCGCAGTAGAGGACGGACACATGACGTTGCAGGGCCATGGGCAGTACGGAGAGGCCGTTGTAGTCGATGTGGTCGCCCATCAGATTCACGCGACCGGGTGCCTGGACCAGATAGCCTCCGTCAACCGGGCCGTAGTGCTCCGCGTATGCCTTCTCCAGTATTTCCAAGTGAGGTGTCGTGTCCTTCGTCGTGCCTCACCTCCCCATCGTTAGCGTGCACCCGCGAGGCCGGAGACCTTCCCGTCCAGGTGCCATGCCGGGTCGATCGTCGCGCCGAGGTGTGCCATGGAGGTGGCCGCTATGTCCACGATGTTAACATCACTCGGCAGGGCTCCCTTCACGGCGGAGGGCCCGCTCGCCAGGTAGAACACAGTCGTTTCTTCCGGCGAAATTCCGCCGTGTCCACCCTCATCCACGTGCCCGTGGTCGGTGACCACTAGGATCAACCAGTCCTCTTCGTCGTAGGTCGGCCTGTCGCGGAGCGCCGCGATCAGCCTGCCGACCTGGACGTCCGCGGTCTCGATCGCTGTGTAGTATTGCTGTGAGCGCGCACCGTTGTCGTGGGCGGCCACGTCGGGGTAGCCGATATAGACGAAGGCGGCATCCGGATCTTGATTGACTAGATATCTGACCGCGGCGCCCACCGACTGGACGTCGGCCTGCTGATAGCCGGTCAGCTCGCCATCGAAGTTGAGCTTCACGTCGATCGTGTCGCTCAACAACGGGCCGCCCGAGTCGGCGGACCCTAGAGGCGGCCAGTCGACGACGGCGAAGGTGGAGTAGCTGGGGTCGATCAACTCGAGGCGGCTCAGGAAGTCGGGGTAGTTCGCGTAGTTGTTGGGACTCAAGTCGTTGCTCGTAACGCCGTGCTTCTCCGGCCATACTCCCGTGAGTATGCTGGACCAGGACGGGCCGCTTACTGTACGGGCCCGGCTCAGGATCCGTCCGCTGTAAGCGCCGTGGGCGATCAACGTATCGATGGCCGGCGTGTTGATCTCGGCCATTATGTCGGGCCGAACGCCGTCTATGCCGATCACCAAGACTTTCTTCTCGGGCACCGTCTCCGACTCGGCGCATGCCGTCAAGAAGATGGCGGCCGTGCAGATCAAGAATGTCCGACGTCTCATGACTCTAGTACTCATCGCTCAATCCAAAGATCTTGCGGCGCGTGACCCACTTGCCGCCTGTGAAGTCGGGGAACCTAACGGGCGCGCTCCCCATGGCGATCGACTGCTCCGATAACGGGCTGATGACGCTCCAGGCTGCAGCGTCGTACACGTCGATCGGTGGCTCGACCCCCCGTTTCACCGACTCGACGAAAGCGTTTACCACGAAGAAATCCATGCCGCCGTGCCCCGACCCTGCCGCGCGGTCTTCGTAACGCTTCCATAGCGGATGGTCGTAGGCCTCCTGGTAATTGGCGAACGGCTCCCAGCGATGCGACTCGGGGCTCACGCCCTCTATGTATATAGTGCGGCCATCGTTCATCCACAGCCCGTTCGTGCCCTGCACGCGGAACATGAGTGAGTAAGGGCGCGGCAGGTTCGTGTCGTGGCTCACGACGATGGTTTCGCCGCCGGCGCACTTGATGACAGTGGTCACGATGTCACCGAGCTTGAACTTGATGTCGGCATTCGGATGGTCCGCGCCGCCCACAGCGACGATATGATTATGCAGTCCCCGCGTCTTGGTCGCCGTGGACGTGAGGGTCATGAAGCGGTTGCCGGAGTTGATGTTCAACATCTTGGCGACGGGCCCGACGCCATGGGTCGGATAGATTTCGCCGTTCCGCCGGATCGAGTGCTCGGTTCGCCACTCTGCTTCGCCGTTGGCGCCGGGTCCGAATTCGGCACCCGGGTTGAACTTCACTTCGCGCAGGTCGTGCTGGTAGCCGCAGTGACAGTGCATCAGTTCGCCGAACATGTTCTGGCGGACCATGTTGAGCACCGTCATCACATCGCGGCGGAAGCAGACGTTCTCCATGATCATGCAGGGCATGCCGGTTTCTTCCGACGTGTTCACCAGGTCCCAGCAATCCTGCACGGTCACGGCGGCGGGCACCTCGACACCCACCGCCTTCCCGGTCTTCATCGCGGCTACCGCCATCGGTGTGTGCCAAAGCCAGGGAGTCGCGATGATCACGGCGTCCATGTCATCGCGATCGACGAGATTGAGGAAGTCCTCCTCGCCGTCGCTGAATCCCTTGGGCGTGTTGCCGTGGGCTTCTTTGACCATGTCCAAAGCCCGCTGGACGCGATCCGGCTTCACGTCGCAGACGGCCTTCACCTCCGTGTCTTCTCTCTGCAGAGCGAGTCGGAGCAGCCACGTCCCGCGCCCGCCGACACCCAGGAAGCCGAGCCGGACCTTGCGATCTGCCGCGGCGCCGGCGGCGATCAGGGGGCCGGGAAGCACCGAGGCGCCGATCGCGGCGCCGGCGCTAGTCTTCAGGAAGTCACGTCTACGAATGGTCATAGCGGTTCCCTCAGTCGCGATTTGCAGTGGCGACCAGCCTGAGCTCTATGAGGACGGGCCGATGATCGGAGACCAGCGGCTCGTCGATGACCTCGAGGCTGATGACCTCGAAGCGGTCTGCCGGTCGGTACATGATGTAGTCGATTTCCCGGTCGGGCGCATCGGACGGGAACGTTAGGTGGTCGGCGCCCTTATCCGGAATCTGCCACCGTTGGCCGACCAGCGCGATGACCTCGGATTCCGGGGTGGAATTGAAGTCCCCGGCCAGGATGACCGGCCGAGTCTCGTCCTCGTATATCTCCGCCAGCCGGCTCGCCTGCGCATAGCGCTCTTCCGGGGTGGCATAGAAATGGATGCCGGCGACTACGATTTCCTGCGCCGGCTGTCCAATCCGGATCCGTGCGGCCAGTGCGGTCCGCGGCTCCAACCCGTCGGGCAGGCGGTGATTCACGACTCCGACAAACGGCCGCTTCGAGAGAAGGGCCATGCCGTAGCGGCCGCCACCGTAGTCGAAGAAGCCGCCGAACGCCGAGTGCATGCCGGTAAGCCGGCCGAGCCTAGCGGCTTGATCCATGCCGGACGTCCGCTCCACGGCGCTGTCGATCTCTTGTAGCGCGACGATATCCGGATCCAGTGATCTGATGACCTGGGCCGCACGCTCTAGATCGATCTCGTGATCCATCCCTTCGCCGTGACGGATGTTGTACGCCAGGACGCGTAGCGTAGCCGGGCTTGATTCTGTCGAGCGGTCGGCGCAGGCCACGCCGCCGGCCAGCGCGATCGCGGCGCCGGCGAGGAGGGTTCGTCGGTTCATCACTAGTAGTGCAGCTCCTTGCTCAACGAGGTCGGTGCTCCCGCCGCGGTGGGCGCACCGGCGGTCCTGTGGGGTTGGGGTGTACGGCGAACTTACTGCTCAGGAGGGTGGGCGATCAATATGCCGAAGGCCACTATATTGTTAGGAACGAAGTCGCCCCAGCCTGCTCGTCCCACAGAGAGGTGCTGCCATGAGCAAGGTCGCCCCCAGGCGGCAGCAAAGGCGTTCAGGGATGATCGCGGTCATCGAAGGCAGCCGCGATCGGGAGTGTCTCCCCACCATCGTAGTCGAGGACCCGCACGACCTAGCAGTGCTGATCGCCGACCGCATGGTCGAGGTCATAGAGCGAGAAACTGCGGCTAAGGGGCGCTGTGTGCTCGGCCTGGCGACGGGCAGCACACCCATCGGTATCTACCGAGAGCTGATCCGCAGGCACCAGGCCGGGGAAGTGGACTTTTCACAGGTCATCACGTTCAATCTGGACGAGTATTACCCGATGTCGCCGTATAGCATCCACAGCTATCGACTCTACATGATGGAGAACCTGTTCGCCCACATAAACCTGGACCCCAGGAACATCCACACCCCTGACGGAAGCGTCCCGCGAGAGGAGCTGGAGGCGCGATGCCTGGCATACGAAGAGGCGATACGTGACGCGGGTGGTATCGACTTCCAGATCCTCGGGATAGGCCGGAGCGGTCACATCGGGTTCAACGAGCCGGGATCGC
>JBDHHZ010000161.1:0-6606 GCA_039589115.1 Gemmatimonadota bacterium | reverse complement strand
CGCCGCTCACGATCGCCTGGGAATAGGGTCCGATCGCGGCGGGCGCCCCGTCGGTGTGCACTCTCTTTCGATCGCTCATCAGAACAGCCCCTCGATCTTGCCCTCGTCGTTGACTCTCATGCTGACGGCCGCCGGCTTGGCGCCAAGGCCCGGCATCGTCATGACGTCGCCGGTGTAGACGACCACGAAGCCGGCGCCGGCGGAGACCTTCATCTCGCGAACGGTGATGTCGAACCCCTGCGGCCGTCCGCGCTTGTTCATGTCGTCGCTGAGCGAGTACTGGGTCTTGGCCATGCACACCGGCAGATCGCCGAAGCCCAGTTTCTCGAGCTGGGCCAACTGCCTGCGAGCCGCCGGAGCGTAGTTCACGGCGTCCGCACCGTAGACCTTGGTCGCGATCGTCTTGACCTTCTCTTCGATGGAAGCATCGAGCGGGTAGAGCGGCTTGTAAGCCGCCTCGTCCTTCTCCAGCGTCTCTTTCACCGCGTCGGCCAGCTCGTGGCCGCCGGCACCGCCCTTGGCCCAGATTTCGGTCCGCAGGCACGGAACGTCGAGCTCTGCGCAGCGGCCTTCGATGGCCTTGAACTCGTCCTCGCTGTCACCGTCGAAGACGTTCAGCGAGACCACCGGCGGCACACCGTGCTGCTGTACGTTCCTGATGTGCTGCTCGAGGTTCGACAACCCCCGTTCCACCGCCGCCGGGTCGGCCTTCGTGAGGTCCTCCTTGGCAGCGCCGCCGTGGTGCCGGAGCGCGCGGGTGGTGGCGACTACCACCGCGGCCTTCGGGTCGAAGCCGGCGATCCGACATTTGATGTTGAAGAACTTCTCCGCGCCCAGGTCGGAGCCGAACCCCGCCTCGGTGACCACGATGTCGCCTAGACCCAGGCCCGTCCGGGTGGCGATGATCGAGTTGCAGCCGTGGGCGATATTGCCGAAGGGACCGCCGTGCACGAAGGCGGGACCGCCCTCGAGCGTCTGCACCAGGTTGGGCGCCAACGCGTCCCGGAGCAGCACCGTCATGGCGCCCTCCGCGTTCAGGTCGCGCGCCCGCACGGGCTCGCCGGACGACGTGTAGCCGACCACGATGTTTCCAAGCCGCTCGGTCAGATCCTCGACGTCCTTCGACAGGCAGAAGATCGCCATCACCTCGCTGGCGGCGGTGATGACGAACCCGTCCTGCCTCGGCACGCCGTGGACCGCCCCGCCAAGGCCGATGGTGATGTTTCGGAGCGCGCGATCGTTCATGTCGACGGAGCGCGGCCAGGTGATCCTGCGGACATCGATTCCGCAGACGTTACCGTGGTGGACATGCGCATCCAGCATGGCGGAGAGCAGCATATGCGCGCTGGTGATAGCGTGCAGGTCGCCGGTGAAGTGGAGGTTGATGTCCTCCATCGGCACGACCTGGGCGTAACCGCCGCCGGCGGCGCCGCCCTTGATACCGAAGACCGGCCCCAGCGATGGCTCGCGAAGACAGAGCACGTTGTTCTCACCCTGCTGGCTCAACGCCTGGGCGAGGCCGACCGAGACTGTGCTCTTCCCCTCCCCAGCGGGAGTCGGCGTGATGGCCGTCACCAGCACAAGCTTCGCGCGCGCCTGCCGCCGCGACAGCTCGAGTGACACCTTCGCCTTGTCACGCCCGTGCGGTTCATAGTCGGCCGGGCCGAGCCCGAGCATGTCGGCGATTTCCTGGATCGGCTTCGGCTCTGCCGCTTGTGCGATCTCGATGTCCTGAGGTATGGAGCGTGTCATTTTGCGATTCCGTGGGTTGTTACGTCTCAGTCCCGCTCCGGCACCGCCGGCCGTACTGGCGGAGAAGGTACCGACGACGCCGGACATTCCGATCCCAACTATTGCAAGCTGGTTGGCGCACTTAGATTGTTCAAACTCCGTGCCATCAACAGATACACGGCTTTTTCAGGTCGTTCTACTGAGTTGACGGTTGGCGGCCAAGAGCACGCAGTCGGGGCATTGCTTGCGCTAAGTGGCGCGCGAAGATAAAACAATGCCATTGGCACTGTCAAAGGCGCCGCCGGGCCACCGGGTGGAGGGAACGAATGGCCGCAGTCTGGTCGCTTGTTGAAGACTATCTGAAGAGAGCGGTACTGGGCGTTCAGGAATACACGATCCTGACCGCCAAGGCGGTACGCTATATCTTCTCCCGCCCCTTCTATTGGCGCGACACCCTCCAGCAAATGGACGTGATCGGGGTCGGCTCGCTCGGCATCGTGCTGCTCACGGGCGTATTCACCGGGATGGTGCTCGCCCTGCAGAGCTCCGTCGAGATGCGGCGCTTCGGGGCGACCATGTACATCGGCCGTCTGGTAGGCGCCAGCGCCGTCCGCGAGTTGGGCCCCGTGCTCACCGCGCTCATGGTGGCGGGCCGCGTGGGAGCCGGTATCGCCGCCCAGTTGGGCTCGATGAAGGTGACCGAGCAGATCGACGCGCTGAACGTCATCGGGACCGACCCGATCAAGAAGCTGGTCACGCCACGCCTGCTGGCCGCGCTGATCATGCTGCCCATCCTGACGGTGATCACGGACACCGTGGCCATCTTCGGCGGGCTGCTGATCGCCATGCTCAAACTGGATCTTGCCCCCGACCTGTACATGCGCTCGGTGTATCAGACGTTGGCCCAATCGGGCTTCATCCTGACGGTGATCCCGAGGGACATCGTGGCCGGCCTGATCAAGCCGTTCTTCTTCGGCGGGATCATCGCCATGACCGGGTGCTACTTCGGCCTCCAGACGCGAGGCGGGACCGAAGGAGTCGGTCTGAGCACGACACGGGCGGTCGTTTCCGCCTCGATCCTGATACTGGCGACGGACTATTTCCTGACCCAGTTGCTGATCTCTACCCTGCTGGAGTGATGAGCGACGAACGCCGGGATGCACGAACAATGAGCGCCGGCCAGCCACTCGCTGCAGCGGCCAGGCCCGAACCTGTGGTGATCGAGGCCCGGCACCTATACCTGGGCTTCGGCGACAAGCAGGTGCTGAACGACATCACGTTCGACGTGCGCGAGGGCGACGCGCTGTCGATAGTAGGGGCGTCGGGAGTCGGGAAGTCGACGATTCTGAAGCTCATCCTGCGACTTCTGGTTCCCGACAGCGGCGAAGTGATCATCGAGGGCGAGGACATCAACCAGCTCACCTTCCAGGAAGTCCTTCAGGTCCGGGAGAAGATGGGGATGGTGTTCCAGGCTGCGGCGCTCTTCGACTCGCTGACCATTTACGAGAACGTCGCCTTCCCGCTACGCGAGCACATGCAGCTTGCCGAGGACGAGGTACACGACAGGGTAGAGCGCGCGCTGGCAATGGTCGACCTCTCGGTCTACGAGTTCGGCTACAGGCTGCCGGCGGAGCTCTCGGGCGGCCAGAAGAAACGCGTCGGTATCGCCCGCGCCATCGTCCACGAGCCGAAGATCCTGCTCTACGACGAGCCGACAACGGGACTCGACCCCGTCACCAGCGGCACGATCGTACAGATGATCCTGCGCCTGCAGTCCGAGCTGGAGGTGACATCGGTGGTGGTGAGCCACGACATGAAAGCGGTGATGGCGGTTTCCACTCATGTCGCTATGCTACGCAACGGCGGTATCATATTCTATGGCACGCCGGAAGAACTTTCCCAGACGGAGAATCCCTACGTCAGGGAATTCCTAGACTGAGTCGGAGGAGGTCGCCCCAGTAATGAACGGAGGGTCGAGAATTTCCTGGAGCCAGATCCGCGTTGGTCTCGCCGTGGTCTTGGCGCTCGTGGTGCTGGCGGTGGCGATCTTCTTCATCGGTGAGACGGGGGCCGTTTTCGGGGAACGCTACAACCTCACGACCCTGATGCCCGGGGCCAACGGCCTGATCGAAGGCGCCAGCGTCAAGCTGGCCGGCCAGGACGTGGGGAAAGTCGAGCAGATCCAGTTCGTGCCGGCTGAAGAGCGAGCCCAGCCCGATCACGTCCTCAAGATCACGATGGCCATCAACACCGACGTGCAGCAGCATATCCGAGCCGACTCCGAGGCGAGGGTGCGGACGCAGGGTCTGCTGGGCGACAAAATCATCGACCTGACGCCGGGGACGACCGAAGCTGAGATACTGCAACCGGGTGACACGGTCTCCAGCGCGATAGCGGTCGACTACGAGCAGATGCTGGCATCGGCATCCGTGCTCGTCGACGACTTGGCGATGATGCTTCGGAACATGAGGTCGATCGCGGACACCCTGCTGTCCGGCCAGGGAACGGCAGGGCGCCTGCTGATGGACTCGGCGCTGTACGTAGAGCTCCTCTCAACGTCCCGCTCGATGAACGACTTCCTAGGCGCTGTCGCCAGCGGCGAGGGAGCCATCGCCCAGCTCGCGCAGGACGAGCAGCTGTACGAGGACCTGCGCTCGGTGGTGGCCGGGCTCGATACGCTCACGCTGGCCTTGATCAGCGGTGAGGGAACGCTGTCGCGCCTGATCACCGATGAGACACTCTACCAGGATCTCACATCGACTTCGGCCAAGGCCGACTCGCTGCTGACGTCTATCGAATCGGGCCAAGGCACGTTGGGCCAACTCGTCACCGACCAGGAGCTGTACGAGAGCCTGCTCAAGCTGTTGGTGGACGTTCAGAACGTGGTGCTGGAACTACGGCAGGACCCGAGGAAGTATGTTCCGCCGATAAAAGTTTTCTAGTTTGCGGGCTTTTGAATATCGAATATCGAATATCGAATGCTGAATGTAGAAGAGCATTTCATCATTCGCTGTTCGGCGTTCTAAATTCCATATTCAAAGCCCGCCTTCCCGAAGCGCGTATTCCCGAATCGCCTTCACTCCTCCCTTAAAGCTGTATGCTTCGTAGCCCGCGCTCTGCATCTTCTCGGCGAGCTGCGCGGTCTTGAGGCCGAACTCGCAGTAGAGCACGTAGACCCGATCGCGTTCGAGTGACTTGAAGCTCCGCATGATGTCCCAGAAGTCTCTCTGGACGGCGCCGGGGTAGTGCCAGGCCGCGTACTGCGTCGGCGTGCGCGCGTCGATGACGACGGCGCCGGGCGGCACCTCCGACGCGTACAGATACGGCATCACCAGCTCGCTGGCGTCGAGCTCGCGAAGGTGAACGGTGCGCCGGTCAGCCGCGGCGGAATCGAGCACGGTGAGATCGAGATTCGCCTCTTCCGCGTCGGCCTCCTCCGGGGCAGCATCGGTCACCGGCTTTCGCTCCGTCAGCGCGCAGTACTCCCGCACCTTCTCCGAAAGAGCGTAGGATCCGATCAGCCGGCTACGGTCGATGATCTCGGCCTTGTCGAAACCCAGCAGCGGACGGAAGACCGGGATGCGCACGCATCCGTCGATGGCACAGAGGTTCGTCAGCGTCTGCGAGGAGACCTGACCCACCGACTCGCCCGTGATGATCGCCTCGGCCGCGGTCTCCCGGGCGATCTTCTCACCTACGCGATACATGAGCCGCTTGAGAATCACCTGCCAGAAGCTCTCGCGCGCCCGCTCCTTCAGATGCCGGACCGGCGCCTCGAAATCGACGATGTGGATCCGCGGCTGCGTCCCGTAGCTCCACTCGTCGGCCAGAAGCTTGGCCACGCCAACCACCGCCCGTTCGTAGGCGCTGCCCGCCAGATTGCAGAATACGTAATCCAGCTCGACACCTCGCTTCAGCATCATCCAGGCGGCGACAGCCGAGTCGTAGCCGCCGGAGATCAGAGCTACGGCGCGTCCCTCGGTACCGAGCGGTAGGCCGCCGGCGCCCGCGAGCTGTTCGCTGTAGAAGTAGGCGGTCTCGTCGCGCACCTCGACCCCGACGGTCACATCCGGCTCGTCCAGGTCGACCTGCGCGTAGCGGTTCAGCGCGGCTCCGAGGCCGTAGTTGATGTCCTTGGAAGAGAAGTCGTGCCTGCCGGAGCGTCGCGCCCTCACGGCGAAAGTCTTGCCGCGGACGCGCTCCGTGTACTGTTGGGTACCGACGTCGATGATGGAATCGAGTCGCGGCTCGGCGCTGGCCTCGACCAGCGAAGCGGACGCAATGCCGAACACGCGCCGGATGACGCCGAGCGCCTCCGCGGCGTCGGTCTCGGCGTACATGCGCCCCCAGTCGCGCCGGATCCGACCGGCCACGCCCGAAGTCGCCAGAGCGTCGTCCAGGTTGTGGATCAGGCGACGCTCGAACTTCCGCCGAGTCTGCTTGGACTTGGTCGCCAGCTCGCCCGACGGGCGTATCAGAACGCGGTACGGGTACTCGCTACGATTCATGTAGCGTGAATGTGCGGAAAAACGGAGAAAAGCGCCAACGGTGTGAGGCCCTGCGCCAAGATGGCGGCCATGTGGGCCAAGGGTGAGCTGCTAATGAACCAGGACTTCCACCACGATGGGATTCTTTCGCCTCCTACGTCGTCGACCCCGAGGATCCCTTTCCCAACGGGTACACCGTAGACTACATCTGGGGAGCCCAGGAGGAGTGAGGCCGGCTACCTTCGGGTCCGGACCTTCGGACCCAACAGAACAAGAATGCGGAAACAGACATGGCCAACGAGCATTTCCACCCGGAGATCGAGCCGTACCGGACCGGTGAGCTGCAGGTCGATGACCTGCACACGCTCTACTACGAGGAGTGCGGCAC
>JBDHHZ010000160.1:0-6624 GCA_039589115.1 Gemmatimonadota bacterium | reverse complement strand
AAACATCGACTCGCGAGCCGAATCGGATCAGACCCATCCGCTCGCCTTGCTTTACTCTGTCACCGGGCTTCGCATAGGTGACGATTCGCTTGGCCGCCAGACCGGCGATCTGCCTGACCAGCACCGAGAAACCGTCTGCTTGGATGCCCGTCGATGCACGTTCGTTGGAATGACTGGCCGAAGCACGCCAGGCCGGCTCGAAGCGCCCGGAATCGTAGGTCCGGTGCTCCACGTCGCCCGTGACCGGGTAGCGGTTCACGTGAACGTCGAACAGAGACAGGAAGATCGAGATTCGCAGCGCCTCGCCATGCATGTATGAGGGCTCATCGGTGACGCGCACATCGATCACTTTGCCGTCGGCGGGCGAAACGACTAGGTCGCGCCCCGTAGCGGCCTGGCGTTCCGGATCGCGGAAAAAGGCGAGGATGCCAAGCGCCAGGATCGTGACAATCGCCGCCACGATCCAAATAGCCGTGTCACGGAGAATGACGGCCACGCATAGCAGTAGGATGGCCGGAATCGCTGTACTTGCGATGAACGGATAGCCTTCGCGCGCCAGGGGCAGTCTCATCTCGATTACAGCAGCGGTTCGCCCGTGATCAACTCGTAGGCTTTAAGATAGCGCTTTGAAGTATTGTCGACGACTTCCGGCGGCAATCGCGGTGGTGGTGCCTGGCGATTCCACTCACCCTTGGTGACGAGAAGGTCGAGAAAGTCACGTACGGGCTGTTTGTCGAACGATTGCTGGCTGTGCCCTGGCTCGTACTGGTTCACAAGCCAAAAGCGGGAAGAGTCGGGCGTCAGAATCTCGTCAATCAAGAGCATCTCGCCTTCCCCTGAAACACCGAACTCGAACTTAGTGTCGGCGAGAACCACACCGCCCTCATAAGCGATGTCCCGGGCTCGTTCGTAGAGCTTCAGGCTCATGTCTCGAAGAGTGTTGGCCACCGCGATCCCGACCGTGGTGCAAACTCGCTCGAAGGTGATGTTCTCGTCGTGCCCTTCGGTGGCCTTCGTCGCCGGCGAGAAGATCGGTGGGTCGAGGCGCTGTGCTTCCACTAGCCCTTCGGGGAGTCGTTCGCCGGCTAGCGTCCCGTCGACCCGGTACTCTTTCCAAGCCGAGCCCGTGATGTAGCCCCGCACCACGCACTCGAGGGGGAAGGGGTCGGCACGTCGGACGAGCATCGACCTGCCTTCCCACCTGTCGCGGCTCTCGGCCAGGTTCGGGTATCTCTCGACGATCTGATCGGCGTCTGCGGTGATCAGATGGTTCGATACGATGTCCTCTGTGCGTTCGAACCACCAAAGCGAGAGTTGAGTCAGAACCTGACCCTTGTAGGGTATCGGCTCGTCCATCACGACATCGAAGGCGCTGAGCCGATCTGTGGCCACGAGCAGAAGGTCGCTGCCTAACTCGTAGACCTCCCGCACCTTCCCCTCCCTCAGCAAGGGGAGGTCGAGGCTGACATTTCGCAGAGGTGTCGTCATCAGAGTTTCTTGTTGCCTTTCGCCGTCAGACTGAAAGGGTCGGGCTATGAGTTTCTACCTCGTCCTTGTAACGTTTCAACACCGGATCGACCCACTCGGCGAGGAAGCGATCGACCTGCTCGGGTGCCCGGCCGATCATCGCCTCGGGCCTCAGCATGCGTTCCAACTGCGCTCGCTCGATTCCCAGGTCCAGATCGCTGGCCAGCCGCTCCACCATGTCGTTTGGCCTGCCGTGGTGAACTTCCTGCGCGGCAGCGACAGCGTGCTTGCGGATCCGTTCGTGTAGCGCCTGGCGATCGCCGCCACGACTCGCGGCGTACAACAGTACCGGTTCGGCGGCCAGGTACGGTATCTGCTCTTCGAGGCGACGAGCGGCGACCTCCGGATAGACCTGCAGCCCGGCGGCAATATTGTGCATCAACAGCAGTATCGCATCCGTTGCCAGGTAGGCCTCCGGTACGGCGATCCGCTTATTGGCGGAGTCATCGAGCGTGCGCTCCAGCCACTGGGCGGCCGCAGTGATAGCCGGATCGAGCGTCAACACCAGAACGTGACGCGCTAGGGCGTTGATTCGCTCCGACCTCATCGGATTGCGTTTGTGCGCCATCGCGCTTGACCCTACCTGAGCCTTTCCGAAGGGCTCCGCCAGCTCGCCGAAGCTCTGGAGCAACCGGAGGTCGTTAGCGAATTTCGACGCCGACTGAGCGATGTCCGCCAGCGCGGCGAGCAGGGATGCGTCGAGTTTGCGCGTATAGGTCTGCGCGCTGACGCCGAATATCTCCGCGAAGCCCATCTTGTCGGCGATCATCTCGTTCAGGCGGTCCACTTTGTCGGCCTGACCGTCGAACAGGATGAGGAAGGATGCCTCGGTGCCCGTTGCGCCTCGGGCACCGCGGAAGCGCAGCTTCTCGAGTCGGAATTCGATGGTCTCCAGGTCGAGCAAAAGGTCCTGCATCCAGAGAGTGATTCGCTTACCTACGGTGGTAGGCTGCGCTGGCTGCAGGTGAGTGTAGCCGACCGTTGCGACGGACCGGTGCTCGCGCGCCTGGTCTCGCAGTGCCGAGATCACGCTGAGCAGGCGGCGACGGATCAACTTGAGCGCTTCCCGGTGTTGGATCAGGTCGGCGTTGTCCATGACGAATGCCGATGTGGCGCCGAGGTGGATCACGCCCTTGGCTGCCGGCGCCACTTCACCGAACTGGTGAATATGCGCCATGACCTCGTGACGTACCTCGGACTCGATATCGGCTATGCGTTCCAGGTCGATCTCATCGATGTGCAACCGCATCGCATCGATCGCCTCTTCGCCGATCTCGAGTCCCAGTTCGCGCTCGGCCTCGGCGAGCGCGATCCAGAGCTGCCGCCAGATGCGGGCGCGATGGCGAGGGCCGAAGATGGCGGCCATCTCAGGCGACGCGTAGCGAGTGATCAGCGGGTTTTGATAGCTGTCGTTCGTCACGCCGGTCAATTCTCCTGCACGTAGAAGGTCGTGCTCCGGCCAATGCCATCGCGTTCGTAGTAGACTCGGATGGCACCTCTATTCGTCAGATAATCGAGCAGGCGCGCCACGTCGTCTGCGCTCCCGACCCGACTGCGGTTGATCGCCACGATCAGGTCGCCGCCTCGCAATCCCGTGTTCCGGGTCACCACGTTGGAGATATCCGCTATCAGGGCGCCAGAGCTGCTGCGCAGGCCCCGCTCGGCCTGGATCGCCGGGGTCAGCGTGATCAGCTCGAGTCCTTCGAGCGCCTCGACCCTGTCGGCGTTGACCGAAGGTAGATCTTCCGCGGTCAGCATTACGTCATGCTCGGCGCCGCTCTGGTCCCGGACCTTGACGGTCAGTGTTTCGCCGGGCGACACATTGAACAGCTCCGCCTCCCAATCCAGCGGCGATTTCACCGACCGGCCCTGGACCGCGACGACCTCCATCCCTCTCTCGAGCCCAGATCGCTCGGCCGGCGAGTCGGGCGCGATTCTGACGATGCTGGCGCCACTGCGGCTGGTCCGGTCGCTCTCCGAGGATCCGACCTCGATGCCGACCCAAGGCCGGCGAACGTGCCCTTCCGTACGCAGCTGCTCGGCGATGCGCAGCGCGCGGTTGATCGGGATGGCGAAGCCGAGGCCCTGGGACCCTCCGGAGCGGGAGAAGATGGCGGAGTTTACGCCGATTACCTGACCCTCGGCGTTGACGAGCGGACCGCCCGAGTTGCCCGGGTTGATCGATGCGTCCGTCTGAATCATGTCGGCGTAGATCGTCTCGGCTTCGCCGCCGGAGCCCGAGAAGGCCGAGGGGATGATGTGGCGGCCGACTCCTGATATGACGCCAACGGTGACGGTCGGCTCCACATTAGAAAGCAGGTAGCCGAACGGGTTGCCGATAGCGATGGCCGGCTCACCGGTGACCAGGTCATCGGAGTCGCCGAATTCGGGCAACGGGATCTCGGCATCGACTTTGAGCAGCGCCACATCGGACAGGTCATCGGCGCCGATGAGCTCGGCTGGGTAATCGGCGCCGTCAGCGGCTGCCACGACGATCTCGGAGGCCCCCTGTACAACGTGAGCGTTGGTCAGCACGTAACCGCCGGACGCATAAGCGAAGCCCGACCCCAGTCCTTGGACGTCTCGCTCGTAGCCAAAGGGGACGAAGAACTCTTCCCACAATGAACGCGCACCGACGCGCTGGCGGCGGATGACATTGACGCCGACCACGGAGGGCATGACGCGGCGGGCCGCCTCCACAATGGGTGTCGCCCGCGCTTGTGAGAGGCGTTCCGCACCGCTCGCACCAGGCTCGGCGGCGGTCCGTGTGGACGAGCCGGGCGCTTGCTCGAGAACCTCCGCGGTCGCTGAACGGGCCGAGTCTCCGGCTCCGCCCAGAAACGCTGGTAGGCC
The DNA here is from genome assembly GCA_039589115.1 of Gemmatimonadota bacterium. Taxonomy (GTDB): domain Bacteria; phylum Gemmatimonadota; class Gemmatimonadetes; order Palauibacterales; family KS3-K002. Next base: position 2,244 of record JBDHHZ010000160.1, on the reverse strand, counting down.
GAGCACGACTATGCCCAGCCCGACGATTGCGGCGGCGAACCCAGCCAGCCAGCCGGCGACGAAGCCGGGGCGGGTACGGCTTTGACCTCGTGGCTTTGTTATGCTCGCGCCTCCTCTATGCTGGGCACTTCGAGCCGCGCCTTCTCAGCGTCATTGAGGAACGCTTCGATCCCGCGATCGGTGAGCGGATGATTGAGGAGACTCCAGAGCACGGGGGGCGGCACGGTGGAGATGTCGGCACCGATCATCGCCGCCTCGACGAAGTGGAGCGGGTGGCGAATGGAAGCGACCAGAATCTCCGTTTCGAAGCCGTAGTTGTCGTAGATCTCACGGATCTGGGCGATAAGCTCCATGCCCTGGTGGCTGATGTCGTCTAGCCGTCCGACGAACGGCGAGATGAAGGTCGCGCCTGCCTTGGCCGCCAGCAATGCCTGTGACGGCGAGAAGCAGAGAGTGACGTTCACGCCGATCCCCTCGGCTCGGAGCCGGCTGGTGGCAACCAGGCCGTCCTCCGTCAGCGGGACCTTGATGACGACGTTATCCGAGAGCGCCGCCAGGTCCTTCCCTTGAGAGACCATCCCCTCCGAGTCGGTGGCCAGCACCTCCAGGCTCACCGGGCCGTCGACGGCATCGGTGATGTCCTTCATGTATTCGGCTATATTCGCATCGCCAACGACCTTGGCCAGCAATGACGGGTTGGTCGTCACTCCGTCGATCAGACCGGCCCTGGCCGCCCGGCGGATCTCTTGCAGGTCGGCTGTGTCGATGAAGATCTTCATTCGGTATCCTCTCTTGGCGTCTCGACAATCTCTGACTTCGTTTGCCCTGAACTATAGTCGACTCGCGCCAAAAACAACCCCTGCGCCGGTGCCGGCGGGGCCGTCCGATATCCCGGCTCCCGGTCCAGCAGCCTCTGGATCTCTTCGACCTGTCTGATACCTCGACCGATCTCCACGAAGGTGGCGACGAGATACCTGACCATCCGGTGAAGGAAGCGGTTGGCCGAGATCTCGAACTCGAGCATCCCCCCGGCCGCTGGCGAATCGCGCCACTCGGCGGAGAGGACGTCACAGCGGACGCCGCGCTGCGGCTGGCCCGATTTGGCGAAGGCGCTGAAGTCTTGGCTCCCCACGATGAAACCCGTGGCCTCGTCCATGCGTTCTCGGTCAAGGGCCCGGCAGAGCGGCCAGCACCACGGCGCATGGAAGGGTGAGCCCGACGCGAACCCCACCCCTACCCGGTAGACGTAAGTTCGGGAAACCGCATCATTGCGCGGGTGGAAGGAGTCGGCCACGCGGTCCGCGGAGGCGATCCAGAGATCTGGAGGGGACAGCGCGTTCAATGCGCGCAGCAGCTCTGTCCGGCCGAAACGGTCCGGGATGAGAGCGCTGGCCACCTGGCCCGTCGCGTGGACCCCGCTGTCGGTGCGGCCGGCGGCCGTGATCTTCCGCGATTCGTCGCCACACAAGTGGCCCAACAACGCAGAAAGCTCACCCTGCACTGTGCGCCGGTTGCGCTGGATCTGCCAACCGCAGAAATTCCGGCCTTCATAGTGCAAGACGAGCTTGGCTCGCCAGTGACCCGCGTGGTGCTCTATATGCGCCACGCGCGAGAACATACCGGAGCCGAAGGCAGGATGTCAAGCAACGCCGACCCTCTCACCGTGGCCATTCGCAGGCTGGCGGAGCGTAGCGACCTGAGCGCCGCCGAGGCCGAAGCCGCGTTCACCGTCGTCATGACGGGCGGCGCCTCCGACGCGAAGGTGAGCGCCCTACTAATGGGTCTGCGCGCCAAGGGCGAGACGGCTGAAGAGATCGCAGGCGGCGTGCGGGCGCTACAGAGCGCGATGATCGAGGTCAGAACGTCCGACCCCGACGCCGTCGTCGATACCTGCGGGACCGGGGGAGGGGAGCTGACGACGTTCAATATCTCCACGGCGGCGGCTTTCGTCGTCGCCGGTGGAGGGGTACCGGTGGCCAAGCACGGCAACCGGTCCTTCAGCTCACGTTGCGGCAGTGCCGATGTTCTCGAGGTGCTCGGTGTGGATATCTCTCAGACGCCCCAGCGCATGGAAGAGATCATGGACGAGGTAGGGATCAGCTTCCTGTTCGCTCCGCACCTGCATCCGGCCATGAAGCATGTGGTCCCGGTTCGCCGCAAGCTGGGTGTGCGCACGATCATGAACGTCCTAGGTCCGCTCACGAACCCGGCTCGGGCGCGACGGCAGGTAGTCGGTGTGTCGGA
>JBDHHZ010000159.1:0-6625 GCA_039589115.1 Gemmatimonadota bacterium | reverse complement strand
GGTCGATCCGCTGATGAGAACCCAGTTCGGCTCGTTCGTGCTCGATATCTCCTGGCTGCTGGCGGGCTTGATCTTTTGGTGGCCCCTGATCAGCCCGGTCCCCGCCTGGCCGCGCTTTGTCCCCATGTTCAAGCTGGCCTACCTGGGACTCAACGGGATCATGATCAGGCCGCCCTTCTTCATCCTGTTGTTCAGCAAGTACCCCGCCTACGCGACGTACGAGCTGGCACCGCCGATAGCGGGGACGTCAGCGCTCAGCGACCAGCAGCTGGCCGCCGGCATCATGAAGCTTGGCTCAGCCCTGATCATGGTGATCGCCATGGTCTTCGTTTTTTTCCAGTGGGTGAAATCAAGCGAAGAGAAGGCCGCCGCGACCTCTCCTTGACATCGAGATCACCCGGCGCATACTCTGTCATCGACAACTAGGATCACGACGGCGGGCGGAACACTTCGGAAGCCGGTGAGAATCCGGCACGGCCCCGCCACTGTGTGAGGCTCGGCGCAAGCCGACAAGCCAGCTCGACACGCCACTGGGACTCGATGGGAGATCCTGGGAAGGCGAGCCTGGCTGCCTCGAGTCAGGAGACCTGTTCCGCCCCGCGCGCCATAGCACTCTTCCAGGGTAAGACGTGCGGGCTTTCTTATTGCCTTCAGCCAACCACACGCCACACCGGCGGAACACCATAACGGTGCGCCCAGCCGGCGTGGTCTTGACGATTTGCACTCTGCTGGCACTTACCGCTGACATCGTCGCAGCCCAGTATCCCGGCAAGCTGACGGGACGCGTCACCGACGCGATCAACAGGGAGCCGGTGGAGAACGTGTTCGTCGAAGTACTGGGCACGGACCTGACCACACTGAGCGATGGACGCGGCGAATTTCGCATTCGCGGGCTCGAGCCGGGCCGGCATGCGATCCGCTTCACGCGGCTGGGCTACGAGCCGAGCTCGCGTGAGATCGATATCCGTAATGGAGCCACTGCGTGGCTGGCGGTCCGGCTGGGCGCGCGTCCGGTGCTCCTGGAAGAGGTGCGCGCCGAAGCGAAAGGTGCCGCTCGCATCGAAGCGCCCGGCACCATCTCGATCACCCGCGATGAGATCGAGGGGAGCGGCGAGCACACCGCCGCCGGACTGCTGGAAGGACGCGCGGGCTTGGTGGTGAACTCGCGCGGGCCGCTTGGACCGAAGACGGTGAGCATTCGTGGCAGCTCCTCCGACCAGGTCCTGGTATTGCTCGACGGCGCCCCGCTTGGCAATCCGATCAGCGGCGCAGTCGATCTCTCCACCATCCCCACGTCGCAGATCGAGTCGATCACTGTCCTCAAGGGTAGCCAGTCGGCTCGCTTCGGTCCCGGTGCCGAAGCCGGCGCGATCCTCATCGACACGCGCATCAACGCGACCCCGCTGGCGGCCCGGCTCGAGACGGGCTCCCTGGGGCTCTGGTCGGTCTCGGCCGAGACGAGCGGCGGCGCTGCCTTCGGCTGGTCGGCGGGCGGCTACGCCCGGACCGCTGACGGCCTGTTCGAGTATTCGCTTCCCGACGAGTTGGGCGGTGAGACCGCGACGCGGGCGAACAACGACCTGTCGGAGGGGAATCTCTTCCTTGCCGCCAACACGGGCGCGGCCGGCGGCGACCTGCGGTTGCGCGGCGGTTTCAACAGACTGGAACGCGGGCTGCCCGGTCCTAGCTACCTGCCGACGCCCGGCGCGCGGGAGGAGCTGACTCGCTGGAACGGTTCAGCAGCATGGGAGAGCTCGAAGGGGCGCACGCGGACCTCAGCGGGTGTGCACAGCGTCTGGCAGCGGGCTCGCTTCTCCGATCCCAGTCCGCCTCTCGGCCTTCCCTACGACGCGCTCACCGAAGCCTTCGTACTGGGCGGGCGAATCGCCACGGAAGTATCGCTGAACGGCGCGCTGGAATCTCTATCGGGCGGACTAGAACTCAGGCAGCAGAGCTACGAGAGCACCGAATTCGCCGAGACCGCGCCTGGCGGACGCTTCGACGCCGGCGTCTTCGTGGGCGGTGAAATCGCGGTTACGGAATCGCAGGGCGGTCCGCACCTGGTGGCTGCATTGCGGCTTGACCGCGACGGCCTGAGCCGGCTTTGGCACGCCACTCACGAGTTGACACTCACGATCGACGCCGGACCCACCGCGTTCCATCTGAGGCACGCCAGCAGCTACCGGCCACCCAGCTTCGGTGACCAGTTCTTCAGGGAAGGTGTGATGGTGGAGCCGAACCCGAACCTGCGAGCCGAGCGCGTGCCCAGCGACCTGAGCATCGGCGGCAGCGTTCGCGGACGCCTGGGAGCGGCGATCGGACGCCTCGCGCTCGACGGCTACATCGCCGACGTGAAGGACATGATCATCTGGGCACCCGATTTCCGCTTCGTTTGGAGCCCGCGCAACTTCGACGTGAAGCGGCGCGGCCTCGACGCGGAAGCCGAGCTCGAGCTCCCGGAACGAAACCTCACTCTGCGGGCGGCCTACAGCCTGGCACGCGTTACATACGACCGGCCCGGCGACGATACGGTGCAGGTGATATACCGGCCGCGACACAGCGGAAGCGCCGGCATCGGCTGGCGACCGGCGGCCTGGGAGATCGCGGTCGATGCACGCTACATCGGCACCCGCTACCCGGTGCCGGCGCCGCTCAACGCCCTCGATCCGTATTGGACTCTCGATCTGCGTTTGCGCCGCAGCTTCGCCGCCGGAAGCTGGCAGCTCACGCCGATGATCGCCGTGGACCGCCTGTTCGACAACAAAGATTCGATGATCTTCGGCTACCCCGAGCCCGGTCGTACGATTCGTATCGAGCTCGCGGCACGCCCGCGATGATTCACGGAAAGGAATGACCTACGTGCGACTCTCACTCGCCCTCGCTCTCGCCCTCGCTCTCGCTCTTGCGGCCTGCGATGATAGCAGCACTGGCCTGGAACCTCTGCCCGACTTCGAGAAGCTCGTGGTGGTCCTGAACAGCATCGACCTCTCGCTCACCGTCTTCCCCGTCGACTCACCATCGGAGGCCCGAACCATCGGCCTGGCGGCGACAGGCTCGCCGGTTACCCTGGCGGCGCGAGATAGCCTAGCGGTCGTGCCCATGGGTTTCTTGGCCACCACCGCCATCGCCGACCTCGTGACGGGAGAAGTCTGGACGGTGCCGCTGCCAGCAGGCTCCGGCGCAACCGGTGTCGCGTTCGCGAACGATTCCATCGTCTATGTGGCCAATCCGAACCTGAACACGGTCAGCCGGATCAACGTGTTCAGCAAGACCCACGAGCGGGAGATAGCAGTCAGCGTATTCCCACAGGCGGTGATCGCCCACGCGGGCCGGGTATTCGTACTCAACGCAGAGCTCGATCTCAGCTTCCGACCAGCACGCCAGGGCAACATCTCGGTCATCGACATAGGGTCGGACTCGGTCGTCGCCAACATCCTGCTAACCGGGTTCAACCCCACGGCCGCCGCCTGGCGCGGCGAAGAGCTCTACGTCGTGAACGCGGGGACATTCGGCCAGGGCGACGGCAGTCTATCGGTAGTGAACCAGAACACTCTGCTCGAAACCGGCCACTTCCCGGACTTCGGCGAGTTTCCCGGCGGAATCGCGTTCGACATACACGCCGACGCCTACATCTCTTCGTTTTCCTACGGCCTCGCCTTGTGGGACGCCTCCGCCGACTCGTTCATAGCATCGCCGTCCAACCCGATCGTAGTCGACGGCCACACGATATCCAGCGCGGTCGCCGTCGACTCGGACGGACGGCTGTACACTCTCATACCCGGCGATTGCATCGCACCGAGCGTGGTGCTCCGGACGGACGGCGCTTCGGTCGAGGAGATCGATGTCGGCGTCTGCCCGATCGACATTGAGATCGTTTACCGCGAAATCGGATGAGAAGACTAGCGCGCACTCTGATCGTTCTGTCACTCGCCGCCATAGCATGTTTCGGCGGCGCAAGCGATAACGGAGCTGAGGAAGAAACGCCGGAAGACGCGAGGCCGCCCCAGCGCATCATCTCGCTCATACCTTCGATCACCGAGACGATCGTCGCGCTGGGCGCCGCCGATAGGCTGGTGGCGCGCAGCGACTTCGACACCGATCCGGACCTCGCCTATCTGCCAACCGTCGGCCAGGGGCTTACGCCCAGCCTAGAGCAACTGACGATGCTCCAGCCCGAGCTGGTCGTGGCTTGGCCCGACAACGCAACGCGCTCCGTGATCGGACAGCTCGCAGATCTCGGCGTCACCGTTTACTCACCGGAAGTCCAGACGCTGGCCGACATCCGTCAGACGACGCGCGAGTTAGGCGCCATGCTGGGGCTGGAGGAGAAGGCCGACTCGCTGCTCACGTTCATCGACATGGAACTCGAGGCGACCCAACGCGCGGTGGCGGGACGCGAGCGACCGATGGTTTTCTACGTGGTCTGGCCCGATCCGGTGACCACTGCAGGTCCTGGCACCTACATCCACGAGCTCATCCTGATCGCCGGCGGCCGTAACGTATTCGACGATGCGCCGGGCCTCTGGCCGCAGGTGAGCCTCGAGGAAGTCGTGCAGCGCGATCCCGACATCGTGTTGCTGTCGCAGGCCGGCGAAGGCCCGCTCGATGTGGAGCGGTTGCGCAGATCCGTCGGGTGGCGCGAGCTGGAAGCCGTGCGCGAGGAGCGAATCTTCCAGGTGGACGCCAATCTCTACAACCGGCCGGGGCCAGGCGTCAGCGAGGCGGTGCGCCGGCTGGCACGGCTCATCCACCCCGATGCCTTCCCGGGAGAGTGAGCGAAGTGACCGCCCGCTACACGCTCCGCCTGGCATCTCTACTGCTACTGGCAACTGCAGCCCTGGTCGCCAGCATCGCACTGGGCGCCGCGGACCTGCCATTACGCAGCGTCCTCGACGCGCTGAGCGGCGGCGGCGAGGAGCCGGCCCGCACCATCGTGCTCAACCTGCGGCTCCCGCGCGCCGTGCTGGCCTTGTTGGTGGGCGGCGGCTTGGGACTAGCCGGTGCCGTCTTCCAGGCGCTGCTTCGCAACCCGCTTGCCGAACCGTATGTGCTCGGCGTGTCGGGCGGCGCCGCCGTCGGCGCAGTCGCCGCGGTGGTCCTCGGCTGGAACCTGCACGCGCCCTGGTCGCTTCCGCTGGCTGCGCTGCTCGGGGGACTACTCGCCATCGCTGTCGTGCTGCGCATCGCAACGAGCGCCGCCCGCGGCTTCGATTCGCGCGTGCTGCTGCTCGCCGGTGTGATCGTGGGAGCGTTCTTCCACGCGCTGATCCTGTTACTCCTCACCTTCGCGTCCGCCGAGGCGTACCGATCCGCCGGACTCTGGATGATGGGCAGCCTGGCGGCCGCCGACTGGCCTGCGGTGCTCCTGCTCGCCGCCTACCTGGCGCCGGCGATGGCCGTTCTCCTGATGCTGGCGCGGCCGCTCAACCTGCTCGCCCTGGGTGAAGAGACGGCGCTCTACCTGGGGACGAGGGTGGAGCGAGTGAAGCTCGCCTGCTACCTGATCGCGTCGCTGCTGGTGGCGGCGGGCGTGGCGGTGAGCGGTGTGATCGGTTTCGTCGGGCTAATCGTTCCCCACGCGATTCGCCTGATGTGGGGAAGCGATCATCAACTGCTACTTCCCGCCTCGGTGATACTGGGCGGCGCGTTTCTGCTGGCCGCCGACACCGTTGCACGTACCGCGGCTGCTCCCGCCGAGCTTCCCGTCGGCGTGATCACCGCGTTGATCGGCGTACCGCTCTTCGTTGTGCTGCTGACCCGGAGGGTGGTGTGAGCGAGACGCCGGTCTTCGAGACGCGAGAGCTCCGCTTCAGCTACCACGGCGCGACGCGGGCCGCCCTGGACGGCGTCGGTCTGCGCGTGGAGACCGGCTCGCTCTACGCCATCATCGGCCCCAACGGATCGGGCAAGTCGACGTTGCTGAAGCTGCTGCTCGGCGCGCTTCAGCCGGATAGCGGCGATGTCTTCTATTCGGGTCGCCGCGTGGCCGAGTGTAGTCGCAGGGAGTTGGCCCAGAAGATCGGCGTCGTGCCGCAAGGTGAGGAGATGGCTTTCCCCATCACCGTACGCGAGATGGTGGCGATGGGACGCTATCCACATCTCGGCGCCCTGGGGCGGCCCGGACCGGAGGATCGTGACGCGATCGACGATGCGATGGAGCGCTGCGACGTGGGCGAGCTGGCCGACCGTCCGCTCTCCAGACTGTCGGGCGGCGAGCGCCAGCGCGCGTTGATCGCGCGGGCACTGGCACAGCGACCCGGTACCCTCGTCCTCGATGAGCCCACCGTCTCCCTCGACATCAGCCACGAGATGACGATCTTCGAACTGCTCGCCCAGCTGACCGGGGGTGACGACGTCACCGTCGTGCTCGTCACCCACCACCTCAACCTGGCAGCGCGCTATGCCGATCGCGTCCTGCTGTTGGATGACGGAGCGCCGGCGGCCGAGGGATCACCGGCCGACGTCCTGTCACGTGAGACGATCGAGCGAGTCTACGGCTGGTCGGTCGCGGTGGGCGCGCACCCCGGACCCGGTCGGGATGCCGGAGCGCCGCAGATCAGCCCGCTGGCCGGACAGGAGGACTAGCCCGACCCTCCGGGGGAGAACGGCGAAGGCTTTCGCCGCT
>JBDHHZ010000158.1:0-6630 GCA_039589115.1 Gemmatimonadota bacterium | reverse complement strand
TCCCGGGTTCGAATAGACTCCGTCCTGGCCGTTGGCGACGCAGCACGTTAGACCGGGCTCACGGGACATAGCAAGGGGCGGGGAGAAGCTGACAGCCGACAGTCGACATTCGACAACCGACAGCCGAGTACATCCCGACTCCCGACTCTCGACGTCCTATATTCGACGGACGCCGAGCGCTAGATGTCGGGTGTCGACGGCACTCCTACTCCTACTCGCACTCCACTCCAACTCGTACTCCTACTCCTATTCGGCCTGCCAGAGGGTTGCGTGTGAAAATAGGTCATATTATCATGATAAATGCTATCACACACACAGCCCATTTCTCTTAGTCGCCCGTGATCTCCAAAACCGACCAGTACGCGCTTCGAGCGGTGCTCTTCATCGCGCAGCAGGGGCGAGAAGGCTCGGTACGGGCGGCGGAGATCGCCGAAGGCTTGGGGCTGCCGGGGAACTACTTGTCGAAGATCCTGCACACTCTGACGCGCTCCGGGATTTTGCTCTCGGAGCGGGGGCCGCGGGGCGGATTTCGAATGGCGCGGCCGGCGGCGGAGGTGAAGTTGGCGGATGTGATCGCGCCGTTCGACTCGATCGTGCGGCATCGCACGTGTTTGCTGGGGCGATCTGAATGCTCGGATGAATCGCCTTGCCGGGTCCACGCCCGTTGGAAGGTGGCGTCCGACCCGGTGGCCGACTTTTTCAACCATACCGCGATAGCGGACTTAATCGGGGAAGAGGACTTATGCGACTGAAGAGGTCCTGGATAGCGATCGCCGCGGTCTGTGGCCTGCTCGCTTGCGGCGGCGGGGCGGACGGCGATGAGAGTCCCGGCGGCAGCTCGGCAGAAGTTGCGGAGGCGCCAGCCGCGGAGACCGCGCCGACCGGCGCGCAGGGCTTTGATCCTGCGTTGGCAGCTGACGGTGAGGCCTTGCTGCAGGCGAAAGGCTGCACGGCCTGCCATAGAGTCGGCGGCGGCCGTCTGGTCGGCCCCGACCTGGCGGGCGTCACCCAGCGGCGCAGCCCGGAGTTCATCGTGGCGATGATCGTCAACCCGGACTCCATGCTGGCTAACGACGCGACAGCGAAGCAGCTGCTGGGAGAGTACTACACGCCCATGCAGAACCAGAGCGTGACGCGGCAGGACGCGGAGGCGCTGTTGGAGTTCTTCAAGAGGAATGATGTCGGTGGACAGTAGTCCGTAAACCGATGACCGATCACTTGTTTTCAGTTTCCATCAACAGGAGGTCTGTTGGGCTGATGAAACCGAAGGGAATGATCTCGGGAGTTGTGGTCTTCGCGGTCGTCGCGCTGGCGATCGCTGGGCCGCAATCGTGTGCCCGTGGACCAGCGGGCACGTCGGTAGGCGACCTGGCACGTGAGCGTGGGCTAAGCGAGGCGGACATCACGGCGGCGCTGAAGACTTACGTGCCCACCGGTCAGATGGACGAGTACGTCATGTTCTCGTCCGGTGGCCACTCGGGCCAGGTATTCGTGATCGGCGTACCGTCGATGCGACTTCTCAAGTCGATCGCGGTGTTCACGCCCGAGCCGTGGCAGGGCTACGGCTACGGCGCCGGCGGGACGATGGAGACGCTGGAGGGAGGCCTGGTCAACGGTAAGGAGGTCCTTTGGGGCGACACGCACCACCCGGCGATCTCCGAGACGGACGGCGACTACGACGGCGAGTTCCTGTTCATTGATGACAAGGCAAACGCGCGGGTCGCCGTCATCTCTCTGAAGGATTTCGAGACCAAACAGATGCTGACCAACCCGCTGATGGGCTCCGATCACGGTGCGACGTTCGTGACGCCGAACACCGAGTACGTGATCCAGTCGAGCCAGTACGCGGTGCCGCTGGACGGAAGCTACGCCGACATCAGCGAGTACCAGGAGCGCTACCGCGGCGCCGTGACGTTCTGGAAGTTCGATCGCGGGGCGGGGCGCATCGATCCCGCAAGATCGTTCACGCTCGAGTTGCCGCCGTACTGGCAGGACCTGGCCGACGCGGGCAAGGGCCCGTCGATGGGTTGGGCGTTCCTCGGTTCGTTCAACTCCGAGATGGCGACCGGCGGCGTCGAGAGCGGCAACGTGCCGTTCGAGGCCGGGGCTTCGGCCAACGACATGGACTATCTGCACGTGATCAACTGGCAAGCGGCCGAACGGATCTACCAGTCTGGGGCCGGCGTGCAGCAGATCCAAGGGATGAGCGTGATCCCGCTGGACGTATCGATCCGCGAGGGGCTGCTCTATCTAGTCCCCGAGCCGAAGAGCCCGCACGGCGCAGACGTCACACCTGATGGACGCTTCATCGTCACGGCGGGCAAGCTGGACCAGCACGCGTCGATATTCTCGTTCGAGAAGATTCAGAACGCCATCGCTAGCGAGACCTTCTCGAGCCGCGATGTGTTCGGCGTGCCGATCCTCGACTTCGACGCCGTTCTCGAGGCGCAGGTGCTGCTCGGCCTCGGGCCGCTCCACACTCAGTTCGATGGCCGCGGCCACGCCTACACCTCTCTGTTCATCGAGTCCGCCGTTGTGAAGTGGAGCATCGAAGACTGGACGGTGAAAGAGAAGATCGGTGTGCACTACAACATCGGCCACCTGGCGGCAGCAGAGGGCGACACACGCTCGCCCGACGGGAACTACCTGGTGGCGCTCAACAAGTGGTCTATCGACCGCTTCCAGCCGGTGGGCCCGCTGCATCCGCAGAACTTCCAGCTCATCGACGTGACGGTAGAACCGATGCAGCTCTTGTATGATATGCCCATCGGAGTCGGCGAGCCGCACTACGCGCAGATCATCAAGGCGGACAAGTTGGATCCGTGGCTCGTCTATCCGGAGGTCGGCTTCAGCCCGCACAACATGGCCGCCGATCCCAACTCCGTGGCATCCGGCGAGGAGCGGATCGAGCGCAGTGGTAACACGGTCGACGTCCACATGACGGCGATCCGTAGTCACTTCAATCCGGAGCATATCAAGGTCAGGCTCGGTGACCGGGTGAGGATCCACGTGACCAGCCTGGAGAGCGCGCGCGATGCGACCCATGGATTCGCTATCGACAAATACAACATCAACGTGAGCCTCGAGCCCGGTGAGTCCGAAGTCGTCGAGTTCGTCGCGGATAGGGCCGGTGTCTACCCGTTCTATTGCAGCGAGTTCTGCTCGGCGCTGCACCTGGAGATGGTGGGTTACTTGTTTGTAGAGCCGTAGAAGAGGAGGTCGGCGATGAGTATCAAACAGCTCACTCTGTCCGTCGCCGCTCTCGCCGTGCTTGGCGGGCTCGCCGCTACAGGCGTGCCCGCCCAGCAGGAGCAGGATGAGGACAAGGCGAAGGCGGAGAACTGGATCACCCAGGCCGATAGCACCAAGGCTCTGGTGGAGAGCGTGCTGGCCAGCGCCGTTGAGGCGGGCGCCGAGGAGCACGCTGTGGCCAAGGATCAGGTCAACGATGCGCGGCACTGGCTGGGCGAGGCGGAGAGGGCTCTGGCCGCGGCGAAGGAGGCGATGGCTGCCGAGGACTATCAGCGGGCGGCCAACATGGGGAACATGGCCTGGCAGTACTACGTGAAAGCGGGCACCGCAGCGGTGCTGGCCAGCAAGATAGCCACCGGGGGTTGACGATGAGTCCAACGGACTTGTTTCGGGGGGAGCTGTCGCGGACGTCCCGTATCATGGTGGCGGTTGCGGCGCTCCTCCTCATCCCCTCGGCGTTCCTACCGGTTTGGAAGATCACTCTGGTGGCGCCGCAGTACCCGGGGGGGCTGTCGCTGGAGATCTACCCGCACAAGGTGGCGGGCGAGATCCAGGAAGTGAACGTACTCAACCACTACATCGGGATGAAGGAGATCGCTCCCGACGAGTTTCCCGAGTTCCGCTTCATCCCGTTTCTCATCCTTCGCTTTCTAGCGCTGGCGGCGCTGGCCGCGCTCGTGGCTCGTCTCGAGATCGCGGCGCTCGGTTGGATCGATTTCGTCGTCTTCGGCATCGTTATGCTCGTCGACTTCCAACACTGGTTGTACCAGTACGGCCAAACGCTGGCGCCCTCCGCGCCAATCAGGATCGACCCGTTCACACCGAAGTTCATCGGCACGACCCAGGTGGCCAATTTCACCGTTCAGAGTTGGCCAGCCGCCGGCGCGATCCTGATGGGGATCGCTGGGTCGCTGGGGCCACTCGCCGTAGCGATGGAGTGGCGCAAGGGTCGGAAGGCGCAGCCGGCGGAGTCGACCGAAGCATGACGATGTTCTGGACTGCAGTCCTCGTGATCACTCAAGCCCTCAACGTGGGCGCGGCAGGGCGGTACCCGAGCATCGGGGCCGCCCTGGCCGCAGCCCAGCCGGGCGACACGATCCGCGTATCGGCGGGCGTCTACCGGGAGAAGCTGGTTGTAGAAGTACCTGTCGTACTGTTGGGGGAAGGCCGCCCGGTGATCGACGGCGGCGGCGAAGGCACCGTGGTAGAGCTTCGTGCGCCGAGCGTGCTCGCGGGCTTCGAGATCCGCGGATCGGGCAGAATTCTCGATCAGGAGGACGGTGGTGTATTGGTCGCTGCCGATTCGTGCGTAGTCTCCGACAACATCCTCGAGGATGTGCTCTTCGGCATCTACCTCAAGGACAGCCACGGCAGCCGGGTAGTCGGCAACAGTGTGGTCGGCAAGGATAGGCCGCTGGGCATGCGCGGCGACGGGATCCGGCTCTGGAGCAGCAATGATGCATCGGTCGAGCGGAACGTAGTGCGCCGAACGCGGGACGTGGTGGTCTACTTTAGCCACGGCCTCGTCTTCCGTGAGAACCTCGTTACGGACGGACGCTACGGGCTGCACTACATGTACAGCAGCAACAATCTGTTCGAGCGCAACGAGTTTGCGCGAAACGATGTGGCGGCGTTCATCATGTATTCGTCCGACATCGTTTTGCGCAGCAACGTCTTTGCGCAGGCGAGCGGGAGTAGCGGCTTCGGCATCGGCTTGAAGGATGCGGATCGCATCGAGGTGACCGGCAACCTGATCGTTCAAAACCAGGTCGGTCTCTACTTGGACAACTCGCCCAGCGGGATGGGCGTGGAGAACACGATCCGCGACAACATCCTGGCCTTCAACGACGTGGGCGTGGGTCTGATGCCCTCGGTCCGTGCGAACGACTTCGGCGGGAACAGTTTCCTGGCAAACATGAGAGACGTCTCGGTATCGGGCGGCGGCAGCGCCCTGGCGAACCGCTGGGCGGGCAACCGCTGGGACGCGGCGGCGGCGTGGGATGCCGACGGGGACGGCGCGCTGGATTTCCCGCACCGAATTGACCGTCTTTCAGACGACCTGTTCGCCCGTCATCCGGAACTCAGGCTCTACGAGTTGAGCCCGGCGGCCTCAGCACTCGATGCCCTGGGTCGGTTCTTCCCTCTGCTGGAGCCCCAGCCGATCGTAGTGGACTCGACGCCGAGGCAAGTGCACCGGCGATTGGAGGCGCGAGAGATCGGACTGAGCGAGCCTCTAGCCGGCGAGGGATCGTCAACGGGCGGGGCGCAGCTGGCGGCGGCGTTTTGGCTGGGATTGGCCGGGATCTCTCTCTGGGGAGTGCGAAAGTGGCCGCTATGATCGAGGCGCGCGGCTTGAGTAAGCGCTTCGGCCCGCGGGTCGTCTTGGGGGACCTGGAATTCAGCGTGAAGCGCGGCGAGCGCCTGGCGCTGCTGGGTTTGAACGGGGCGGGGAAGACCACGCTGCTGCGTTGCCTGATGGGCGTGCTGTCGTTCGAGGGTTCGATCGAGATCGCCGGAGTGGATGTGGCGACCGATGGCAAGCGGGCCCGCGGCCTGATCGGCTACGTGCCCCAGCGGCCGCCACTTTTCCCGATGACGCTGGCGACGATGGTGGAGTTCTTCGCGATGTTAAGGGGAATTCCGGAGGTACGGATCGGCGACCGCCTCGAGACGTTCGGCCTGCCGCTCTCCGAGACCGGCGATCTGATGTTGCACGAGCTGTCCGGCGGTATGCTCCAGAAGGCCCTGTTGGCGCTGGCCTTGGCAGCGGATGCGCCGTTGCTGCTGCTGGACGAGCCCACCGCGAACCTCGATCCTCGAGCCCGCGGCGAGTTCATGCGCGCGCTCAGACAGGTAGACGAGAACTCTACGGTCGTACTCGCCTCTCACCGTCTCGAGGAGGTCGAGATGGTGGCGGACCGTGTCTGGATACTGCACGAGGGGGAGCGCGTCTTCGACGGCACGCTCGACGAGTTGCGTACCAGGGCAGGGGCCGAGAGCTGGCTGTGGGTGCGCACCAGGCCCGAAAGCCGCGACGACGCGCGGAGGAGATTCGCGGAGCGGGCCGGCGACGACGCCGTGATGGCGAATGGCACCCACGTGGCGGTCCAACTGCCTCCGGCGCGGCGCGCGGAAGCGCTCTCCGATCTGCAGCAGACCGGCGTTCCCATAGAGGACTTCTGGGTCGTGGGGCCGTCGCTCGAGGAGATCGTGCAGGGCTTCTTCGCTGGGGAGGAATCTTGAGCCGGGCCGCGGTAGTCCGGACGCTGGTGCGGCGCGAGCTCGGCGAGTCGTTGCGCTCGCGCTGGTTCATGGTCTACTCGGGGATCTTCTTGGTCGGCGCCCTGGCACTCACCCTGTTCGGGCTCAGCGGATCCG
>JBDHHZ010000157.1:0-6635 GCA_039589115.1 Gemmatimonadota bacterium | reverse complement strand
GCTCGAGGTTAGTTACGGTAACAGCCACCTGCCCGATCTCCGACAAGCCTATACTACCCGCCATCGTCCCTCCTCTCTTCCACGATGATCACGGCCCGCATGAACGGGTGAAGTGTACACTAGTAAGGGATTTTACCCACTTCGGGCAACCGCATGGTGTAAGTCTCGCCCGGACCGCTAGCCCCCCGCCAGCAGCCAAGTCGAAGCCTGGCGCTCCAAGATGGCCGGCCGGAATCCAGTCGCATCCGCCGCGACCCCGCGGGAGATGCTCATGATTTCTATTCGCGACGGCACGAACTCCAACAGCAGGAAATCCTGACTCGTCGGACCCTCCGGATAGAACATTCTCCAGTCCGGCTTCCAGCGCCGGCTCCGCTCTTCAAGGTCACCCACCAGTTGCACGACCCCCATCAAGGTGACGTAGCCGATCCCATCGACGTCGTAATAGGCCAGCGTCGCCCGCGCGTCTTTTCGCAGCTGGCCAACCTTTCGCGTGGTTGCGTTCGTCGCCATCCAGACGGTCAAGTCGCCCTCTGGCTCGAAGGGATCCATCAGGCGAGCCTGGGGATGGCCCGAAGCATCCAGCGTCACCAGAAAGCAGTAGCCCGCGGCAGTCATCGTCGCCCGGACCGCCTGCAACACTGAATCTGCCGGCGATCCCTCCTCCTGCGCCCAGCAAGGGCGAGCCAGAGGGACGGCGAGCAGGCACACCAGGAGAAGCGTGGCTGGGCGCGCCGGCGCGTGGCCTGCCGATTTGGCGGTTCTTGCCGGCCAGGGGTACATTTTCCCTCCCTTTCCAGGCAGTCGAATCTTTGGGCGTGTACTGGTGTAGTATAGTCGCCTCGGGAGGGCTTCAAGCCAAGCCGGTCCGGGGGAGGGCGGTGTTCGGAGCGGGAGACCGCTCATCCTTGTAATCTGGCCGCCAATACCTAATTTTCTACCACCCCCCTGTGCCGTAGCCCTGCAATCGGAGAGTCGAGGACGCTAATGGGAGATAAGGGCAACTGGCGCCGTATCATCAACAAGTATGTGGGTCTGATCACCGCCATCGGCGGCATGGCCATCGTTCTGAGCAGCTTCCTGTTTCTGAGGAATCTCTTCGTCTGGTATGCCACGATCATGGTCGGGCTGCTCATAGTGCTGGCGGGTTTCCTGTACGGCGCGCACCCATTCCTGACCAGCGAGCGCCGCTACTTCGCTCTCCGCGAGGAGGTCGACCGCTTCATCGGCCTCGTGCGCCAGCTAAACGCCGCGGCGACGGCCGAAGGTGCGGATGATGAGTTCGAGCGGGTGAAGTCGGCGATGCTCAAGTCCGTCGAGCGGATGGCGGATACGGCCGGCAAGGAAACCGAAGGGTAGCGAGACCTTCTCTAGCTGGTAACTCTCACCGAAGACCGGTAGCCGGTAGCCGGTAGCCGGTGGCCGGTAACCGGTCACAGTCTCAATTCTCCTCGATGTGCGCGGGTCAGCTCCGCTTGCCTGCGCCCCGATTGGCCGACAGTTTGACACTGCCCGGCCATCGCAGTATGCCCATATCCTGACACAGACGGCCAACCCGGAGAGACCGAGATGGAAGCCTCGCAAGGGACTCTCAAACGGCGCTTCGCTTACCTGCTCAGCCTTCTCGAGCGGGCCGGCAGCACGTTCGTTCGCTTTCCCCTCTCGATCATATCGGCCATCGTAGCCGCCGCCGTTGCGCAGCTCCTCGTCGAGTTCGACGCCGGTCCAGACGCAGCAGCTGACGCTCTATGGCCCATCGTCATGGTCGCCATCCTCGGCATTCCGCTTTTCTACTGCTTGCGCGTACTGGGCGAGAGTCGCGGCTGGCCCCGTAGAATCTTGCTGGCGATGCAGATGGCTGGGTTGGCGGCACTCGTCGCCTACTACATGGCGATGCCTGCCCCGGTCAAGGGAGCCGACGTCGTAACCTTCCTCCTGCTGCTCTCCGGCGTGCTGCTAGCGGCAACGTTCCTTCCCTTCCTCGGCCGGCCCGGCGAGCAGAACGGCTTCTGGCAGTACAACAAGATGATGTTCCTTCGACTCGCCGGCGCAGCGCTCTACTCGATGGTTCTGTACATCGGCCTGAGCCTGGCGCTCGTCGCCTGTGAGACGCTGCTCGGCTTCGACTTCCACGAGGAGATCTATCTCGAGCTCTGGTACTGGCTGATCATCGTATACAGCGCATGGTTCTTCCTGGCAGGGATTCCCGAAGATGTGAGAAGCCTTCAAGAGGCAGAGGACTATCCGACGGGCCTGCGCGTCTTCGCGCAGTACGTGCTCATACCACTCGTCGTTCTCTACTTGATCATTTTGCTCGCCTACACGATCAAGATCATCTTCCAGTGGCAGCTGCCCGACGGTTGGGTCGGCTATCCGGTGATCGGCGTCTCGATCCTCGGGATGCTGGCACTGCTGCTCGTGCATCCCATCCGCGACAAAGCCGAGAACAAGTGGATCGTGCCCTACGCGAGGTTTTTCTACTGGGCGCTCTTCCCGCTGATCATCTTGGTCGCGGTGGCGATTTGGACCCGGATCGCCGAGTACGGTCTCACGGAGAACCGCTACCTGGTCGTTGTAGCCACGGCCTGGCTGTTCGGCATCGCCATCTACTTTACCTTGGCGCGCAAGAAGGACATCAGGGTCATCCCGATCACTTTGTGCATCGTGTCGGTCCTGTCCGCCTTCGGTCCCTGGGGCGCAACGAACTTCGCACGACGCAGCCAACTCGACCATCTGCGTGAGATCTTGACGGCCGAAGGGTTGATGGTGGATGGCGTCGTAGACGACGCGCGCAAGCACCTGGAATTCGAGCGCGCGAAGGAGATCAGCAACGTCGTCGAGTATATAGGCGCGTTCCACGGCATGGACTTGATCCGCGATTGGTACGCCCAACCCGAGAAGCTCCCGGATGAAATGAGCACAGAGCTGGCGTTGGAGCAGATGGGACTCGAGCGCATCTATCGCTGGCAGGAGGAACCGGAGGCCGTGTACGTCAGCACGTCGGCGCCGAATCCGCTAACGGTGGACGACTTCGACTTCCTCTACAGCCTGAGCTGCTGCTACGATGACACCACCGTATTCCGAGCGATGCTGGAGGGTGAGACGGAGCTAACGGTGGAGAGCGGAGTATTGCGGCTCGGTCAGCGTGACGATGTCACGGGTGCTCTTGAGATCGACCTCGCCCCGATGCTCATCGACCTGCGGAACAGAGAGGAGCTGGACGAGCCCTACGGCCTGGAAGAGGCCACCTTCGAGGCGGAGAGCCCAAGGTACCGGCTCGTCATCTACCTGGAGCAGGCCAATCTGGGCGGCGAAGGCGATTCACTGTCGATCAGCAGTCTAACGGCGACGCTGCTGGTCAAGTTGAAGTAGCCGCGACCGCGGCCGGCGGGGTGGCCACGTCGCCGCGCGCTTGCGTGCGTGCCAGCGATTCCTGCCGCCGCCCCAGCCAGTAGCCGACGGCCAGCCAGAGGCCGCAGATCGGCACGGCCACGAAAGCGATGGCCGACATGCCGAGGCCCAGCCAGGCCATCGCGCCGTAGGACCAGGCGCCCACTTGGTCGCCGCCCCGATAGACGAACGTGTCGATGAAGTTCTTCGCTTTGTATTTCTCCTCGCGGCTAACCACGGTGTAGAGGACCTCGCGCGTCGGGCGCGCCACAGCATAGTTACCCGCACGGCGCAGCGTCTGGAACACGACCAACACGCCGAGGAACGGCCAGAGCCCCAGGCCGGCGAAGCCGAGCACACACACCGCAGGCAGCAGCGTCAACGTCACGGCCACGCCCAGCCACTTGATGAAGCGTCCCGTCAGGAAGGCCTGGGTGAATAGCGCGAGGACGTTTACCGCCAGGTCGATCTTGGCGAAGAACGCCGTGCGAACGGCACGATCGACGAAGGTCTCCTGGACGATCCACGCCTGCTGGAAGTAGAGGAAGGTCGCCACGATCGTGTAGAGCAGCATGTAGGCGCAGATGCCCAGCAAGTACGGCGAGCGGAACACCTGCTTGATCCCGGCGAGCACGTGCCCGCCGATCGGCTCCTCGGGATCCGGCCGCACCGCGTACCCGCGCCCCGGCTCGGTCTCCGGAACCCCTGCCACCCGGATCCCCGATTCCTCGGGAACCATGTGCCGTCCGGGAGGCGACGGCGCCGAGAGCCAGCGGACGCAACGTACCGCCAGCTCGAGTAGCATTATCGAGATCAGGATGAGATGCACCGGCCCGAGCTTCTGCGCCAAAAAGGCGGTGATCGCCGCGCCCACCACCGCGCCCAGCGTGCCACCCATGGCTATGAACCCGAACATCCGCTTGCCCTGGTCGCTCCGGAACACGTCCGCCATGAACGCCCAGAAGATGGAGACGACGAACAGGTTGAAGACGCTGACCCACCAGAAGAAGGCTCGCCCGATCCAGATGTTCGCGCTCTCTGGCCCCCACTTCAGCAGCGCGAAGAAGATCACCAGGTTGACGATGAAGAAGCGGTACGTATACGAGACGAACCGCGTCCGCGACAGCTTCGATACCAGCGCCGCGAACGGTGGATGCGCAATGAGCATCAGGACCAGCGTGCCGGTGAACATCCACGGCAGATTGCGCACGCCGCCGGCCACCGCCATCTCGTCACGAATTGGCCGCAGGATGTAGTAGCTCGACAGGATGAAGAAGTAGTACGCGCCCGACAGGAGTAGCGCGCTCACCTCTCCCGACCTGACATCCACCGCCCGCTGCAGCAGCCGCGTCACCGCGTTATCCCGATTCTCACTCATCTGCCGTGATAACAACTCCCCTCCCAACCAGTTCCTGTCTTGCCCTCTCCATCTCCCTCCCCATCTCCATCTTCATCAGAGAGAGACTGAGATGGGGATGGAGATGGAGATAGAGCGTCCTAACCCGCCGAGCTCCGCGCATGCCAGGCCGCCAGCACCTCGACCTCGCGTTCCGCCGCCAGTCCGGCCCGCGGCCGCGCCCTACGCTCCTCCGGCAGCGTCTTCCACCAGTCGAGCGTGGCCTTCGTCGTGTCGGCGAGCGAGCGATACTCGAGTCCGGCGGCCACCGAGCGCGAGTTGTCGAACAGACCGAAGCCCTCCATCCCATCCGCCGGCGGTATCCACGCCGTCATGTGCTGCCAGGCGGCCACCTCGTGCTCGGCCAGGAAGTCGGCGTCGACCCAGGTGAAGGAGATGTCGTTGCTGACGACGGCGCGCATGCCGTACAGCAGTTCGGCCATGCTGAGCCGTGAGAGCGGCCCGACCCCACTGAACGTGCCGATGGCGCGCTGCTCGATCAAATGGATGTCGAACTCGGCCAGGTCGCGGCAGTCGATATACTGAGTGGGATCGCTGGGCGCGCCCGGCGCCATCACCTCACCGCCCCGCGCGATCCGAACCGGCCAGTAGGTCCAGCGATCCGAGCGGTCGCCCGCCCCGACTATCAGGTGCGGGCGAACGATGATCGCGCCGTCGGGGAACGCGTTTCTCGTTTCCTGCTCGCACAGCGCCTTGAGCGGGCCGTAGGTCTCGCCGGTGATCTGTTCGACAGTCGGATCGTCGATCGTCGCGACGGGATCGTCCTCGGTGATGCCCTCCTTGCTGAAGTCGGCATGCACGGAGAGCGATGAGGTGAACAGGTAGATGCCGACAGAGTCTTTCAGCAGGCCCGCCGACTGGCGCACCCAGCGGGGGAGCGACGCCGAATTGTCGATCACGGCATCCCACTCGCGACCCTCGAGCGCCGCCAGGTCGTCGTTGCGGTCGCCCACCAACTTCTCGACCCGATCGAACACCTCCTGGTGCACCGTCGGCTCCGTCCGGCCGCGGGTGAAGATCGACACCGAGTGGCCGCGAGCCAGCGCGTAGTGGATCTGGTGTGGCCCTGTGAACGCCGTACCACCGAGGATGAGGATTCGCAGCGATTCTTCCGCTTTGGGGATTCGGCGGTCCTCGGCGTACGCAACGTCTCTGACTCCGAGGCCGAGAGCGCCGCCGGCGGCAGCCGTGGTCAGCAGGAAATCTCTTCGCGTCGTCGACATGGAATTCGCTCCTATCGTCGTTGTTCGGCCGCATCATGCCAGGCGGCCAAGACTTCCTTCTCGCGCTCCGCCGAGAGGCCAGCTCGTGGACTCGCACGTCGCTCTTCGGGCAGCGACTGCCACCAGTCGAGGGTGTCCTGCGCCGTCACGGCCAGCGGCCTGAAGCTCAAGCCCTTGGCGATGGCACGCTCCCGGCTGATGCTGCCGTAGCCGACGTTGCCATCGCGCGGCGGCAGCCAGGCCGGCATGTGCGACCAGGGCCTGACTTCGTGCTCGGCCAGGAAGTCGGCGTTCGCCCAGGTGAACGAGATGCCGACGCTCGTGATGGCGCGTATGCCGTAGAGCATCTCGGCCATCGAGAGATGCGAGCGCGGGCCAACCGCGTTGTAGACCCCAACCTCGCGCGCCTCGAGCATGTGGACGCACCATTCCGCCAGGTCACGGGCATCTATGTAGCGCACCAGGTCGCCCGGGTCGCCCGGTGCCAGCACCTCACCTCCACGAGCGATGCGCACAGGCCAGTAGGTCCAGCGGTCCGTCCGGTCGCCGGGCCCGACGATCAGCCCCGGGCGCACGATCGCAGCCCGGCCGGGAAAGGCCCGTTC